>NZ_JADEXP010000605.1 GCF_015207065.1 Leptolyngbya cf. ectocarpi LEGE 11479 | reverse complement strand
GTGTTGAACCATTTGGGCATTGAGCAGCATCAGGTTAGTGATAGCTGCAGTATACTCAAACCTTGCACTAATTTTGGTTGTGAAGAGCCTGCATTAGTTCCAGATGCACTTTAAGTTGAGTATAAATCCAGGCAAACTATCTTCACCTGACAGCTGACATGGCAAGTGTTTTAAACTGTTGTTGGGTAACGTGAAGGGTTAGTTCACCAGGCAGTTCGAGAGATAAAGTGGAGAGGCCTGTATAGGAATTAAGTATCTTCTAGGGTCGCAAAAATAGTAGTCACAATCTTTTACTTGACGATGACTATCCATAGGTCGTATGTTCTTTTCAGGGCTGTGATTATCATCGCTGCCTGATTTCAGAACTCAATATTTGGCACTGCCAGCAGGTGTGGGGACACCTTGCTGACAGCTAACCTCTCGGATTCTTACGCAATCCTGGAAGCTTTGGTCATTATGGCTCAGTAGCTCCGCTTTGCAAAATTTCTGAGGAGCCGCTGGGTATTGGGTTCTGGCTCCAGCCTCCTGGGCGTCCGGATGACTTCCAGGGGGCATGTACTGTATCTGGAGACCAGACCCATGTTTCAAGACAATAGCCAGGGCGCAGGTGCGTCCAATGTTCCGCTTGCCAATGATTCCCTGCCCGAGTTTGAATACGAGAACGTTAACCATACGTTATTGGGTAGTTTGACGGTGATTCGCAATACTATTCTGCTGCTTTATAGGCTTAACTATGCTGAGCCGAATGATTGGAGTAAGCCGTTGCCCACCGGGCGACCGAATGAAATGATGGCGATTTTGACTAAACGGGTCAGAGTGATTTAATCGATGGCGATAAGGTGCGATTGTGCCTTCAACAATCGGCTAATGGTGAAGTGGGTTGCTCAGGGCTTTCCTCCCTGAAACCCTCCTGTTCGTGGGGACCTCAACGTCCCCACACCCCTTGCACAAGAGGGTTATAAACATTAGCTAAAAGTAGTTGCACTGGCGGTCGGTGGGGTGGTTACGCTGCTCCGCATTCGCTCCACACCGTAAAAGGAAAGTTGTCTTATTGTGCTAAGCCTCTCTCAAAAAAAATTGCCTAACTGAGAATCGAGCACCAACGCTTTTTTAATTTTCTGTGACGCGTCACAGAAAATTAAAACTCACCCCACCGACTCCCCCCTTTTCCCTGCTACTCGGGACAACATTTTTATTCTTATGAGGGTTGTAGGGCGGCATCCCGCCCTGCCCAGGGGGTTTGGGGAACTCGGAGGGACCCCAAGCAGCCGGTTTTACTCCCCTCCAACCCCCAAAAAAACACTACAAAACAATAACCATCCCATCCGCCCGTGGCTCCGACCCCGCCACCAAAACCCCATTCTCCAACCGCAAAATCACCTGACCCTTACCAAACGTATCCGGCTCCGCAACAACCCGCACATCATGACCCAGATCGCCCAACCCCAACGCCACATGACGCGGCACCGTCTGTTCCAAAAACACCCGATTACCGCGATCAAACCGCCAGCGAGGAGCATCCAACGCCGCCTGCGGATTTAACCCCTGATCCACCAAATTCGAAACCACCTGTAAATGCCCCTGGGGCTGCATCGAAGCCCCCATCACCCCAAACGGACCTAATGCCTGACCATCTCGGCTCAGAAAACCAGGAATAATCGTATGGAATGGCCGCTTTGCAGCTGCGATCGCATTTGGATGATCTGCATCTAAC
>NZ_JADEXP010000052.1 GCF_015207065.1 Leptolyngbya cf. ectocarpi LEGE 11479 | reverse complement strand
TCGGTGAGGAGTGCAAAAAGAAACTGAGGGAAGGCGACAAACGCGATCGCAACGCCCACGCCTAACCCCACACTCACACCACCCCCTAATCTGACCAACGCCAGCAATTTTGAGCGATCGCCCTGGCTATAAAACTTGCCAGCATAGGTTTCCGTGGCAAAGGCAATACCATCTAAAAAATGACTGGTCAGCGTTAGCGCCTGTAGGAGCAATGTATTCACCGCCAGGATTTCAGTCCCCATACCGCCACTGAGATTGGTAAATAGCCCAAAGCTCAGGAGCAAGGCCCACGTGCGTACCATAATGTCGCGATTGAGGCGGAACAGATCTTTTAGGGCACCTCGAGACCATAGGCTCCACCGCTGCTGCCACACTTGGCCCCACGACACCGATCGCACCAATAGCACCAGCCCCACCAACAGCATGGTGTATTGGCTAAGGGCTGTTGCTAACCCAGCCCCATAGCTATCCCACCCCAGCCGCACAATCATCCAATAGTCGAGCAGGATATTGGCTCCATTGCCAATTACCGCCCAGACCAATACGCGGCGGCCATAGCCCAGACCCAAAAACCAGCCCAGCAGCACATAGTTGACCAGTACCGCTGGCGCGCCCCAAATGCGGCCTTGATAAAACGCTAAACCGGCCTCCAATACATCGGCATCAGCCTGGAGGATGGCAAACCCCACCAGTCGTAGTGGGTGCTGCAACAGCACAATGGCCAGCCCACACACCAGGGCCACACTCAACCCTCGCAGCCCCACTCGCCACTGCTCCGAGCGATCGTTGCGCCCAGCGGCCTGGGCCATCAGCCCGGTGGTCCCCATGCGCAAAAAGCCAAAGCTCCAGTAGATAAAGTTAAACAACACGGCTGTCAGGGCTACGCCCGCCAGATGGCGAATATCGTCTAGATGACCTAGAAACGCCGTGTCAATTAGGCCCGCCAGGGGGACCATCAGGTTAGATATGATGTTTGCGATCGCAAGCCGCCCAAATCCTCGCAGCCACACTTTTCTAGACAACACTCGTTCCATAGCACCTCTATCGCAATTGCCACCCATGGGTCGCCCATTGACCGGCCATTGACCACCCATTGACCGGCCCCCCAGTCCAAGATCACATCCATCCTGGGCATTAGCCCCTAAAATGACAACTTTAGATGTTTAGCGAGTAGACATTGCCAGCGGTCTGGCGGAAACTCTAGTTCTCACTCTGGGTAAGTTTTAGTAAATACACAACAATATGGGGATAGGCATGAAAACGAATCGGGTTGCGTTCATACTTTTGGGTACCGTTGCTTTCCTAGGTGGTACAGCCACCGCTAGCATGGCCCAAGTCATCAGCACGACCGAAGCTGAAGACTTTGGTGAGGGTGTGATCTTTCTAGAGTCAGAGCCTGACACGATTCCTGATGCCCAGCCCATAGACACTCAGCCCGCAGAGCCCGCAGAACCCACGGAAGCCCAGCCCACGTTTGTCGAACCTGTCTTTCCAGAAGACCTGCTGCGCGAAGACGGTATTTTCCTAGAGGACGATCCCGTAGAAGATGACATCTTTTTAGATGACGACGTAGTAGACGACGCCCCCACCGATCTTCCCGAAACCGTTATCGAGCCGCCTGCCGAATCCACCGATGATACAGCTACCGAGACCCCCAGCTATGTAGAACGGTTCAACGCTGGCGTAGAGTTTTACCGTGAAGGCAATGATGAAGCCGCGATCGCAGAATTTAATCTGGCGATTGACCTTAATGCGGCCTATGCACCGGCTTATTTGTTTCGCGGTGCGGCCTTTGCCAGGTTAGAAAACACATCCGCAGCCTTAAACAGCTATAACCAGGCCATCAGCATTGATCCCACTTATAGCGTCGCCTATCTCAATCGCGGCATTCTGTATTATGACCTGCAGAATTCACAGCGTGCCTTAGACGATTTGAACCAGGCTATTGCCACCGAGCCGACCTTAGCCACAGCCACTAGTTCAACGGCGGCTACCGCCTACATCTATCGCGGTCTAATCGCCTCTGAACAAGGCAATCAACAAACCGCTTTAGAAGATCTCAATGAAGCGGTGCGGCTAGACCCCAATAATGCCTTCGCTTACTTCCACCGGGGATTAATTTTCAAAGCTCTCAACAATTTAGAGCTAGCGGTCAGCGACTTTACCCAAGCCATCACCCTCCAGGAAGACTATACCGAAGCGTATCTCAACCGAGGTGTGGCCCACTATCGTCTGGGCTCGACTACCGCCGCCCTGAACGATTTCAACCAGGCCATCGCCCTGGATAACACCAATGTGGAAGCTTACTACAACCGCAGCTTTGTGCTGATGGCCCAAGGCCGTCCCCAGGCTGCGCTGGCCGATCTCAATCAGGTCATTAGCTTAGAACCAGGCTATGCCAGCGCCTATCTTGTGCGGGGACAGGTGTATGCCGCATCGGGTAATTCAGCGTCAGCGATCAGCGACTTTAGTCGGATGCTGGAGCTGTCCCCTGGTTCTGCCGAAGCTCACTACAGACGCGGTAGCGCCTATCTGCTGCTAAACGATCAGCAGGCCGCGATCGCAGACTTTACGGCAGCTTTAGCGTTGGATCCTGGCCATGCTCCATCCTATAAAGGGCGCGGCGATGCCTTTGCTAATTTAGGGGATGGGTTTAGCGCCATCGGCGACTACAGCACCGCCCTTGATCTAGAGCCCACCTACTGGGATGCCTATTCTAGTCGGGGTCGCACCCACTACGAAAATGGCAACTACCAGGAAGCCTACGCTGATTTTTCTCGGGTGATTGCGGCTGATGTTTTTGACCCCGATGCGTTTTACTATCGCGGCATTACCAATGCCCTGTTAGGGAATACGGGTGGAGCAGAAGCAGACTTGGAAAAGGCCGGGAGTTTATACCTGACCAATAACGAGGCGGAACGCTATCGGATTGTTTTAGATGCACTGCGTAAGCTTTAGGTCAACGCTATAGATAACCTCTGGTGTGAGGGGATCCGGTGGAGCATCAGCCGCTGCTCTAACCGGGTCCTCGATCTATCCTGATAAAAGAAATAGTTTGGATGGTTGGATAGATCTATTAATGATTCACCGGTTGGTTAGTGTTTCGCGCTGTGTTCTCGGCAGGCGTCTTCTCAGCATGATTATGCTCAGTCTGGTGCTGAGCATATTTCTCAACACACCCAGCGTGCTGGCATCGGTGCATGTTTACCATGAGCGTCCGGGTCAGACGACGCTGCGATCGCAACAAAGCCTGCGCGATCGCAACGACCGTTCATGGCAGGCAATCCTATTCAAACGCTATCGCCCCGATGGACTAGACGGTCTTTATCTAAGACTAGTGGGGTTTCCCGGCGTCGTTGACGTCGCCCCTCAAAAGACCTTACTAATCGACACCGGCACATCACTACAGTGGCAGGCCCAGCCTAAACTGGATCCACCCACACCCGCTCTACCCAGCAACACCAACCAATACGATGTCGCTGAGGTAATCACTGATCTAAAAAAAGCAATTCCCCTTACCCTGGTCGTCCCGCTCCAGGGCCAAGCACCCAGCGAGATTATCGTGCCCCCCTATGCCGTTCAAGAATGGCTTGATTTGGCGGCTCAAACCATCACCCAACCCACAGCCGAAACCGCAGAATAGCCGCCCTATTCTTCGCCTGCATGGTACGAACTGCGCACCAACGGTCCCGAACGCACCTGGGAAAATCCTAAATCACGGGCAATGTCGCCTAGATGATCAAACTCTGCGGGTGTCCAATATCGCTGTACTGGCAAGTGGGCTAGAGAGGGGCGCATATATTGACCTAGGGTGATGCGATCGCACCCCGCTGTCCGTAAATCCTTCATCGCCGCCACCAGTTCGTCTTCGGTTTCGCCGTGGCCCAACATCAGACCGGACTTAGTCGGAATCGCCGGATCCAGCTCCTTAACATAGCGCAGCACCTCCAGAGAACGTCGATACTTCGCACCGCGCCGTACCGGATCTTGCAAGCGCTCCACCGTTTCCACATTGTGGTTAAAACAAGCAGGTCTGGCCGCCACCACCGTAGCCAGCCGCTGGCGCTGTTGCACCTCAGGATGCGGGCCTCCCCAAAAATCCGGCGTGAGCAGCTCAATCTGGGTATCTGGATTGGCCGCCCGAATCGCCGTCATAGTCGCCACAAACCAGCCCGCCCCCTGATCCGGCAAATCATCCCGTGCCACCGATGTGAGCACCACGTACTTGAGACCTAGCAGCTGCACCGACTCCGCCACCTTTTGCGGCTCTTCTGGATCCAGGGGCATCGGCGCATGGCCCTTATCCACCTGACAAAAGGCACAGGCACGGGTACAGGTAGGCCCCATCAACAAAAAGGAGGCGGTCTTCTGGGCGTAACACTCACTCCGATTCGGACACCGCCCCTCTTCACAAATCGTGTGAATTTGCCGCTGTTTAATAATTTTTTGGACCGTCGACAGCTCACTGGCTCGACCAATGGGTCGCCTCAGCCAATCAGGTAGCTGCACAATCTCAGGTCTCACAGCACTGCCGGAACTCATTTGAGATAAACTTTCCATGACACAATCAGCGTTTCTAGGGCCGGGAATCCTCGGCGTGACGCGAGTATAGACACTGGGGTGACTTTATAACAGCGCGTTTTATTGCTTTTTTGATCCTATATGATTCTTAGAAACGAAAATTTAATTATGGCCTACTTTTTACCGTACAGGCGTTCCATGGAACGCCTCTGCAGACATAATTCTTGGATCTTACAAAATCCTTATCCCTTAGAAACTATTTAGAGTGTCAGCCTATCACCGTTGCCAACTTGGGCAACCTTGTTTTACACACCGTTGCTGATATTGCTGAGTTAAGAGCACAGCAGCGCCCCTTCACCTAAACTGTAGCTATCTATTAGGAGTTCAGTCGTGGCAGCCAGTCATAAGATTTTAGTTATCGACGATAGCCGGGTCATTCGCATGCGCGTCCGGGATATGTTGCCCCAGGGTAACTTTGAGGTGATTGAAGCCACCGACGGGGTTGAGGGTCTAGATGCCATCCGCAACCAGAAACCCAATTTGATCATGCTGGATTTTTTACTGCCGCGCATGAGTGGGTTGGAAGTATTTCATGCGATCCAGGCCTCCCCCGAGCTACAAAAAATTCCCCTCGTGCTGATGTCTGGCCGTCGAGAAGAAGTTACTGAAAAAATTCCAGGCCCCTTTGACTATTTTGAATTTATTCAGAAACCTTTTGAGCAAAAGGAACTGATTGAAGCCATCAAGGCTTCTATGGTCAAAGCCCGCAAGGCTCGTCCTGTAACCACCGCTGCCACCGCTCCTGCTGCCGCCGGAGGTGCTACCGGAGACAGTGCTGAAGAGATTGCGGCCCTCAAGCAACAGGTTGCCACCCTGCAAAAGGAAGTAGCCGCCCTAAAAAACCAAACATCAAAGATCTTGGCCTTTATCAAGCAAAAGCTGCGGTAGGACAGACAGCACCCCTTTCTAACCAAGGGCCTGTCGACCTTCTAGGGCTCTGGCTAGGGTCACTTCGTCGGCATATTCTAAATCGCCGCCCATGGGTAAACCAAAGGCAATGCGAGTGACTCTAGTAAACGGCTGGACCAGCTGGCCCACGTATAGGGTGGTGGTATCGCCCTCAATGCTGGGGCTGATGGCCAAAATGACTTCCGTAATATCGTCCTTATTGACTCGATGCACCAGCTGACCGATATTTAGCTGCTCTGGACCAATACCATCCATGGGTGAAATCAAGCCTCCTAGAACATGGTACTTGCCCTTAAATTCTCGCGTCCGCTCAATGGCAATGACATCACGGGAATCAGCCACGACACAAATGGTTTGGTTATCCCGTCGGGTAGAGCGACAGATATCGCACACGGGATCCGCTGAGAGGTGAAAACAGATGGAGCACTGGCCCACCTGCTGCTTGGCGTCTACCAGGGCCTGGGCCAGGGCTCGCACTTCAGTTTCAGGCCGCTTGAGAACATGAAGCGCCAACCGCTGGGCTGTTTTAGGGCCTACCCCTGGCAAGCGCTGAAATTCTTCGATTAATTTAGCTAACGGACGTGTATAGATAGTCCCAACTCCTTCCTATTCTTCTTCAGTCGGCTCTGCAATTTCTTCACTTTTACCGCGCACTGGGGGCAGCTTTTCCACCAGACCCATGGTGAAGGCAACATCGGGTAAATCGCCAGTAATGTATTTCCCTGGTTCAAATACACGGCCTGGGGTAAAGCAAATCTGACGTAGCTCTACCATTTCGGTGGCCTCAAACATTGCCCGTGATAATCGACGTTCTAGGGCCATAGGTCCTCCTATTGATGGATTGTTGGGTGCCTTTTGTAAGTTTGCACCTTAGCAGTAGCTATTCATCAATCTGCCAAAGCTCCTGAGTATAGTCTTCATCCAAAACTTTCTTGGGTCGTACAATCACTAGCACTCGCCCTAATAATGACGTACTGGGTTCAGTGTCAAACCACTGCATAACTAGCTGTCCGTCATTATCACCTACCATAAAGTAGCTGCTGTCATCCCAGGTCTGCTGCTGTCGGTCTACGATCACCAGCACTATTTCTGAAACATTGCTATTGGTTTGATTGGGTAAGGTATTGAAGGGGATGAGAACTGCGATCGCATCGCGCGCTTTCGTCAACACCTGCCAACCGGGCACAGGTACCCAAGCCTGTGGCCCCGATGACTTGACCACACCAAAGGCTCCCTCTGGCTCCATCGTAGAAACAGCCTGAAAATCAGCCACAGAAACCGGCCCCTGTCCCACCATAGGCACCACATAGGGCATATCCATATCCGTCTCTATGCGAAAGAGAGGTAGCCGAGGTATCGGTTTTGCTTTGACTACCGCAAAGTCAGTGAGCAATTTCTCAATCGTTGCTCGGGCTGCCGGACTGTGGGCAAAGCGTAAGCCTTGGGCAATCAGTCGCGATCGCTCCTGCAGATCCGACTTCTGCCGCGCCAACGCCCAATAGGAAAAAGCTACCGCATCCCCTGGATGATCGGTAAAGCCCTCAGGTGGCTGACTACGATACGAAAATTCCTTTAGCGCTTTAGCAATATCCCGCACCTGCTCAGAGTCCAAACCCTGGTCATAGATAAACTGCACCGCCTTGGCCCGATCGTCCTTGGACAAAATGCGTAGCTCGTAGAGAGAGTCACTGCCCTTTTTAGAAAAGTGCTCTAGTACAGTATCTGATACAGCCCCACCGGCAATGGATTGATATACCTGACCCGCTACAATAATTTGGTTCTGCTGGATGTGCTCAAATCCAGTCCCTTCAAAAATAGCCTGGGGTGTCATGCCAGACTTTTGCAACGTTTGGCAGGCTGTCGCCCAATCAACCCAATTACCTTCTTTACGACGCAGCTGCAGAAGCAAAGCCTCTGTATCTGTCGGGGGGGAATCGTGAGCAGGGGTGGTCATTGTAAGCATTCGACGAAAAGTGTCTTTCGACTCTATCGCGGATAGCTGGTTACCGCACAAGACCTACTAACTTTTTTTAGGATAAAATCTGCTGCCCACTCTGAACTGAAGAATTACTCTACTGATTGATTCATTCGAGTGCTACGTTTCCACGGCACTGTAAGCGATTTTTAAAGTTGCAGCCCAGCAAATACGCAACACTCAAAGAATAGACAATATGGCTGAAAGTGAACAAACTTGCAAGAATTCTCTTACGAGAAGAGCATCCTTACACATAAACATCAAGAGAGAATTGCATTTAAACCTCGAATATTCAGATTGCGAAGTAGAAATATTAGGAACATCCAACCAATGCATCGAATATAAAGGCCGCAAAGCTACTCTCTCTATGTCAACTGTACCGTGATAGCTCGACTAAGAGCGTATTGCTCTGACGGCCTGTAGCCCGAACTTTTTGCCCAGGCAAAATAGTCATATTGCTATTTGATCGAGCAAACCACCAAGAACCATTCAGTCTAATTCGGCCTCTTTTCCAAGAGGTAATTTCGGCATAAGCCACACCAACACCCCCGAGATAACTGTTTACAGGTGATATATGAGATCTTTGAAATCCTTTGAAGTAAGTTTCCAGAACAATCTTACTAAGAAGAGTGAGTACTGAAACCTGATGATGTGACCAAATAGTCGCATCACATGAATACTGCTTTGTTAAAAGAGTCATAACTGCAAGCCTGATTAGTAGTGAGCACAGCAAGCGAGATAACTGCTCTAGCGGATCAGAATTTGCTACAGGATAGACGTTCAAAGGAAACACATGGAAACAATACTGTTTGCCTTCGAGCTGCATGCAAATATTTCAGATCGTCATCAGGAACTTATGAGATAAGGCTATGGTGATGCAACAAAAACTGTCTTAGCTGTCAACTGTGTTGTCATATTGTGCCTATTTATCAGAGCTACTCTTCAAAGAACCACCAAAAAATTGATATAGATTAGGGCTCATCTGACATAGAGATGACCTCAGATACTGTGAACAAGCATATAAGGAACAAACTTTTTTCGGTCTATTCTCTTATTAACCTGTGCCTTAATCTCAAATGAGTATTAATCGAACCAACGTTTTTTCAGTGGCAGAATTCAACCAACAACGTAGAACCGTGTAATTCTATAACACGGACGTTCTGACCTGGATCAATGGTCATATTGTCATTCGACAACGCAAACCACCAAGCGTGCTTAAATCTGACTATCCCCTTTTTACGAGGAGTAATTTCTGTGTAAACCATGCCAAATTCTTCAACGCTGCTGTTCACGGTTGGTATATGAGATGGTCGAAACTCACTAAAGTAACCTTTTGTAGCAAGCGTACTAATAATGGTCGGTGCCATAAATTCTCGATGGAGGTAAGTAACCTCACCGTTTGAGTGCTGTTCTATGAAATGAGACATATACCTGATTCAGATTAGGGTAGTAAACGAAGCGGAATAACTCTCTAGCCAACTAAATATCACTACAGGGCTGGAGGCCTTCAAAAGGGCGCATATAATTTGCCTCTTTATCCATAAGCCTCAAAATATTGCAATGACCATCAGGAACTCATTAATATCAAGCCTCGCACATTTATCGCTGACGTACTTGTTGAATCCGATGCTTACACTGCTTACATGTGCTTACATTCGCTTACATTGACCAAATATTTTGCACGAAAAGCTCTGAATAGTATACACGTAGCATACAAGAGCAATATGCACCGCAAAAGAATAGCGTTATGCCAGCGAGCTTGTTCAAAGGCCCTTACAGCCTTTCTTTAGGACATATCCGTATCCACTCTGCCCAATACTACCTCAATGGAATATGGTGTTATAACGGTGGATGAGACATCTGAGTTCCTGAACATGCCTTCCATACCACGCTCTTATCTTGAGTTGATTGCTGATCAAAAACATCTTACCCCGTTACAGAAAGAAGCCTTTGTAGAACGCCTAGCAAACATCGAGCTATCAGACTTAGTAGTAGCTAAAATCTTAAACATATCGAGAGAGCGATATAGCTCTCGCATGACCAAGGTTTACAAAATATTCAATATCCCTTCTGGCAATACCCCTGGAAAGGCAAAGATATTATTTTTCAAAGTGCTAGACATGTATCAGAGGGATCATCCTTCTGACAAAAAAGTATCCAAACTGGTTGATAGCGCAATAGACAGCTTAGTACAAGAAACTCAGGAAAAAACTCAAGAACTCATTAATGCAAAATGTGGGTCTATGCAAATTCTTGATATGAGCAAGCCCATTGAAGTTGAAGATATTTTTACAGAAGTAAAAATCACCAAGCAAATATTATCAAAAAGGCGTATAGAACTGTCAGAGCTAGTAAAAATAGTCCAAGAAATCAAACCAGACAATGACACTAAGCTTAATATAGCAAGATTACTAGAAGGTACTAAGTTATCAGGGGTCAAGCTCGTTAAAAACTATCCGAAGCTCATACTTCTTGGACGTCCCGGAGCAGGAAAAACAACATTCTTAAAGTATGTCGCAGTCTTTGTTAATAAATCAGAAATCATCCCCGGCTATGTTCCAGTCTTCGTCTCCTTGAAGGATTTTCAGAATCAAGATGATCAAATAGGACTCAAAGAGTATATAGCCAATGAGTTACTAAATTGTGAGGTAAATAGAGAAAGCTTTGAGCTTCTTTTAAGAGAGGCTAAAATTTTATTTCTCTTTGATGGTCTAGATGAAGTTCGAAAAGAAAATTTTAACCGAGTTATCCGACTGATTCAAGAAATATCGCATACTTATAGCAAGAATAGGTTCATAATTACATGCCGCTTAGCTGCCAGCGAGTATAAATTTGAGAGCTTTTTAGAAGCAGAAGTTTGTGAATTTACAGAAGAGCAGATCGGTACATTTTCACGCAATTGGTTTGCAACCAAAAAGTCTCCTCAAAAAACAGAAAAGTTTATCAATCGCATTAGAAAGGATGAGGAAATTAGCGAGATCGCAACAAATCCTTTACTCCTGACATTGTTATGTATGGTTTTTGAGGATTCCGAAGAATTCCCAAAAAATCAGGCTGAGCTATATCAAGAAGGATTAGATGTCTTACTCAGAAAATGGGATGTTAGTAGGGCAGTAGAAAGACCTGAAACGTATAGAAAACTATCAAAAAACAAAAAAGAAGACCTCCTCAGTAAAATAGCCTATGCTACTTTTGAAAAAGATGAGGGCCTATTCAAAAGAAAAACAATAGAGAATCAAATTAGAGAGTACATTTATAACTTGCCTAGATCTATCAGTGCGCCTGAAGAATTAGAACCCGACTGCAATTCAGTACTAGATTCAATGATTGCCCAACATGGGCTAATTACTGCAGTAGCAAAGGACATCTTCTCTTTTTCCCATAGAACATTTCACGAATATTTTGTTAGTCTTAAAATAGTTAAGACCCTAGATCCCGAAGAACAGCAGAATGTTCTAAGATCGCTAGCTATTCATATTAATGACTATAGGTGGCAAGAAGTATTTTCACTTGTCTCATGTATGTTGCCAAATGCAGACTATTTAATTCGACTCATCAAGCATGAAATTGACAAGATAGTAAAAGAAAACCAAAAAATAGATTCATTTCTTGATTGGTTAGATCAAAAATCTTCTGCAATTAAAAGCAAGAAAAAAATCAGCAACTTAAAAGCTATTGGTCAAGTTTTTTACTTTAATTTAGTCATTAAACATAAGACAATAAAAACACAAACAAAAAGCAAGGATTTTATTTTAGATTCGGAATTATTCACCGTACTAATTTCTAGCATTTTTATACAAAACAATTTACATGAAGAAGCATTTGATCTCTTGAAAGAACACAAAGATATTCTGTCCCTAATACGCCAATGTATTGCACGGAATATGGCTACCAATCTAAAAGAGCATTTAATTAGTTTGAAACAAGAGCTTCCTTCTAAAACTAAAGTCTCTGATGAATGGTGGATTGAGAATGGTCAAAGGTGGAGCAATGATTTCAGAGATATGATCATACGTTATAGAAACATTGGCCATGACTGGGGTTTTTCGGAAAGTGAAATAAAATCCCTAAAAGAATATTATGACGTCAATAAATTGCTATCCATCTGCCTCAGCGGAGACTGCTATGTCAGTCGCGAAGTCCGCGAAGAAATCAATTCAAGCACTCTCCTACCTATTGATAAAGATGAAGATGAAACAAGCTCTCTATCAACCTTCCCTTCAAGTCAACGTGAGGATCAGTGTCTAGATGAAGCCCCAACTGCCCTCAGGTAGTATGAGGTTCATCTAGGCAGTTCCCTAGCATTTTGCCCAGTTTCGGTACGGGTATCTAGAGGATCTAGCCAAGGTGCAGCGATCGCAAAAAATCCGGTGCTATCCCTTGACGGTAGCCCCTTAGCACGAGATTATGAATTAGACCCATGGGGCTATAGCTCAGCTGGTAGAGCACCTGCATGGCATGCAGGGGGTCAGCGGTTCGAGCCCGCTTAGCTCCATTTACAATCTGTTTGCCCCGTGGATAAGCGTGCGGGGTGAGCGTATCAGCCCTACATATCTATTTAGAATCAAAGGCAATCAGCTCGATTTCTTCTAGCTCGTCGCCACTGTCATCATCTTCCATATCCTGCAAAATGGTCTGCAGCAGCGGATCCGCATAGGCTCGTTCAGTATAGATAGCAGGATCTAGAGACATCGCCCGACGCAGATGCTCCACCGCCCATGTATCTTGTCCCAAACGGGCATGGCAGCGGGCCTGATTATAAAAAGCAAACGGCTGATCCGGCTCAATGGCCAGGGACTTATCGTAGGCTTCGATAGCCCGTCTGTAATCCCCCATTTTTTGTAGCGTCCACCCCATCGCTAACCACCCTTGATGGTTATACGCCTGAATTTTTAGAGATGTGGTAAAGCTCTCTTCGGCAGCCTTAAGCTGGTTGAGTTCTAGCAGTACTAGCCCACGAAAGTGCCAATGTCGAGAATTATTGGGCTCTAGCGTCACCGACTTTTCAAGACTGGTAAGCGCATCTTCCAAACTACCTAAGGCTTTGAGGGCAGCTGCCTGATAGCTCCAGACACTGGCACTGTGAGGATCGATATGAATGGCATGATTGAGGGCTCTTAATGCATCTTGAGGCTGGTGCACTTGTAAGAGTGTACGGCCTAAAATCATCCAAATTTTACTGTCGCCATCGTAGAGTTCGACTGCTTTTTCGAAACTGGCAATGGCTTGCTCTGGGCGGCTGAGCTGTAACAGTGCTTTACCGCGATAGTACCAAACCTTATAAAAGTCAGGTTGCAACTGAATCGCTTGCTCGTAACTCACAACTGCTTCATCATACAGTGCCCGACGATGTAGGTTTTTACTCTGACGATACTGGGCTTTAAAGTAATGGGGCGCTTGTTTTAGCGCCTGGCCGTAGCACCTGTAGGCTTCATCCAAGATCTCTAGTTTTTCTAGCACAGCACCGTAGTTACACCATACGCGATGCTCTGTTGATTTTAGGGATAGGGTATGACGATAGCTTTCGGCGGCAGCTTCGTATTGACCGATACTGGCTAATAAGTAACTGCGGTAGTTCCAGGCTTGGTAATGATAGGGGTAGCGATTGATAACGCGATCGCAAATCTTGAGTTCCAACCGATAGCGGTCACCTTGTTCATGGGATAAGCCACTAACATTCGCAGTATCAATAACTTGACCACTAATCATGGGTATCTATGTATTTACACGGCAGCAGCACGCAGAATAGTCACTAACTAGTTATACAAATCTTAAGTATAGAGGCCGGAAATACCCCGGATCTTAATTGCACCACAACCCATGACAAAATCAGATGCCCATTGACTTGTAGCCTACAATCCGTTTGTATATCGCAATACCTATCTGTGTATGTTGACACATAGGTTCAGGGTCCCCAGTTTGCTTTGTGATCCCGACATTCTTCCGTAGCTAGTTGCTCCGTTAGACTGACTATTAGGCCACCGAAAGGGGACTGATATTGTCACGAAATCTCAGGAAATCTTTGGAAGAACGCGAAAAGTATTCTTTTATCAGGATTTGGGCACTGTCCACACCACCCTCTAGTCTGATCCCCAGACATGCATCATGCGGGGTCATACGTAGATATTATTTTTCTAGCAAATTACTGACGATAGCAGCGCATTATCCAACCTTGTGGAAAACCCTAATAACCTGTGGAAAACTCTGTGGAAAACTTGTGGAAAATTCAAAAAGTTTGAAAAGAGCATTCACTATCGTTCGCGATCTATGATAAGACTCTCAGATGGCTTAAAGAGCTGAAAGTGCTCAGAATATTGAACTTCAAAAATTTTAGCTATCTTTATATTTCTAGCAAAGCCTCTCTATCTGTAGCCTTGAGAAGCTTTGAAGTTATCCACAGGACGCTAACCCCATTGTCATTGAGACCCCTCGTTATCCTCCGTAAATTTGCCGAAATAATCCACGTTGCGTTGAGCTTCCCACTACGAGTTGGCGTAGCAGAGTGTAATGCCACTTGTACAAAAAGCTATCTCTGTGGGCAGCAATAGTTTGCAGACAGCTGATCTGATCAAGACGCGCGGCAGCCTGTTTACCTTGATCCCTGAAGCAAGCTGCCATCGGATGCTCCCACTGTTCAAAAAACTCAAGTAGCAGGTCGAGATCGCGAGCACTCAGACTGTGGGATCGCTGGCAGGTAAGATATAGCTGGTTTTCGGGCACTGTTTCTGGCCGGTTCAAGACGTCTCGTTTCAGCGTTCGCCACTGGTCCGATAAAAGGGCAGGCATCATACTTAGCGTATGGCTCTGGTGAAGCCCTAGCTCAACGCCTCCCATTGCCGTCATGCCCTCCAATCGCACAAAATCATAAAGATCGCTAAAGAACGGCTGCATCACCTCACGCTCCACCGCTAAGCTCAGACGGATCCCGGCTTCGGAATAGTCAGCAATGTCGGGATCGGCCCCATCAAACTGGAGCCTATGGGCATTGCGATAGGCCGCACAGAAATCCTTTTGGGAGTCTGCTTGGATGCAGAACCAAACGCTGTCTCCCAGGTCGGCACGAACCGCTTGCTTGATATCGCCTGGGTCTGTCGGTGGTACGTCTTCCCGATGGGGTCCTTGAGTCTGTAACTGCACAATATGGGCTTCTTGATCTGCGATCGCAACCTGCTGATGCTGCAGCTCAGTTTGTAGCTCTTGAAAGGCCCGTTGCTTTTCCACAGACAGCTGGGTAATTTTATCCTCTAATATCTGAATCTGCTGGTTTAATGTCGCAATCTGACTATCCTTTTCAGCGAGCAGCTCATCCTTTTCAGCGAGCAGCTCATCCTTGTGGATCAGCGCACTGGTCTTTTGCTTGAGTTCTAAAGCATTTAACCCCGCCCTGAGCAAATTAAAATAATGGCTATCCGATAAATCCACCACCTCTGGCGTTTCACCAGCCCCATACACAACGCCGCGCCGCTGGGCCAGCTGGACCACCAGCCATTGCCCGGTTTCACTGCGAATCTTTAGTTCCTGAGAGGTATTCCCCTGCTCAACGGTGCTGACATAGCGGCGTTTACCATAGAAAAATTCCGCATGGGTAGCTGGACCGACCGTCTCCGTTCCTTCATGCACTGGCTCAGATAGCATCCCCTCCGCAAGGGGAGGGGCCTCAGCCACCTTTGGACTCTGATCCTTAACGGTGGACAGTTCTGGATTTTCCCCATCTAGTAGAGAACTCGTCACCCTCTTACTCTCTACAGACCAGGGCGGAATAGAACCCACCGTCAAATCAGGATTAGCTAGTTTGACACCCACCAGTTCTAGCTCCACCGACTGTCGGCCTTGCCATTCGTTTAAGCGGATTTTGTAAGCAATATCCAACTGATGTGGCAGCGGATGGTGTTCTGCCCAGCGCCACGCCACAGCCTTGAGAGACGTCACCTGGCCTGTGGCGGGATCAGTATGGGCCAACGTCAGCTTTAGATGCTTACGATCTTTACCAATGATGCGTTGCTC
This sequence comes from Leptolyngbya cf. ectocarpi LEGE 11479, assembly GCF_015207065.1. Classification (GTDB taxonomy): domain Bacteria; phylum Cyanobacteriota; class Cyanobacteriia; order Phormidesmidales; family Phormidesmidaceae; genus Leptothoe; species Leptothoe ectocarpi. The sequence continues at coordinate 9,284 of NZ_JADEXP010000052.1, read as the reverse complement.
CACCACATTCACCATGGGGGTCCAAAAAACAGGCTCATTGTTTTGAATGCCACAGGGATGGAGATGATCGATTTGTCCATAGAGGGTAAAACTGATATCCGCTAGAGCCGCCTGGGCATCCACCGTAATCAGCGGCTTTAAATAGTCGGGCTGCAGCTGCTGACAGGCAAAATGACTCAGCCGAGCGCTCACCTGACGCAGATTTCGCGCCGCAAAGGAAAACCCGCCTGCCGCTCGGTGCCCCCCATATTTATCCAACAGGTCATCACAGGCCTGCAGGGCCTCAAACACATTAAATTCAGGAATCCCTCGGGCCGAACCCCGAATTTCTGTTTTGTCTTTGTCCTCGTAGGTACCGATAAACACAGGCACCCCATAGCGTTCCACCAAACGCGAGGCCACAATCCCGATTACGCCGTGGTGCCAGTCGGGCTGCACCACCACCAGCACTCGCTCTGCTTGTAAATTGAGCTTTCCCTGGGCTTGTTGCTCCTCACACCAGGTCACTGCCTGGGTTTCAATCAGCTCACACATGCGCTGACGCAGGGTGTTGGTCTCTTCACACTGCATGGCTCGCTGCAGCGCCATACCCACATCTTCCGTAGTCAGCATATCGATCACAATTTGCGGGTCAGCGATCCGCCCCACCGCATTTATCCGTGGCCCGAGGCGAAATCCGATCGCCTCGGGCTTCAGTGCCTTTTTACCCTGGTCTAATCCGGCCACTTCGATCAGCGCTTGCACACCTGGAATACGCGACTTAGGCAATAGCTTTAATCCGCGCCTTACCCAGCGACGATTCACCCCGACCAAGGGAGCCAAATCCGCAATGGTCCCCAAGGTAAATAACTCCAGCAAGGAGGCCGTCAGGTCCTGGGTGCGATTGAGCGCCTGGGCCAGGCACACCGCCAGAATGTAAGCCACCCCCACCCCTGCCACACCATAGTAGGGAGAACTCGTCGGTAACAGTTTTGGATTTAGGATCGCCTGGGCTGGGGGCAGCTGTTCTGGCAAGTCGTGGTGGTCGGTAATAATCACCGTTAGGCCTAGCTCCACAGCCCTGGCAATGGGTTCATAGGCAGCAATGCCGTTGTCCACCGTCAGGATCAGGCTAACGCCGTCGGCATGGAAATCTTCCACAATGCGGGTGTTGATGCCGTACCCTTCTTGCATCCGGCTAGGAATGGCGTAATGGGCATTGGCCCCCAAATGCCACAGTGCCCGCAGCAGCAGCGCCGTGCTGGTCATGCCATCGGCATCATAGTCACCACAGATGGCGATTTTTTGTCCCTGTTCTATGGCAGCCAAGAGAACAGCCACGCTTTGGGCCAGATCGGGAAACTCATCTAGCGGTGAGGGCAGCTGCTGGGTTTCGGGATCTAAATATAGCCATGCTTGCTCAGGGGTTTGAATACCTCGATTGATCAGAACCTGTGCAATCAGAGGCGATAGCTGGGTGACCGTCGCCATCCGCTGCGCCTGCTGCTGCTGGGGTGGAAAAATCTGCCACCGCTGCTGAGGAATTCGGGCAGCGGCAGCGGATGGCTGAGTCGTGGATGTAGCAGCGGGCTCGGTCAAGATACAGAATAGGCCAGTCGTTGTTTGGGAGTTGGGGGGTGTAAATAGCTGGTAGCTTCCACACCAGAAATATCCTTAGCAGTCTAGGTGAAGGCGGTTTTTGAGTGAAGGGGGGCTAGCAGACTTCATACTCTTAATATAGTTCTTTTGAACTATTCAGCATCAGGGGTTATCGTCCTACTATTTTGGCCGGTGTTGGTCGGGCTTTTTGGGTGGTGCTGTAGAGCCGGTAGGTATCGGCTCGTCTGGTTTCTACGTCATGCTCGGCAATGCGCTCGACATAGTTGACTTTGACTTCTTCGAGTAGATCGTCGAGCAGGGTTTGCAGCTCATCTAGGGTATTGCCCTGACGCATTTCGTTACGTAGATTTTTCCCAAAGCTATCAATCAGCTTGGTCATTAAAGCAGCGCCCTGCTCGTCGGCTAGGGCTTGTTGGAGGGCGCTGTAGAGATTTTTGGAAACCTCTGCTGAGATTTGCTGGGTGATCTGGGTGGAAATATTGGTAAAGCCTGGCAGCAGCTTTAACCCTTGATAGGCCGGGGCCTGAGCCAGTGCGCCTGTAACGGTATGGCTGAGGACGGCATCAATGTCCGGTTTGATCTCAGGCAGTACTTTATTCACAACAATGTCACTAATTTTCTGCGCGATGGTTTCTACCTCGTTGACATCATTGAGATCGATGTAGCCTTGCTGGCTGGTGAGTTCAAACACCCAGCGGCTAATTTGACCTTCTTTGATCAGGTTTTGCGCTTGGTCAATCATCCGTAGAAAGACGACTTCCGTTAATTCAACGGCAAACTGACTGATCAAAATACGATTAATGCGTCCCTGTATGGGATCCAGGTGAGACAGCTGGGCCTGATTGGAGCGGATCACCACGGGGATGACACGTAGCCAGCGCCAGAACGGTAACAATAGGGTGACGTCATAAAGGCGCCACAGCATGGCATCTAGCCAGGTGGTGTTGGCATGGCGACGGCTCAGGTAAAGCGTGCGTGCTAGAAACTCAGCGGCAAACAGGGCGATAAACGGCAGGTCGATCAGCCAAAAACGGTCGAGGGGCAGTCCGTTAAAGCCAATGCCCCGCCAGTAGTTGGTCTCGATTCTGGGTCGAATTTGCGTGTCGAAAAAGTCGAGTTCCTCGGACCAGCCTTGCTGCAGATAGGCCTGACTCCAGAAGGTGCGAAAGGCGTCTTTAGAGGAGTTTTCTTGACCGGTGCGATCGCGAATAGCCTGCTTAATCCGCTCCAGGGTACCAGACTTATTCGCCACAGCAAACGGGTCCTCATCGACAATGGTGACGCTGCTTTCTTGGAGTACCCTCAGCTGTTGCTCAGCAGCCGGAGATTCTAGCCCCTCGGCTTCTAAAATAGCCTGCAGCTTGTCCACGTTTTCCAGATACGCTGCGGTGACCCGATGGGGTTCAATGCCTTTAAACGTTTCGCCGTACCAGGTAGTGGGCTGGGGCAAGACCCTGAGGTACTGATCGCGAAAACGAATGTAGCTGAGGTCAAAGAAGACTAGGAGGAGGTTGGCGGTTGCGATCGCAACCATCAACCGTTCAAACCACAGCTTAAACGTACGACGACGGGTAGACCGAGAACGAATTGATGTCATAGCAAGAGCAGCACAGCACACACGATTCTAGACTAGCGGCCTGCCGCAGCAAGGATGTGTAACCCACGATAGACTTAAGAAAGTTACGAAATGTTACAACCCCACACTGATTATGACCCTTGCAGCAGCTCCCGCCACTGGCACCCTCTGGACCTGGCGTGACTATAGCGTCTACTACGTGCAAGCTGGTGAGCCCCGGCCAGACAGACCACCGCTGCTGTTGGTGCATGGGTTTGGTGCTTCCACCGACCACTGGACTAGAAATATCGCCGAGCTACAGCAGGACTTTGAGGTCTGGGCCATCGACCTGATTGGCTTTGGTCGCTCATCAAAGCCGTCTAGTGGCTATAGCTCCGATTTATGGCGCGACCAGCTCAGCGACTTTATCGAACAGGTGATGGGTCGTCCAGCGGTGATTGCCGGTAACTCCATCGGTGGCTATAGCTGTTTGTTTACCGCCGCCACGCGGCCCCAGTGGGTCAAGGGTGCGGTCTTATTAAATGGTGTGGGCTCATTTAAGGATCAGCTGCCGACGCAGGAGCCCAGCCCGTTTAAGAACGCCATGGGCGAGCTGATCAAAAATATTATTCTCAGCCCCATTCCCAGCTGGTTTGTGTTTCAGTTTGTGCGCAACAAATCTTATATTCGCAAGACACTCACCCAGGTATACGTTAACAAAGAAGCCGTCACCGAAGAGCTGATCGAGAATATTTATCGTCCAGCAACAGAACGCGATGCCCCAGCCGCCTTTGCCGCCTTGTTCAAAGCTCCAAGAGGAGAGCGGGTGGATGTGTTGTTGTCACAGTTAGAGCGTCCCTTATTGTTGTTGTGGGGTACCAAAGACCCTTGGATGAACTGCGAACAGCGCAGTGAGCTATTTAGAAAGTATTACAACAACATCGAAGAACACTTTCTAGAAGCAGGCCATTGTCCTCACGACGATCGACCTGAATTGGTGAATCCCCTTATTAGGGATTGGACTCTGAGCCATATCGTTAAATAGGGGTAGCGGTCAATTTTATAGGGTAATGCTACGATAAGGGTAGATTCTATAGCTGTCCTGCCATCCAGAAAGCTGATATGAATATCCAATTGGCAATACCCGATGAATTTGCAGACGCACTTACGTTGAAGTGGGGTAGTGTCGAAAAAAAGCTATTGGAATTTGCTGTAATTGAAGCATATCGTGAGGGTATTATCGGTTTAGTTAAGGTGGCGGAACTACTGAACATGGAATCCCGCTGGGAAGCGGAAGAATTTTTAGTGGAGCGCGGCATTGATATTCCCTATGATATGGAAGATTTTGAACAGGATTTAGCTACGCTTCAACGTCTTTAACTGGCTAGTCAATAACAGGTTTAATGATTGTTGTTGCTGATACTTCTCCACTCTGTTATTTGGTTTTAATCGGTTTTATCGATGTTCTCCCTCAGCTGTATAAACAGGTTTTTATCCCAGAACGGGTTCAGTTAGAGTTAAGCGACAGTGGCGCACCTGATGCTGTGCGGGCATGGATTACGCAACCACCTGGATGGCTAACGATCTGCTCCGTAGAAGAACCAGATGATTTACAAGATTTGGATCCAGGGGAGCGGGATGCGATCTCACTCGCAGAAACACTGGGTGCTAATCTCATGATTCTCGATGATAAACCTGCTCGAAAAATAGCCTCCCAACGAAAGCTCAATGTTATAGGGCTTTTGGGTGTGCTTGCTACAGCGGACCAACAGGGATTAATTGACTTTGTAGCTGCCATTGAGGCTCTGAAACGCACGTCGTTTCGCGTATCACCACGTTTGTTGGATGATTTAGTAAAACGCTACAGATAGCCCGTAGAGTGGGTACCCCCTCAACCATAGCGATCGCAGCTCACCAAAACGTCCGTTACCCACCACCCCCAAGAACCATCAGAAAAGCACACATAAAAAGATTTGGTGAATTCCAACATAGTGGGATGGCACATTCATCAGAAAGGATGTACAAAACTTGATAAGGCTCTCTGTAACCGACTGCTTTGAGACATACCAGCCGACTGAAACAACGTACACACACCAATACCCAGTTAACTACTATTCCTCGGTAATTTAGAGAGTCAAAATAGAAATATTGTCCGAGTTGAGAGGTAATCCCAATGGCTCTTATCGATGTAATCAGCATTAACAGTGGTAAAGATACTCAACGGATTGAGCTGCATCAAGGAGATTTAACCCAGCTTGCACCTCAAGATGCGGTTGATCTGTTAATTGTTTCTGCATTTCGAGGCGAATGTTTACCCACACCGAAGTCTCTTATTGGTGCACTAGCAGCTAAGGGGCTTTCTGTTTATAATCTGTCTCAGAATAAAGCGATTGATTTACGGGCTGCTTTCTCGTGTTGGTTATCTCATCCATTTATCGCCGAGCATCCAGGCTTGCGATTCAATCGTATTCTTTGTTTTGAGCCTGCCGAACGGAGCTATGCACCTGATAGCGTAGGTGATATTTTCCGAGCATTGGCTCCCTTTATCGGTGGTGAACCCTACATTCAAACAGCAGCTATGCCAATTGTTGCATCGGGGTCTCAAGGCTACCCAATTGAAACCATGCTTCCTCCAATCATTGCAGCTGCTAGGCATTGGATGGAAATTGGGCTTCCCTTGAAAACACTCAAAATATACGTTTATTCTGATGCAGAAGTCAGCCCGGCCAAACGGTTATTTGCTAAGTGTAAATCGCCGATAGCCGTTTCACAGGGTAGGTAGCTGGGATATTTGCTAAAGCTCACAATAAAAATAACGCCCCAATCGCTGGCAGCAACGTCTTACAAATATCTGCCCGTTTATTCGTCTCATACTTGCACTGAGATGGGTCGTGTAGCCGAAGCCCGCGCTGAGTTGAAACGTCAGCGCTAACTGAGGGTTGTCCGCTAGAAAGGACACCGTGGTGTGGCAGCGCCTAGTGATCTAATGAATACTAGCATCGGCTACGCAGCCCATCAAGGTGGAGCACGTTTAGAAACCTTGTACTTTAACCATGATAAACCCAGCCCTCCGTAGGGTGGGTAACCCCACAGCCAACCGCCGCGCCATTGACCACTCTATGGATTACCCACCACCACCACCGGGAAGCCCCTAATCAACCCGCACTCGTTTAATCAAAATCGCCATTACCTCGTTGGGTTGGCCCGTCGGTAACGGGCGGCTCCAGTCGTTGGCTTCGGCGTAGTTACACTTGTGCATCTGCTTAATGCTGGTCTGCACAAAGCTCAAACTGCCAAACAGCAGGTGCCGTCCGGACTCATAGTCATGCTCTGGCAAAAAGCCAGACTGAACTGTCGGCGCAGCTGCGCCCGTCTTTGGAGCTTGAAACATGGGTCTGGTTCTCCGATGAAACGTAAAGGAAAGCCAGAACCTAACCCTAGCCCCCACAAAAAGCCATGACAAATCGCAGGGGGTAGGGCACAATAACCCAATCCCGTGGATTGCTTCGAAATCCGTGGGTAGCCATCGGCGGGTGGTGCGAACACCTGCCGATGGTGCCAAGTATTAGGTTCCAGTCAAACTGCTGCCGAGACAGCATTGAGTAACTCTAGACCGGGTTTTGGGCATTCGTCAAGCACCCGTCAGAATCGGTAACACCCCAAAACGTACCGTAACGCTGAAGCAATTCTCTACTCTCTAGCCACACCCGCTAGACTAAACAAAGCACCCCAGGCGATGAGGCCCATGACCCAGGCCAAGGCAAAATCCATGACCTTTGCTGAGTATCTAGACCACGATGATGGTTCAGATACTCGATACGACTTACTGAGTAACGGAGAGCTGATAGAAGTGCCAAACGAGGCCTGGATCAATAACCTCTTGGTCAAACTGCTCACAGCCAAGCTTGAATCTTTTGTAGATCCTACGCTCATCGTTGCCCATGTCCTCACCATGCAGGTCAACCCCGTCGGCGATAACCGTCAGTCCCGTCATCCCGACCTAGTTATCCTCAGAGCCGAACACCTAACGCTTCAAAACCTGCTAAATAAAACCGCCTTGTTAATCGGCGATCCATCACCCCAATTTATTGCAGAAATCGTCAGCCCTGGCAGTCCCAGCAGTAACAACTATCGTCGCGATTACGAATGGAAACGTCAGCAGTACCAAGACTGGGGGATTCCAGAATATTGGGTGATTGATCCACACCGTGCACAGGTAGCTGTCCTTACCCTAATAAACGGCACTTACCAAGAAAAAACTTATACGGGCCAACAAACAATCGAGTCATCTATTTTCCCAGCCCTAGCTATCACTGCCCAGACCGTTTTGAACAAGTAATTCATCCACACCTATCACAAATAAATACTCCAGAAACACGATGCATATTCCATTCGAAATTTCTCACCCAGTCTGACTGATGCCATATAACATTTTCATATCAAAATCCGTCAGATAGAAGCTGCAGAACGCTTCATATTTCTATACAATGACGTTTTAATAGGAATTAATGCCTAGTGCATTTGTTCGACGCTAAATAGCGCACATACATTAAAAATCCATTTTTATTCAGCAGCAAGGGGTAAGCATGTATATCGTACAAATCGCCTCCGAATGCGCTCCGGTGATTAAAGCCGGGGGTTTAGGGGATGTCGTTTATGGTCTCAGTCGTGAGTTAGAGCTACGCGGCCATACGGTAGAGCTAATTCTGCCAAAATACGATTGCATGCGGTACGACCACATTTGGGGACTGCATGATGCCTACTGCGATCTCAAAGTGCCCTGGTATGGTTCAGAGGTTCTCTGCGATGTTCTCTGCGGCTGGGTGCATGGACGTCTATGCTTCTTTATTGAGCCCCACGATAAGGACAACTGGTTCCGCCGGGGTAAGTACTATGGCTGCGATGATGACCCCATGCGTTTTGCCTTCTTTAGCAAGGCGGCCCTAGAGTTTCTGCAGCAAAGCAACAAGCGCCCCGATGTGATCCACTGCCACGACTGGCAGACGGGGTTAATCCCGGTGATGCTGTTTGAAATCTACAAGTTTCACGGCATGGAGCACCAGCGTGTATGCTACACCATCCATAACTTTAAGCACCAGGGCAATGCGGGTACCGAGGTTCTCTACGCCACTGGCCTCAATCGGGCGCCCTATTACTTTAGTCCTGAGCGCCTGCAGGACAATTTCAACCCCTTTGCACTGAACTATATGAAGGGGGGCATTACCTACGCTAATGCGGTCACGACGGTGTCTCCTCACCATGCCTGGGAAGCCCACCACGGTGACTTTGGCTATGGGCTAGGCCATACGCTCCATGTTAACCAGCACAAGTTTAAAGGCGTGCTCAACGGCATCGACTATAACCTGTGGAATCCCAAGGTTGATAAGTATATATCTGAGGCGTATACACCAGACACCCTAGAAAATAAGCTTTACAACAAGAAAGCCCTGCGTGAGCGGCTGATGCTGGGCCATGATGATCGGCCCCTGGTGGCCTTCATTGGGCGGCTGGATGAGCAAAAGGGTGTTCACCTGGTACACCATGCCATGTACCGGGCCCTTAACCGAGGGGCTCAGTTTGTATTGCTGGGTTCGGCAACTAGCGCTAGCATCAATGACCATTTCCAGTATGAAAAGGCCCATCAAAATGACAATCCCAACTGTCATTTGGAGCTAGGTTTTGATGAAGAGCTATCTCACCTGATTTATGCGGGAGCCGACATCATGGTGGTCCCCAGTAACTTTGAGCCCTGCGGTTTGACTCAACTGATTAGCTTTAAATATGGCACTGTGCCTGTGGTACGTGGCGTCGGCGGTCTGGTGGATACTGTCTTTGACATTGACTACGATGAAGGCAGACCACCTGAAAAGCGTAATGGTTATGTGTTCTACCAGTCCGATAACTACGCTCTAGAGACCGCCCTAGACCGGGCTCTTGACCTGTGGTACACCGACCGTGGAGGGTTTCAGCAGCTACAGCGTCAGGGGATGGCCTGCGACTATTCCTGGAACATTCCGGGTGAGCAGTACATCAAGATATACGATGGCATTCGCCATCGATAGGCCAGCAGCTACAGCCACATAAACCCCAAGCATCCACCTGGGCACCCTGAGAGAGACAACGAACTGAT
>NZ_JADEXP010000051.1 GCF_015207065.1 Leptolyngbya cf. ectocarpi LEGE 11479 | reverse complement strand
ACCCATATACGTCCCCCATGATTCTCAACAATCTTCTTGCAGGTGGCTAGTCCAATGCCTGTACCGGGATACTCATCTTTAGTATGTAGCCGTTGAAAGATTTGAAAAATCTGATCAAAATACTTTGATTGAATACCAATGCCGTTGTCATGTACGCCAAAGCACCATTCATTTTCTTGGTGTTTTGCTGATACTTGCACATGGGGAGGTTGCTCAGGCGGATGATATTTAAGGGCATTGCTGAGCAGATTTTGAAACAGCTGCATTAGTTGAGTCTCATTGGCACAGAGTGTGGGCAGCTTACCATTGGTGGTAACCACAGCGTGATTCTCATTGATGCTCGGTTGTAAATCGGTGAGTACCTGTTTAAGAATCTGGTTACAGTCTGTAAGCTCACATACTTTCTCAGTTTGGCCAACTTTGGCATAGGTCAGCAGATCTTGAATCAGCTGCGACATATACTGACTAGCATTAATAATTTGATTAATATAATTATTGACGGGCTCATCTGGGCGGTTACGATAAATGTGCGCCAGAATTTTGGCAAATCCGAAGATGCCTTGGAGGGGTTGCTGCAGGTCGTGGGAGACCACATAGGCAAACTGCTGTAGTTCAGCATTGGAAAGTTCCAGTTCGTGGGCACGCTTTTCTAGCTCTTGAGTTCGTTCCTGTACCTTTGTTTCCAACCTTGCATTCAGCTGCCGTAGTGCTTCCTCAGATTGCTTGCGCTCAGTGATATCCCAATTCACGCCAATCATGCGCTGGGCTTTGCCGGTTTCATCCCTCAGGGTAATGGCATGGGCTTCAATAAACCGCACCTGACCATCGGGCCACAGGACTCGAAACTCGGGATGAAATTCCCGTTCTCCAGCAATAGCGGCCTGAATATCAGCATGAGCAGCTGGCAGATCATCTGGATACACCCCTTGTTTCCAGGCTTCGTAAGCACCGCCAAAGGTTTCTGCCGTGATGCCATAGAGTTCATACATTCGATCGTCCCAAATTAAGCGATCCTCCACCAGGTCAAGATCCCAGACACCAATCTTGGCAGAGTTGGTCGCTAAGGCCAACCGTTGGGTCATTTCATGAATTTGAGCTTCAGTTTGCTTCCGCTGGGTGATGTCGCTAATGGAGCCAGCCATCCTTATTGCTCGGCCTGTTTCATCCCAAATAGCTTGTCCTCGGGCATTAATCCAACGATAGGTACCCTGCTTATGACGCAATCGATATTCGATATCGTAGGGAATCCGATGTTCTATGTGGTCGTGTACCGCAGCCAGTACCCGGTCATAGTCATCAGGGTGTAATCGCGATGCAAACGCACTGAACTGGTTTTCCATTTCATCATCTTGATAGCCCAAGATCGCTTTGAATTGTGGCGAGTAGTAGACTTCATCGGTGAGGATAGTCCAATCCCATAGCCCATCTCGGGAGGCCTGCATTGCCAATGCATAACGTTCTTGGCTTTCCCGTAATGCCGCTTCAGTGTGCTCAAGGGCCTCCAGCTTTTCACGCAACAATGCATTGAGCCGTTTCAGTTCTGCGGTTTGTGGATCCATAAGTTAAACATCATAAGCATCAATGGGGCATCAACGGCATCTACTACCACCTATCTATAGGGGCATAAAAGGCATGCTCCTATGTTATCGAGAGCCAAGGAATATTCATCAATTCTCACAAGTTTCTCAAATTCTTTGCATAGTCTTGAGTCCGTAATCAGCCTCCACAGGCGAGTTATTAAGTTTGCTCATCGTCTCATGGAGATACAGGAGTTTGCTCAATAGACATCCAGTGTTGTTCTCTTGTGGTGTCTATACTGATTAAGTTTCTGTATAGCCCAATTCATTAGCTTCTGCATAGCGATGCATAAATCGCATGAACCGTTCCCAATGATCGTCTTGATCAATTTCAAGTTTACATTCAACACCTTTGAGATCTTCTCCCTCTATGTCCCCATAGAACATCTTGACGCCAGAGGGCGTGATCAAGATTTCGCCTTCGGTATCGATTAGATGTAACGCATTTCTTGAACTTTTTCTAAAGCTCAAGAAATGTTCTATGGAAGCCAAGGCTTGAAATCGCATGATTGCAACATGCATTCCTGTCGATGGATCGCGTCTGAGGCTTACACCGCTTATTTCTTCAGGAATATCTTTAAAGATTTGTACACAGGGTGTTTGGGTAATCATGGTAACTCCTCCTTTGCTATAGCTGATTGCTTAAGTGAGAATGATATCGCTGCCTGATATGATCGGGTGCTTTACCCCCCGACGTACCTATAGAATAGATATTAAAAGTGAGGAATGCATGAGCTATTGAGCCCTTCATAAGTTCCTCATAGGTTACTTTTAGACTTAAAGAAGAAGGCGGTAAATCGATAGTGAAAATGGGCCACTGTTCTGTAAACAAAACTCATTGAAAGAGGCGGTGATAACCATGCTATGGCTACCTCATTCTGCTAAAAAAATGGCTCACACTCAATCGGTGTTGCTGCTACCGGTGCGCGATACTGTACTACTGCCCAGTATTACTTTGCCGATTATAGCGGGACGTCCCCACTCTATTGCCTCAGTAGAAACGGCGGTAGCTACAGAAGGTAAGCAACTTGTGATTGCGACTATGCTGCCAGAGTGCCTAGAGCGATTAGCTCAGGATCGTGACGCGGCAGCAGAAGCTGAGGCTTTATCGGATCTATATTCCGTTGCCACCCTTGGAGTAGTGCGGCGAATGGCACGACTTCCCATTGGTCCTTTGCAATTGCTTGTAGAAGGCTTAGAGCGAGTACAGCTAGAGAAATTGCGTTTGACTAATCAGGGATTTGAAGTAGAGTTTCAAAAACTACCTGCTTTAACCATTGAAGACGCTGTGGCTGCTGGGGGAGAGGCTGCCAAAATTAATGCTCTCATCGATGCAATCCAGTCTCTTTGGGAGGAGGCTGCATCTGTTAACCCTAACTTTCCTGACGAATTGTTAGCTATTTTAAGCAGTAATGACGATGCCGCACAAATTGCTTATCAGTCAGTTATTTTAATGCAGCAAGATGTACCTCAAATTCAGGCGGCACTGGCTGAAAATAATTTAGAGACGCTACTAAAAAAAGTATTGAGTGACTTACAAAAACATGTTGAAGAACAACGACTGCGTAGTCAAATTTTAGGGGAAACCAAAAAGGAAATTGACGAGCAGCAGCGTGAGTTTTTCCTGCGGCAGCAATTAAAGAAAGTCCAAGAGGAGCTGGGGCAAGGCAATCCTGACCAAGAAGAAATGGCTGAACTGCGCAGGGGTCTGGAGAAAGCTTCTCTGCCAGATACAGCAGAGAAGCAAGTGAAGCGAGAATTGGCCCGACTAGAGCGTATCGGTAGCAGTTCTGCTGAGGGGGGTGTCATCCGTACCTATTTGGATTGGTTACTAGAGATGCCCTGGCAGAAAACGGTTGAGGATAATCTAGATCTGCAAAATGCCAATGCTGTTCTGGATGCAGACCATTATGGTTTAGAGCAAGTCAAAGAGCGAATTATTGAGCATTTGGCCACCTTCAAACTCAAGCACCAGCGGCATTCACCTAACGCTAATGAATCGATTAAAGAGCAGGCGGAACGCTATGCCGTCGGTACGGTGGTTTGTTTTGTTGGACCGCCGGGTGTGGGTAAAACTAGCCTGGGCCGGTCGATTGCGCGGGCGTTGGGACGTCCCTTTGAGCGTATCAGTCTAGGTGGTTTGCGCGATGAGGCAGAGTTGCGAGGACACCGTCGTACGTATATCGGTGCGATGCCGGGACGCATCATTCAGGCAATCCATCGGGCTGGGGTGAAGAATCCGGTGATCATGCTAGATGAACTAGATAAGGTTGGTATGGATTACCGAGGGGACCCGGCGTCGGTATTGTTGGAAATCCTCGATCCGCAGCAGAACTATTGCTTCCATGATTTGTATTTGGATGTGGATTTTGATCTGTCCCAGGTGATCTTTATTGGCACGGCTAATGATCTCTCTAAGGTGTCTCCACCGTTACTCGATCGGCTGGAGCTGGTGGAACTATCGGGTTATTCTGATCGCGATAAGCTTGCGATCGCAAACACCTATCTACTCCCCCGCCAGTTAGAAAAAGCAGGGCTACCTAAAGATGCGATAGTTTTACCTGAAGCTGCCCTACGACAGGTGATTGACGACTATACCCGAGAAGCTGGTGTCCGCCGTCTGGAGCAGCAGTTAGGCAGCCTCTGTCGCAAAATTGCCGTTAAATATGCGGCTGGGGAAACAACGCCAGTCAATATCCATCCTGAACAGTTAGAAACCTTGTTAGGGCCACCGCGCTATCGGCGGGATGGGCGGCGTCAACGACCGCAGCCGGGTGTAGCTACAGGCCTAGCTTGGACCCTGGCTGGGGGCGATGTGCTCTTTGTCGAGGCGGTGTTGCTACCTCAGCTGCGGGAAGTGACCCTAACCGGACAACTGGGCGATGTCATGGAAGAGTCGGTGCAGATTGCTCGCTCCTATATTTGGGCGCATGCTGAGGCGTTGGGCATTGAGCTATCTCTGTTGAAGAGTAATGGATTGCATTTACATGTGCCAGCGGGAGCGATTCCAAAGGATGGTCCCTCGGCTGGGGTGACGATGCTGACAGCTATTGCCTCACTACTGCTAAATCAAGCGGTCCGTACGGATACGGCCATGACGGGGGAAATTGACCTGAGTGGTGATGTACTGCCCGTTGGCGGTATTCGAGAGAAGGTATTGGCTGCACACCGAGCTGGCATTCGTCGGGTGCTGCTGCCGCTGCAAAATGAGAAGGATCTGGTGGATGTACCAGATCATGTACGACAGGAGATGGAATTTGTAGGGTGCGATCGCATCCCACAAATCTTAAAAAATGCTCTAGTATCAGATTCTCAGAGCTGTACAGTCAGCGCTCAAATCAGAAATACTGTTGTCAATAGAGTCAACTAGCTAGCTAGAGGTGTTGCTTGTCAAATCACTGATCAATAAGACCGGGTTTCAAGCATTTTCTTCAAGGGTGTTTTCCCATAACGCAACGGACGAATCCCTCACAACATCCTCAAACTTCCTGCGTACTCTGAAGATGTTAGGTAATGCGGGTTCTAACAGCCTGCTGTTGAAACCGTTATTGAGGATTGCAACCGATGACGACCACCCTATTACCCCAGTCCGCGTTTGCCACATTAGATGGAAATGAAGCCGTAGCACGGGTGGCTTACGCATTGAATGAAGTGATTGCGATTTATCCAATTACTCCTGCATCTCCAATGGGAGAATGGGCGGATGCCTGGGCAGCTAGCAACAAGCCTAATCTGTGGGGGACTGTGCCTGCCATTGTGGAAATGCAGAGCGAAGGCGGTGTGGCAGGGGCTGTGCATGGTTCTTTGCAGACAGGAGCGTTAACAACGACGTTTACCGCATCTCAGGGATTGCTGTTAATGTTGCCCAATCTCTATAAGATTGCCGGTGAGCTGACGCCCTGTGTAATTCATGTAGCAGCGCGGTCTGTGGCGGCCCAGGCCCTGTCTATTTTTGGGGATCATAGTGATGTGATGGCGGCTCGCAGCACCGGGTTTGGTATGCTGTGTTCCGCTTCGGTGCAAGAAGCGCAGGATATGGCTGCGATCGCAACCGCCGCATCCCTGGCTAGTCGTATTCCCTTTATTCACTTTTTTGACGGTTTCCGCACTTCCCATGAGATCCAAAAGACAGAGCTGCTGCCTGAAGAGAGTCTACGGTCTCTCATGGATGACGACCTGATTGCTCAACATCGCCAGCGGGCTCTTAGCCCTGATCACCCGGCTATACGAGGCACAGCCCAAAATCCCGATGTGTTCTTCCAGGCGCGGGAAGCAGTCAACTCTTATTATCCCCGCTGTGTCGAGATAATAGAACAATCAATGGAGCGTTTTGCTGAACTCACAGGACGGCAGTATAAGCTCTTTGAATACTACGGTAGCCCGGAAGCAGAGCGGGTAATTATATTGATGGGATCTGGTTGTGAAACGGTTCAGGCCACGGTGGATGCTCTCAATGAAGTTGGCGAAAATGTTGGTGTACTGAAGGTCCGGCTGTATCGTCCTTTTGATGCTCGACGGTTGACTCTAGCGCTGCCTAAAACAGTTAAGGCGATTAGTGTGTTAGATCGTACTAAGGAGCCAGGCAGTGCTGGTGAACCCCTCTATTTAGATGTGCTTACGGCTCTAACAGAAGAGCGCTTTACGACATTAAGCAATGATGCTCCAGTGATTGTTGGCGGGCGCTATGGACTGTCATCTAAAGAATTTACGCCAGCTATGGTAAAAGCTGTTTTCGATAATCTTTTACTTGATGGCTTTCAACATAACCAGAAAGAGCCTAAAAATCACTTTACCATTGGCATTGATGACGATGTTACCCACACCAGCCTGACCTATGATCCAACATTTTCCATTGAGTCAGAGCAAACGATCCGTGCCGTTTTCTACGGATTAGGTTCAGACGGTACGGTAGGTGCCAATAAAAATACCATTAAGATCATTGGCGAAACCACTGACAACTATGCGCAAGGTTACTTTGTCTATGACTCGAAGAAGTCTGGTTCGGTGACCACATCCCATCTAAGATTTGGCCCTGATGAGATTCATGCTCCCTATTTGATTAGCCAAGCTAACTTTATTGCCTGTCATCAGTGGATGCTGTTAGCCCAGCTCGATATTCTGGGACCAGCTATGTCAGGGGCGACATTGTTGCTAAATTCTCCCTATACCCTAGAGCAGCTTTGGGATCAGCTGCCTGAACGGATTCAGAATCAGATTCTGCAAAAACAGCTTGAGGTGTATGCCATTAATGCCTATGAAGTAGCCCGAGAAGCTGGCTTAGGCGGACGGATTAACACAGTTATGCAGACCTGCTTTTTTACTTTATCAAAGATTTTGCCGCCCGCTGAAGCTATCGATGCTATTAGGGCCTCTATCTCTAAAACCTATGCTAGAAAAGGTGGTAAAGTCGTATTGATGAACCTGGAGGCGGTGGATCAGACTTTACAGAACCTGTATAAGATCCCCTTGCCGAAAGAGCCAAAACCTAATGAAATTCCTCCCTTAACATCTTCTGTAGCAGACACAGCTCCTCCCTTTGTAAAAACTGTTTTAGGTAAGATGATGCAACGTCAGGGTGACACGATTCCTGTTAGTGCTTTACCCTGCGATGGAACCTATCCTACCGGTACGGCCCAGTGGGAGAAACGTAATATTGCCCAGGCGATTCCCGTGTGGGATCCGGACGTATGTGTCCAATGTGGCAAGTGTGTTATGGCCTGTCCCCATGGTGTTATTCGTGGAAAAGTCTATGAATCTAAGGCATTGGATGGAGTGCCGGAGACGTTTAAACATACGACTGCCCGCGAGTGGTCAGGGCAAGAATTTACCCTCCAAGTTTCTGCTGAAGATTGTACTGGCTGTGGTATCTGTGTGGATGTATGTCCGGCTAAGAATAAGGCGATTCCTCGACTGAAGGCAATTAATATGACTCCCGTTTACCAAGAGAAATCGGTGAATGGCAGTCATACCGTTGTTGATTTACGGCAGCAGGAAAAACCTAACTGGGAGTTCTTTATGGATTTGCCGAATCCAGATCGGCAGCAGCTGAATCTCCACAAGATTGGTCAGCAGCAACTGCAGCAGCCCCTGTTTGAATTTTCCGGAGCTTGTGCAGGCTGTGGTGAAACGCCCTATCTGAAGTTGTTGACTCAGTTGTTTGGTGACCGCTTGCTGGTGGCTAATGCAACGGGCTGTTCCTCGATTTATGGTGGAAATCTACCTACCACACCTTGGAGCCATAATACTGATGGGCGGGGGCCGGCCTGGTCGAACTCACTGTTTGAAGACAATGCTGAGTTTGGATTGGGGTTCCGGGTATCAATTGACAAACAGACAGCCTACGCAGCTGAGTTACTGCAAAAAGTGGATGCAGAGATGGTTATGGAAGTCGGATTTTCTCCCATGGAACAACTAACTCGGCAGATTCTGCAGGCACAGCAAACAGATGAGGCTGATATTGTGGAGCAGCGGGAGCGAGTAGCCCAGCTTAAGGAGATTCTAGAACAGGTGCTTCAGCAAGAGATCTCTATAGAGTTAAAAGAGATCATTCAACGGCTGCTGCCCCTGACAGATTACCTGGTGAAGAAGAGTGTCTGGATTGTGGGTGGGGATGGCTGGGCCTATGATATTGGCTATGGCGGTTTGGATCATGTGCTGAGTTGCGATCGCAACATCAATATCCTCGTTCTCGACACCGAAGTATATTCCAATACCGGTGGACAACAGTCCAAAGCTACTCCTAGAGCAGCTGTCGCCAAGTTTGCGGCAGGTGGCAAAACAACGGCTAAAAAAGACCTAGGTCTAATGGCCATGACCTACGGCAATGCCTACGTAGCCAGCGTGGCCATGGGGGCTCGTGATGAGCATACCCTCAAAGCATTCCTCGAAGCCGAGTCCTATGACGGGCCGTCTTTGATCATTGCCTACGCCCACTGCATTGCCCATGGAATTAACATGTCCACTGCCATGAGTCATCAAAAAGCCGTTGTTGATTCTGGTCGTTGGCTGCTGTACCGCTACGATCCTCGTCGTCGCTCAGCTGGCGAAAACCCCCTTATTGTAGACAGTCGTGCGCCCAAGCTACCGATAGAACAGTCTATGTATGCCGAAAATCGGTTTAAGATGTTGGTCCATAGTCAGCCAAAGGTAGCCAGAGAACTGTTGCAGCAGGCACAACAAGATGTGCAAACCCGATGGCATCTATATCAATATTTAGCCGCGCAAGGAGATGAGCAACCATGACACACACCCATACAAATCGTAATCCCATTGGCTGGAAACCTCTGAAGTGGTGGCTGTTAGCTCTAATAGCTCTACTGTGGGCTTTGTGGGTTAGTCAAGATCCAAGTGTAATCAAGCCTGTGTATTTGCTTTGGAGCTTTAACGTTTAGCGGTTTCAATCACTTAATCAATGATAAATACTATGGATATCTCCACCACCTATCTTGGTTTGTCCCTGCGTTCTCCTCTGGTGGTCGGTGCCTGTGGCCCTTTAACTGAAAATCTCGATAACCTTCGCCATATGGAGGACGCGGGAGCCGGGGCAATAGTTCTTCATTCCCTGTTCGAAGAACAGTTATATAGAGATCGCCTTGAACTAGATTATTACATGACCCAGGGGACTGAAAGCTATGGTGAGGCCCTTAGTTACTTTCCCCAGCGGCCCCTGTTTCATGTGAGTGCTGAAGCCTATCTAGAGCATATTCAATTGGCTAAGCAGCGAGTCGATATACCCATTATTGCCAGCTTGAACGGTACGGCAAGTGATAGCTGGGCTGACTATGCCAAGCAAATTGAGTCTGCCGGTGCCGATGCGTTAGAACTTAATCTCTATGCTGTGCCGACGGATGTAAGCTTAACGTCTGACCAGGTTGAACAAACCTATCTGGATATTGTTCACTCGGTGACCCACAGTGTTGATTTACCGGTTGCGGTCAAACTCAGCCCCTATTTTACGAATCTGGCTAATTTTACCCATCGTCTCTCCCACACAGGAATCAATGGCCTAGTCCTATTCAATCGCTTCTATCAGCCTGATATCGATATCGACACCCTGGAAGTGTATCCCCATGTTCTGCTCAGTACCTCTCAAGATTTACGGCTGCCGTTACGATGGATTGCCATTCTCTATGGCACCATGCCAGTAGATTTTGCAGCGACAGGCGGTATTCATCGGGCTCAGGATGTGATCAAACTGCTGATGACGGGGGCCGATGTGACACAGATGGTCAGTGCGTTGTTGCATCATGGTATTGACCATCTGCGTACCGTTGAGCAAGATCTACGCCGATGGTTACAGGACCATGAGTATACTTCTCTTAGTCAGCTGAAGGGTAGCATGAGCCAGATAAATTGCCCTGATCCCAGTGCATTTGAGCGAGCTCAATATATCCAATCGCTCCAGAGTTATCGGCCTCAGCCACACTCCATTCATTTGGCTCCCTGATTTATGTTTTTTATATTCGTTTGAACCGTGACTAAAAAGATTGGTATTCTCACAAGCGGTGGCGACTGCCCTGGTCTCAATGCCGTTATTCGGGCTGTGGTTAAAAGTGCGACTGGACGGGGCTGGCAGGTATATGGTATTCCCTACGGTACCCAGGGTCTAATCAATCTAGAACAGGGAAACTGTACTATTGACGATTTTCAGCTGCGAGACCACGGGTTTGATATTCCAGGACTGCTCCACGGTGTGGATATTCTCCAGTTTCTCAGTGGCAGTATTTTAGGTGCCTTAAACAAAGGAAATCCCAGCGACCCTGACATTGCCTGTGAGATTTTAGATGGGTATCGTTTGCTTGAGCTAGATGCCTTAATTACGCTAGGGGGAGATGGTAGTCTGGATATTATTTCTGACCTGGCACAGCAGGGGAATTGGAACTGGATTGCCATTCCTAAAACCATTGATAACGATGTCCCCTTTACTGAACAATCTTTGGGGTTTGATACGGCTGTGGATACGGTAACCCGTGCCCTCTATGATCTCACCTTTACGGCAGCTAGCCACGATCGCATTATGGTGGTGCAGGTGATGGGCCGAGATGCCGGACATCTGGCATTGCGAGCAGGTATCGCAGGGGGAGCAGATGTCATTCTAGTACCAGAACTAACGCCGCAGATTAATGACAATATCCTCGATGGCATTTGTCAAAAAATTGTACAGCTACGTCGGGTCAAGCGTCAGTTTGGCCTAATAGTGATGGCGGAGGGTGTACATAACCAAAGTGGTGTTAAAGAGAAATATATTGGTGATATCCTAGCCCAACAGATACGGACCTATGCCAAACGGCTCTGTGAAAAAGATAAAGTAGACTTTTGTCATTTACGGACATTAGAAACCCGAGCAACCACACTGGGACATATTCAACGCAGTAGTACGCCGTCTTCGATGGACTGCTTGATCGCAACATCCTTTGGATGCAAGGCGGTGGAGCTGATCGCAGCTGAACAGTATCAGCAGTTGATAATTTGGTCCCAGGGCAGGGCAGATAGCAAACCTCTAGATCAGGTCATTCCCTTAATCAAACAGCGTCATCGGTCTGGTTGTTGTCCTAGACCCGTTTCACCAGATAGTTCTTGGGTGCATATTGCTCAGGAGTTAGGAATTTATCTGGGTGAAACTATAGCTATGCCTGAAGTGCCTGTACTATTCCATACTGGCGATCTTCAATGAAGTATGTTGACGAATACCGGAATGGATCGGTGGTACAGGAGTATGTGGATGCGATCGCATCTCTGACTACCCAACCCTGGACTCTGATGGAAATTTGTGGTGGTCAAACTCACACCATCGTAAAATACGGTCTCGATCAGCTGTTACCCCCTGATATTACTCTAATCCATGGTCCTGGCTGCCCTGTGTGTGTGACCGATATGGCAATTATCGATCACGCACTGGCATTGGCGGCCCAGCCTGAAATTATCTTTTGCTCTTATGGCGATATGCTGCGGGTCCCTGGCACGTCAACAGATTTGTTAAGTGTCAAGGCCCAGGGTGGGGATGTGCGCATGGTGTATTCTCCGGTGAATGCGCTTGCGCTTGCCCGTAAGCATCCAGACCGCCAGGTGGTGTTTTTTGCCGTTGGTTTTGAGACCACAGCTCCAGCGACGGCCATGGCCGTCTACCAGGCTCATCAGCAACAGATTGATAACTTTTCAGTGTTAATAGCCCATGTGTTGGTGCCCCCGGCCATGGAAGCGATTTTGTCATCATCAGATTGCCAGGTACAGAGCTTTTTAGCTGCAGGTCACGTATGTACCATAACAGGCTATGAGGGTTATCACGAGATGGCAGAGAGATATCACACTCCCATTGTGGTCACTGGATTTGAACCCGTTGATATTTTGCAGGGAGTTTATCTTTGCCTGAAGCAGCTAGAAGCAGGGCGTGCTCAGGTGGAGAATCAATATGCCCGGTCTGTTCAGGTTCAGGGAAATCTACCGGCACAGCAGCTGATGAGCGAGGTTTTTCAAGTGGTGCCTCGGGTGTGGAGAGGTTTGGGCAGTCTCGCCCAAAGTGGTCTGGGGCTACGAGAACCTTATGCTTACCTGGATGCTCAATTGCGATTTGCCGACAGATTTTCCACTTCCCCACTTCCCCACTCCCCTTCTTTCTCCGAAAATGCCTGCATCAGCGGCCTCATCCTACAGGGTCTAAAAAAGCCCCATGAGTGCCCTGCCTTTGGCAATAAGTGTTGTCCAGAGCATCCTCTCGGGGCACCAATGGTTTCTTCGGAGGGAGCTTGTGCTGCTTACTATCGTTATCGTTCAACTTTATAGGAGTGCTATGCTGAAACTATTTAGCCCAGGTCAGGATGAGATCTTCGACAATGAAGGTATACCCTTTAGTGGAGATCCCAAATTCAAATATTAGAACCTCGAAGAGCTAGTTGATGCGTAAAACTGTTCTCGTTTGTCAGTACACAACCTGTGGCCAACAAGGTGCCAAGAAAGTGTTCCAAACGTTTCAATCGTATGCTTTGTCTTCTGATATCAATGTGGAGACAACAGGATGCCTTGGACAATGTGGCAGTGGTCCAATGGTCCTTATTTTGCCTGACGAGACCTGGTACTGCCACATACATCCTTCTGATGTGCCGACCATCGTGGAGCAACATCTCAAGCAGGGACAAGTCATTACCAAAAAGCTATATCCAAAATTTCATCACACCCGCAAATCTGTCTGGATTTGGTTAGTTGTTTTTAGTCTGTCACTCGGGGCATTTGTTCTATTTTTTGCAATTGTTGCCAGCCAGTCTTATTACTTCTAAGTAAAAAAATAGTTTTTCCTAGAGCGATTGCTGAACCTGAGTCGCAGTCTGACGGATTTCATGTTTATGATGCCTTACAGATGGTTATCGCAACGGATTTATAGCTAATGATTCGCCCCTTGTATTCCCTAGTGGCCTTGTTACCGATCGCAACGATCTTTTTCTTACTGGTCATTACCCGTCGCCCTGCCAGCCAGGTCATGCCAGTGGCCTATTTTGTCACAATTGCCAGTGCCCTCTCGATTTGGCGCGTTCCCTTTAGAGAAGTCGTTGCTTCCAGTATTCAAGGATTGTTTGCAGCGGTCGAAATTCTTTACATCATTTTTGGAGCAGTGCTATTGCTCAATACATTGCAAGTCTCCGGAGCACTGGCCACTATCCGCCAAAGTCTGCTCGGAATATCGCGGGATCGTCGAGTTCAGGTCATTATCATTGCTTGGCTGTTTGGCAGCTTTATCGAAGGTGCGTCAGGCTTTGGTACCCCAGCCGTGATTACGGTACCATTGCTGGTAGCCATTGGTTTTCCGGCAATGGCAGCAGTCATTTCGGCGCTGATTATCCAAAGTACACCGTCCACTTTTGGCGCAGTTGGTACACCGATTATGATCGGCATTGATGCTGGGCTCGATGGAGTTCCTTCCGTTCAGGCGCAACTGGTGACCTTGGGACTGACGCAACCTGATTATTTGGTCCTGGTTGGGCGCTGGGCCGGAGTCTTTCACGGTATTATTGGAACGTTTTTGCCACTAGTACTCGTGGCTGTGTTGTCATTGGGATTTGGGGATCTTCGGCAGTCTATTATCCAGCGTCTTCGACAAGGTCTTTCTATCTGGAAGTTTGCCCTCTTCGCTGGACTGGCCTTCACCATTCCTTACACGCTAACTGCACTGTTAATTGGCCCCGAGTTCCCATCGCTAATTGGTGGTTTGGTGGGCTTGAGTCTGGTGGTTACTGCTGCGCGTTCTGATTTTTTGATGCCAGAACATCCCTGGGATTTTCCTGAAGGGGAATCTGGCTCAACGAGTGATTTCAGCCCTGTTGTTCCAGCCATTATTCCGGCAAACAATTTATCTATCAACCCTCGATCCATTTCTCCCCAAGCGCAACCCTTATCCCCACAAAAAGCCTGGCTTCCCTACGTGCTACTGGGCTTTTTTCTTATGGTGTCGCGCCTAGAATTTCTACCGTTCCGAGATTGGCTTCAGGCCGTGACCATCCGATGGAGCAATATTCTTGGAACGAATGTTACCGCAACACTTCAGCCACTCTATCTTCCTTCGACGATCTTTATCTTCGTGGTGATGATCACCTTTTTTCTCCAGGGCTTATCATTTCAATCCCTTGGAGTTGCACTCAGAAAGACGATACCCTTATTGCGAAAAACAGCACTTGCCCTGGGGGCAGCAGTCCTCGTTGCCCGCGTCTTCATCAATTCTGGTGTCAATATGGCTGGGCTAGAGAGCATGCCGCTAACCCTGGCTGATAGTATGACCTTGCTTTTAGGAGCGGCCTGGCCAGTTTTTGCTCCTTTAGTCGGTACTATTGGCTCTTTTGTTGCAGGCAGTGTGACGGTGAGCAATCTGATGTTTTCACTGTTCCAGTTTGGTGTGGCTGTTCAAACTGATGTTTCCACAGCCCTGGTTTTAGCCTTACAATGTGTTGGTGCCTCAGCTGGAAATATTATCTGTATTTCCAATATTGTTGCCGCTGAAGCCACTGTGGGACTGGTCGGCCAAGAAGGAATTTTGATTCGAAAAGGGTTTTTACCCACACTCTATTATGTTTGTTTTGCGGGGTTGTTAGGGGGAGGAGCCTCGCTGCTCCTGAGCACTGGACTCCTATGAGCTTTGCCCAGAGAACTGAAAAACACTAATATCAACCAACAGGTTACTTACGCATACCGCTAATGCGAAAATCTATTACATTACTTTCTGGTCTTCTGCCAACTCTCTGACAGAGATTTCATGCTCGACCTTACGTTGTACCTCAAGCTCTTCGGTCAGTTCTTGATTGAGAAAATGGTTGAGGAATGTCCGAATGGCGGCAATTGCTCCCAGCTTGCCCAAGGCCTCAAAGGAGGGGGCAACCGTAGTTGCTACAATGTCACCCCCTAGCTGAAATTCTAATGCTACGGCTAACCAGACACCAAAACGTAACCGCAGCAACACTAGAGAAAACTTCCGTGCATGGCGGCGATTGAGTGGAAAATGGTGCTGATTGAGTGCGATCGCTAATTGTCCAGTTTTAATTAAACCAATTAGGACACAAAAAGCGGCGATAGTTTCAAGCACTAAAGTTAGGCCTGAAACAAACAGGCCTAACTTTGCCTCTAGATACTCAATAAATTCCATAAGACTTGTCTAGAAACTCAGAAGTTACTGTCTACTATAATTTAATGTGAGTTGAACCTTTGGTAGCCCTTAAAGAGTAAGGATATTTATGCCTAAAGTCCTATTGGCCTCCATAAGTCCTGGATCGGTATATCGGAGGTCACAGGTAGGATTTTAGTTTTGGGTAGCCACTAAAGAGACCGATTCAATATAACGTTATGAGTGTTCGTCATGTGAGTGTTCGTCAATTGTTAGGATGAATGCTTTGTCGCCAATTCATCCATAGGGGATACCCATCCGCATCTCGTAGTTCAACGGTACGCTCGTCAAGTTTGATTTTGGAGGCGATTATAGTTATTGAGTTATTCCAAGTGTTACGAATGCCTGTTATTTCAATAGCGTCATTGGGTGAAATAGCCACCTTCTGATCTTCCAAATACCAGGCCGGGCCAAGGTGGACTGAGACTGTTTCCTGATCGGTTTTTACCTCTAGCCATGTCCCTTGACCAGCTGCACCAACTTGCTCAATAGCCATCACCTGACCGCTCATCGTTTCTAATGCACTTGGGTCATATACTCCGTTATACATTGGAAAGAAGTCTGGGCCATAGCTGTGTCTACTTGGGCCTCTTCGACCATGGTGTCTATATCTAGGTATGACCCAGGCAGAGTCAGGATTATTGGCTCGGAACATAGGCCGATTAATGACTTGTGCCCTTAGCGGTGTCATGGTCAAGGCAAGATAGGTTAAACCAGCACCAGCCAAAGCAGCAAGGGTCATGTAGGTAATGTAGCGTTTCATAGGACGCCCTCCCCTAAGGCTTGTTTATATCCCTATTATAAAGTCTCTACCCGGCTGGAGACTCAGGTGGCTGAAATATAGGTTATATCGGTTTGTAGACAGTATCTTGGATAAGGTTGATGTTGCTGAACGATGCAGCCTCATAAGTTTCTCAACTTTGCTATCTATAGTGCAATATGACGACAATTATATTGCCTATCTCTAACGCTTATGAGATCCTCTACAAGTAAAGATTTTTCTCTGAAAGTGATGCTGTTATGGACCGTATTTTTGCTCGGTCTCTTATTTCACACTCAGTTAGCCTTGATGCCCCTGTTTCACGGTATCAATGTAGCGGAATCCCACACCCACGAATACATGAATCTAGATGTGATCATGTGGTTTATGTTAATCTTTTTCGGCTTGCCGATGCTTTCGATTCTGGGGAGTGTATTTTGGCCATCCAGGCGATTTTGCCAGATCCATTTTGGTATGACGCTGGTGTATACCGTTCTGAATATTATCCATTTTGTCATGGATGTCCTGGTTGGTGCTCCCAGCTATCAGCTGGTGCTAATGATCTTTCTAGTGACTGTGGGATTGTTGTTGAATGTGGTTAGCTATTATTGGATGAGAAGCTCTACTAAAGACAAGCGACGCTTTCAAACGTCTACTTAATTTCTCCACAAAGCTCTCTACCCTATGCTTAACCTCGAACAAATAAGACGACTGAAGCATAAGCAGCTACTTCATAGACTAATGAGTTAACCTGAGGGGCTTGTTCTATCGAACAAAAGTCCTCTGGAGAGTCTAATGCTGTATCTACAATACGTTTCCAGTGATATCCTTGCGACAGTGACGGTAGCTCAAAGGTCAATGGTTCGTAAAAAGCGTTGAGCATGATGTGGAGTAGTTCACCATATTTCTGATAGCGCAAGGTAAAGGCTAAACTGTGAGATGTCTCTGCCCAGTCGGGTTGGCCTAGTTTGATACCGTGCCAGACAATGGCTGGTTCTACAATTGCTTGAGGAGTGACAATCAGCGGATGATCATGTTTGAAAATATGGAGTGTTTGGGCAAAATTGATGATGCCTTTTACAAATCGAAGAAAGCCTTGCTGACGGGAAACGGCATCCCAATCAAACCAGCTCAGCTCATTATCTTGGCAGTATGCATTATTGTTACCGCGTTGCGATCGCAACACCTCATCTCCCATCAATAACATAGGAGTACCCTGGGAAATAGCCCAAATCGTCAACAGATTCTTGACCTGTTTCTGCCGTTGAGCCAGCACATTAGGATCGTTTGTAACTCCTTCCACACCACAGTTCCAGCTCCAGTTAGCATCATTCCCATCACGATTATCTTCTCCGTTGGCCCCATTATGTTTGACGCTATAGCTCACCAGATCGTTGAGAGTAAACCCATCGTGGCAGGTAATAAAATGAATGCCGTAGTTAGGTCCTCGACACAGGTGTGGATACATGTCAGGACTGCCGACAATTCGCTGGGCTAGTGCTTTGACCATACCTCGATCACCCCGAACAAATCGTCGTATATCATCCCGATAGGGCGCATTCCATTCAGCAAACCGTTCTCCAGCAAAGCGGCCCACCTGATAAAGACCAGCGGCATCCCAGGCTTCTGCAATGATTTTGGTCCCTGCCAGGACTGGATCGGTGTTGATCATCCATAGAATAGGTGGATCTTCTAGGGGTTCTCCCGTTAAACCACGGGACAATATAGATGCCAAATCAAATCGAAAACCATCGACATGCATCTCTGAAACCCAGTAGCGTAGGCAGTATAAGATTAGGTAGCCAACCATAGCGCTAGTTTTTATGGTGTTGCCACAGCCGCTATAGTTTTTATAATATCTCTTGTCATTGCCGAGAATGTAATATGAATCATTACTCAAACCCCGAAACGATAGCGTGGGTCCGGTGTGATCGCCTTCAGCAGTATGGTTAAAGACCACATCTAAAATAACTTCGATGCCTGCATGATGTAATGCCTTCACTAAATCACGAAACTCATCCAGAGGGGCCAAAAGATCTTTTCGAGAACTATATCCCCAATGTGGTGCAAAAAAAGCAACGGGACTATAGCCCCAATAATTGGTCAACTGAGATCTTGCACCAGTCTCAATAGGGGTTGCGTAGAGGGCGAAAATCTGAAAAAAAGGGCGTAAGTAAACGTCGAAGACGGCCATCAAAACCATGCTTCAACACGCCCAAAGGCTAGTGTATAGCCTAATTTCTATCATGCCTAGTGTCTATCAAAAAGCTAGTCTGAAGGCCGTTCTCGGTCTATTCTTAGACACCCAAGGCCATGCGCTATCCGAGCATACGCAAGTCAAATCACCGAGTTCCTTAAGTCGGTTTTTCAATCGCTATCGCTGGTCAACTCGGCACGTGATTCGCACTACTCGCCAGGCCATCCTGGACCAGCTAACGACGCATCCCGTCCGTAAGGATGTGCCAGTACGGTTGCTGATAGATTTAAGCACGCTGAAAAAGACAGGTACGTTCTGGCAGCTGAGTACCCCCACGGATGATGATGAGGCCCCTGAGCCTTGGGTGCGAATGCTCAATGGCAAGCGTGGACTCCATCTGGTTGTGCTCTATATCGTGATGGGTCGGCGGCGAATACCCTGGAGCTTCCGTGTTTGGCGAGGCAAGGGGCAGCCAAGCCCAAATCAACTAGCCTGTAAGTTGTTGGCTAGCATTCCCAAGTCTCTGGTCACCGGTCGAACCGTGATTGTTCAGGCCGATACCGAATTTGGCACCGTAGACTTCTTGGGGGCCGTTCGTCAGCGTAACTGGCGAGCGGTTGTCGGCGTCAAAACTAGTCGGCTATTACGCGATGGGCGCAAGCTAAAAGACCTGCCAGGCAACGCGAAACGGGGGCTACAGGTCTATCTCAAGGATATCGACTATCCGCTGACGATTTCCTGGTTTTGGCTCAAACGCGCCGGCAACAAACGAGAGTTACGCTTTGTGGCGTCGACCCATCCTTACTCGGGGGTGTATCTCATTCGCTTAGGGCGCAAACGCTGGGCGATTGAAGGCTTTTTCAAGACCGCTAAACATCAGTTTGGACTCCATTGCTTTGGCCAAAGCACCAAAATTGGTGTCTATCGTTGGCTTATTCTCTCGCTCATTGCTTACTTGCTGGCCCATTGGGTTGACCTATGGGCTTGGCCACCGGTCTTAGATTGGAAGGCCACTGCCAAGTTAACCCTGAAAAAACTGTTGCCCTCTATACTCTGGGCTCAACTGCTTAGACACATCGAGCATACGGCCGATATCGCCGCTCATTATGGCTTTGATATTGTCATCAAATCAAGGCCTGACAGAGCTTATCAAGAATGGTGCAAGATCTGAGTTAAGCTATCACCATCTCCAGAATAGTTGTTGTGCCCTGAAATAAAAACAATTTTCAACTCGGGCACAGCTTGGCTTCAGTTCGCGTTTTGCCACTCAGACGGCTTTTCCTGTCCAGGCAACAAACCTGGACAGGAACTCAAAACAGCAATCAATAGGTACGAATTTTTATGTTACGCTACCGTTCTAACTATGCTCCGTGGCTATGGAATTTCTTTAGCGCTGGCTCCTATGATGAAGCCTCTGCAGACCGAGGGATTCTGAATGCTCAAGGTTTTGTCGAAGACGTAATATTAGCTAATGGACAGGGACGGGTTCGGCTCCATGGCGTTTACTGGTTGGCCAGGGTAGAAAAATCCTGCCAGCAATCGTTAGACGAAGGAACTGTTGTAACTATACTCAGACGAGAAGGGCTCACACTTGTGGTGCAGCCAGCAAGAAAATGTTAAGCAATGTTAAAAACTTCCAGATCGATTCGGACAGCACTGCGAGAATACAGCTACTGTTCAATCGTCGTAGCCTGTGCCAAGAATCAATTACGGCCCCCAACCGAGGAAGCGGAGCAGACGTCTATTAGAGGCGTTGTTGGTATTTGCTGACTATTCGCTAGATGATTGTGAGCATTTACTTAAGGTCATTTCCTTTAAGGTCGATGACCGTGAGCTTTTGGTGGAGACCAAGGTTCGTTTCTTAGTGGAGCTGACCGCCAAGGATAACTATGCAGGCAAACTAACAGCGATTAACATTAAGGAGTCTTTGAAGCGGTTTGAAGACTATTTAGAGATTTTAGAGGATAATCGCACATCGGCCCAGGGTGCGGAGCTATGGAAGTTTCGACTGACGCTGTGGTATCCCTGCTCTAAAATTAAAGAGAATTTAGATCGATTTGATCAAGAATGGGAGCAACGACGTCCGGTTAAGTCGAAACAGGCAAAGGCTGCGATTGAGCCATCAGATCAGGTTTTGGGAGCACCTGATCATCAGTTGGAGCAGGTCAGTCTCAGAAGTCAACCCCAAAAACAAACAGCACCCACCGCAGAACTTCTAGCCCGTCAAGATTGGGGGCAGGCAATTGATGCATCTACGTTCTATGGCCGTACAGCCGAGTTAGATACTCTGCAGCACTGGATTATTGCAGATCGCTGTCGTCTAGTGGCACTGTTAGGTATGGGGGGGATTGGGAAGACAGCCCTCTCGGTAAAAATTGCCCAGCAATGTCAAGGAGAGTTTGACTATCTGGTGTGGCGATCGCTACGGAATGCGCCCCCAATTATGGATTGGCTGGCGGATGTGATTGCCATATTGTCTAACTATCAGGATACTCAACTGGCGGATAGTTTAGACGGTCGATTGTTACAGCTGATGCGGCATTTACAACAACATCGTTGTTTGTTGATTTTGGATAATCTGGAGTCGATTCTAAGTGCAGCAACTCCAGAACAACAGCGTAGCGGGGCCTACCGCCAGGGCTATGAAGGCTATGGACAGCTGTTGCGGGATGTGGGGGAAACGATTCACCAAAGCTGTTTGGTATTGACCAGCCGAGAGAAGCCTAGAGGGATTGGCCTACGGGAAGGACAGACGGGTGAAGTACGGTCCTTACTGCTCCAAGGGTTGGGCCAGTCCGATGGAGGATCGGTGCTGGAAACCAAAGGCATCACCCTATCGGCGGAGCAGGTGGACCAGTTAGTGCATCGGTATGGGGGTAATCCGCTGGCGTTACAGATTGTGGCGACGACGGTGCAGGAGGTGTTTGATGGGGACATTACCCAATTTTTAGCGCAGGGGTCATCTATTTTTGGCGATATTTCTGACCTGCTAGAGCAGCAGTTAGAGCGCCTGTCGGACCTGGAGCAGCAGGTAATGCACTGGTTGGCAATCTATCGGGACTGGACACCAATGACGGAGCTACAGGAGGATTTAGTGCCGGGAGTGCCCCAGCGGTCGGTTTTAGAAGCCTTGGAATCGCTGCAGCGGCGGTCGTTGATTGAAAAGCGGGAGGGACAATTTACCCAGCAGCCGGTGGTAATGGAGTACATGACCGAGCAGCTGGTGGATGGCTTTAGCCAGGGACTATTAACCAAAGGCGATGTGTACAGTCTGAACCGCTATGCCCTGACCCAGGCCCAGGCCCATGACTATTTGCGCCAGGCCCAGATTCAGCTAATTTTGCAGCCAATATTAGAACGGTTGCGGCTTCGGCTGGGGCAGGATAAACGTATTGCCAAGCTACTCAAGTCGCTATTGCACAGTCTGCATTCAGATGATGCTTTGCTGATGGAGTCAGGCTATGCGGCGGGAAATTTACTTAAGCTGTTGCATCATTTAGGGGCGGACCTGACCGGGCTAGACTGTTCAGATCTGCCTATCTGGCAAGTGTCTTTGCAGGATATGACACTGCATGGGGTGAACTTTACGGGCACTGATTTTCGGAAAACGGTTTTTGCCCAGATTGCGAAGCGGTTTATGTCGGCGGTGTTTAGCCCGGATGGTCAGCATTTGGCTACTGGGGTGGATGAGGAGATTCGGCTGTGGCAGGTGGAGAATCGCCAGGAGGTAATGACCTATACGGGCCATAGTGGTTGGGTAAATACGTTGGCGTTTAGCACTGATGGCAAGATGCTGGCTAGCGGTAGTGGTCAGGATCAAACGGTACGGCTGTGGACAGTGGCTACGGGGCAATGTTGGAAAACGCTACGCGGGCATACAGGTGGTGTAGAAAGTGTGGCATTTCATCCGCAGGAGCTCCTAGTGGTGAGTGGTGGAACGGATGGCCAAATCTGTTTTTGGCAGCCGGAGACGGGGGAACTGATTAAAACATTTTCAGCGCATGAAAAGAGAATCTTTTCAGTGGCGTTTACTGCTGATGGGGAGTTTTTGGTAAGCAGTAGCGAGGATGGAACTGTGCAGCGGTGGCGCTGGGAAACGGAAGAATGTGAAGGGAGAATCGATACGGCAGTGAACTGGTCGTTAGCCTGTGGGTTGAGCCATGATGGTCAGCGGGTGGTGACGGGCAGTGATAGTCAACATGTGTTGGTTTGGGATTGGGCAGAGCCGGAGAGTCCGCAGCGATTGGCATTTGAGGGTTTGGTGCGGACAGCGGCGTTTAGCCTGGATGATCAACAAATTGTGACGGTGAGTGATAACGACAACAGTATTCGGCTATGGGATGTGGCCACGGGTAGCTGTGTAAATACTTTCCAAGGCCATGAGAACAAAGTGTGGTTGGCAAGATTTAGCCCCGATGGTGAGCTGTTGGTGAGCTGTAGTGAGGATCAGACGCTGAAGCTGTGGAAAGTGGATAAAGGCTACTGTGTAGGCACATTAAAGACCTACAGTGCCGCCATTATGGCAGTGGCATTTGGGCCAGATGGTGAGCTGCTGGTGAGTGGTAGTGAGGATGGGGTGGTGCGTCTGTGGGATAGGTCGACTGGCAAGGTGGTGAAAACTTTGACAGGTCATCAGGACATTGCGAGCACTGTGCAGGTATCACCGGATGGTAACCAGATTGCTAGTGGCAGCGATGATGGTACGGTACGGCTATGGGACCGGACAACTGGTAAATGTTTGCGTACATTTTGGGGCCATGAGGGCTGGGTGCATCGGGTGGTGTTTGACCCTGTAGGGCGATATCTGGTGAGTAGTGGTCAGGATCAGACGGTGCGGGTGTGGGATATGGCGAGTGGGGAATGTTTGAAGACGTTAGTGGGTCATAGGCATCGGGTGAAAGCGTTGACGTTTGTAGGAGAGTTGTTGGTGAGTGGGAGTGATGATAAGACCATTCGGCTATGGGATGTGGAAACGGAAGAGTGTGTAGCGACGATAGAAGAGCACCGGGGTGGGGTATTGTGCTTAGCATTTAGGGATGGGATGTTAGCCAGTGGTGCGACGAATGGAGAGATTCGGCTGTGGCAGGTGAATCTTGGTAAAGGGACTGTGGAGGTGTCTTGCCAGCAGATGCTAACGGGGCATAACAGAGCAGTAAGAGCTTTGGTGTTTGCGGAGTCAGGAATGTTGGTGAGTGGTGGTGTGGATGGGACGGTGCAGTTATGGCAGGAGGGTTGTTGTAAACAAACGCTGAAGGGCCACGATGGGGTGGTTTGGTCGATGGATGCTGGGGCGAAGGGTGAGTTGGTGAGTAGTGGAGCAGATGGGACGATGTGGCTATGGAATGTGGCAGGGAAATGTTTGCAGGTGATGAGACCGTTGCGACCCTATGAGGGGATGCAGATTGAAGATGCAGAGGGGGTGACGGAAGCGCAGCGGCAGACGTTATTTGCTTTGGGAGCAATAGAATCACTGCCGCAGTAAAAGGTTGAGGGTTTTATTGTCTTTACTGAAAGAAGTGAGTAACAACAATCGTGAAACTCTTAAAGAAAATTAATATCTAGCCATCAAAATGATCAGGTTTCTGATTGGGGATGATGGCTGTATTGATTTTTATGACGGGTACTGTGGCATCATCCATTTCTTCAAGCTCTAATCTATTAAGGGCAAGGTCAAACGCTTTTCTAATGTCAAAACCCTCTCCTAAATAAGAATAAAACGAAGTCGAAAAAGTTATTGCTGTTTGATCAGCAATTGCTCGACTCATACCTATAACATAAGGTACATATTGATTAATGACTTCAGCCTGAATAGCCGTGTAACAGGCATTTAGAACAACACATTCAACCTGCCCCTCGAAAAGGTAAAACAGTTTAGCTATTGTTTCTGCGCTTACAACTTGCATATAGCCAAAATCATCTTCAAGAGCTAAGCCCTCATCGGGAGCTCCATGAGCTGAAAAATGAACGATCTTAGGCCTATTTCTAATCAAGGCATTCGTTAAATCTTTTCCTCTCGTAGCCTCCTGAGTAACTACCTTGAGGATACTGGGGATAAATGGAGATAGTTTTTCCTTAATACTTCTAATTTCTTCATCTATCCGTAATCGATCAGTATCCTTGGGATTAGCCAAAAAGAAGAGAATCAGCTTTGAACTACTTTCCTCATGTTTTGAGAGGTGATTGAATAACCTTTGCTGAATTTCTGAGTAATAGGCTTTTGTTGCTCCAGCACTTTCTAGGGTTTTTTTCAAAACATTTAATCCTCTATCTTGTTGCGATATGTGAGATAAAAGATTTTCAACATCTTGAGAAGACAAACTAGAAATGTGCTTATATATCTGATTATATTCAGAATGAAGTTTTGAACAATCTCCTTTACCTTGTGCAAATACTTTCACTTTTACTCTACCGCCTGAACGATACTCTACATTAACGACATCTATGTCCAGTTCAGGGTGTCTCGATGCTAGCTCTATAAAAGTAAGAATAATAATATTAGATTTTTCAGTTTTATCAAAGAAAAAATCTAGTAAATCAAAGCTGTTAAGCTCTCTAGGATCAGAATACTGACGATGATAGTATCCCAAAGTAGAAATGATAGGCGATATAAATTGTGAAAATTCATAATTTATGAAAATCTCTTTTTCATCGTCAGGTTTTCTATACTTGTAAGATATTTCATTATCCTTCGAAAGGCCCATAAATATATATTTGCAATCTATATTATTTAAATTGGTATTAGCTGAAATTCCCCATTCCTGGATACATGCCCCAGTGAGACATGAGTCTGATAAGTT
>NZ_JADEXP010000604.1 GCF_015207065.1 Leptolyngbya cf. ectocarpi LEGE 11479 | reverse complement strand
CTTAATAGCAGTGGGATATCATCGACGCGTTCGTTACTGATCAACTGGGCCATTGCTTGGCTGGGATACGATTTTGGGCATTATTACGCTATTCGCTATTCTCCTATATTTTCTAGCGAACCGTGAGATCAAAGCCCTACAAAAGATGAATCCCCAGGTCAAGATTATTGCCACCAGCGGTCTCCCTTCAGACAGCAATTTAGACACCACCCTAAGCATTGATGTCAACTCATTCTTGATTAAGCCCTACACGACAGAATCTTTACTAACAACCTTGAACAAAGTAATTATTGAATACACCACCTAGCATCTAAGCATTGTTAAATTATCAAACAACTGGAGTATTGCTAACCAACTAAGTTTTTTGCTGGGCGATTAGTAATGAAAGTACCCTAAACAGGAACCTAACACATGCAGACGTTAGAAACATCGTATTTTAATCCAAACTGGCGAGATGACGTCTTTAATATTCAGGCAATAAACATGTCTCTCGCCCTGCCTGAGGCTACACCTCGAAATAATTCTGTGTGGGTTGATGTACAGTCAGTTCATTCTGAAAAAGTCTTTGGCCAGCAGCATATCTATACTCCATATCGCCTCATAACATCCATACTGAAGCCATCCAATATGGCTCAATACTATACGGTTCAGGATGAACACGGACACACGATTTCAGCTGATGACTCAATAATGGCAACTATCTTTCCAGCAAAAGCCTGGATGAGCGATTCAGGTGAAGAACGTTGCATGATGTTTGCCGCGGCAAAGATAGCTAGAGGTCATATTCTAGTTGGTGGATTAGGACTAGGCATCTATCCTCAGTTTGTCTTAGCGTTAAATCGTCCTGTTAAATCATTGACTATTCTTGAAAGAGATCCAAAAATCATTGACTTTGTGACCCGTGCGTGGCTTCAACCTATTACCGATCCTGCCATAAACATCACTATTCTGGAAGGTACAATAGAAGACTATTTATCTCAAACCGACCAGACATTTGATACGATTTATCTGGATACGTGGGAAGATGCTGACCCCCGTTTTCTTGCTCATGTTAATTATCTGATCTCACTAGCAGCTAAACACTGTTCAACGGGTGGCACAGTTCAATGTTGGGGATATGCACAGATGATCAACACATTCACAGAAAACGTTA
This sequence comes from Leptolyngbya cf. ectocarpi LEGE 11479, assembly GCF_015207065.1. Taxonomy (GTDB): domain Bacteria; phylum Cyanobacteriota; class Cyanobacteriia; order Phormidesmidales; family Phormidesmidaceae; genus Leptothoe; species Leptothoe ectocarpi. Next base: position 582 of record NZ_JADEXP010000604.1, on the reverse strand, counting down.
AGGTTTTGACACAAAAAAAATTTCCCTGGCATGAGTATCAACTTGATCCATTGCTGCAAGCCTACGCTAATTGGCTCGAAAGGCAAAAAAGTGATGTACCAGAAGCCGTAATCGCTCAAGCAGCTAAAACCTTCGCTTTAACGATACAGCAACCGCTTGATACATATGAACGACATCGCTGTTTTACCGCATTTGGCACGTCATTGATTGATACCTATCAAAAAATAGCATTATCACAGGACAAAGGATAATAACAGCTAATATAGAAACAGATTTAGCTATCACACTAAACGTAACCTACAAACACAGTGCTAGTCAAAAACATACAATTGGGATCGTTTTTCTCTTAACACGACTCACGCTCATTTTTTCCAGAATTCATATCGGCTTGTGCAGGTCCTAACATCCTCCACTGTCCAAAATTTACATCGCTAAAACTGCTGCACCTTGAATTTTGCCTTCCCTCAATGCTGTTAATGCCTCGTTTGTTTGCTTTAATGGAAATACTTGTACTTCTGTTTTAATCGGGACCTGTGGAGCCAGCGCTAGAAATTCTTCACCATCCTGTCGAGTCAGATTAGC
>NZ_JADEXP010000050.1 GCF_015207065.1 Leptolyngbya cf. ectocarpi LEGE 11479 | reverse complement strand
ATCCTAACTATACTGACGCCCACTATCAGCTGGGCTTAGTTCAACGTGAGGTTGGGGACAACGCAGCGGCGTTAGCAAGTTTTAACCAAGCTCTAGAAATAAATCCCAACTTGGCTGTTGTATATCTTGAGCGAGGCCATGTAAAACAGCACATGGGAGACATGGATGGAGCAATGGCGGACTGGCAGTTGGCCACCCTCAACGATGCCTCCTTATCTGAACGTGTGCCCAAAATTGCCAAGCCAGATCGGCTAGCTGCTGTTAAAGACCTACTCCAAGAGGCTTTACAACCCATCGAAGTATCCATTAAACAGCAGGGTAAAACCCTTAAAATCTCACTCAAGCGCCAGGTCGGTAATGGCATTAGCTACTTTAGCCTCCCCACTCAGATCCGCGATCTGCTGTTGCCCCTAGAGCTTTCAGATATCACAAAATTTACCCTGATTGGCTATGTCGGCGACGTCCGTAGTCCTGAGTGGGAACAAAGCTACGACCTTTATAAAGATCAGCCCTGTCCACCCAGCCATTGGCCCACCGCCCTAGCTGCCATCGTCACTTTTCCACCCGTCGGTGTGACCGCCCTACTGTATGCTAGCCAGGTAAAACGGTTTTATCAGCAGGGACAATATCCCGATGCTCTGCGTGCATCCAGGGCTGTCAGACGGCTATCTCTGGTCGGTACGGGCACCATGTGTTTATTGGCCTCACTACCCCTGGGGTATACAGCCATTCAAGCAATTCAAAATGAGCCAGCGCCACCGGTAAGAACGGCACGGGCGATTGACTACGATTTTATTCAGTGATTTTATTCAGTAGGGCCTTTGTAAGATGCAAAAATTGTGTCTGCAGAGGTGTTCCATGGGAACGTCTGTACGGCTGTGTCTAACCGCTATAAGGTGTCAGTGAGTCATACAGTCATACCAGACCATCCCTGGCCCCAGAATGCCGGAGCAGCTCACACCTCAAACATTACAAGCAGGCGTAAACGCCCTGATCCAACGCGATCAATCCCCCAAGACCCACATCGGATGAAGCACAGGTCATGAGCTTGGCCTGGCGGCCCTGGAGAGCTGTGGCCGCCAGGCTGCTATGGCATTTTTACTTGAGCAAACGGCAGCAATCCTATCCCTAATGTTTGGGGTGGTTGGTCATGTTAACTATTTAGACCCGGCTCCCAGCTCAGATTTTTGGCCTCTGCTTCCCAGTTCCAGAAGCGAGGGCCACTTTTTTGTAAGCATTTTTAGAGCCTAAAGGCGCTTAGCCATGAAATTTCGACCGTATAAACACGTATTGCCCCATATTGACCAGAAATACTTTTTTTCAGACCTACTTATTTACCATGGTACGAATTAACCTGAAACGTTGCCAACATACAACTCAAGCGACGATCCCAATCACCTTCTGTATCCAGCAGCAGTCTTGCCGGAACAGGCCTGGAAAGACTCGGGTTCAAATCGCCGATGGAGATTGTCAGCCATGTTGAAACTAAACTGTACCGATGACGGGGTGTTTCTTGAACAGCTAACAGCATCCTTCGATGCCGTTGCGATCCAGCAAGTTATGTTAGCGGTTCACATGGGGGAAACCTTACATCTATCATCGATTCGAGCAACGGTTTTACTCTCTGGAGAGATGCCTGGCATCAGGCACCTTGAGTCTATGTTAGAAACAAATCTCACCGATGCTATTGCTTTGACAAACATCGATGATGAATTTATTGAAGTCAGTCTCAAAGGTACTTGGATAGCTAAGGACGCCAACGCTGAGTTGGGCACTTTTATGACAGTGCTCACACCCGAAAGTGAACGGTTGATTTATTGGCTATGGCAAGTAACCCAACGACAGACAACCTATTTTATGTAGCGATCGCAGGGAAACTTGGGAACAAGAAGTCAATTAGGTTCTATTTTCCTGACGTACAGTCGCTCTATAGTGCGACAATATCTCCCACCTAAGGGAAATATTGTCGCACTGAGAGGGTGGGCCAGACCTGGCATCTACAGGTTACGTTAGATGTTAGGCTGCACCATAGAGAAAAATCCAGAACCCACAGATAGCCAAAAAGAGCAGGACTAAGCATATCAGCAGGTAGTTTGGCGGCTGGGATGGAGCTTCTGCGATCGCAACCTTAGCCACACAACAATCCCCCAATGCATAGCCGTTTCCAGGCTGTAGCGTCACCACCACTGTTTCATCCTCTTCACAGTCAACGGCATCAGCTAAAGCCGTCACTTCAATGCACACCTCCGTTTCTCCCTTGGGTAGGGTAACACTACGATTAATTGATTTATAATCCTTGCCTTCGGTTGCTGTGCCGCCAACCGTGTAGCAAATGACCGTATCTTTAGCCACAGGCTCCTCAGCGCAGATCAAAAACTTACCGGTATCAATACAGACTTCTCCCTTACGGGGTTCGGTTGCCTTAGGATCGGGTGATTTAATACAGATGACCGGTGTTGGCGGTACATAGTCAGCGATGGTCACTGTGCCGCTTTCAGGGTCACCCACTTCATAGCCTTTACCAGGCAGTAGTGTCAAAACAACCGTTTCTGTCCCTTCTTTTAGGTCATCCAAAATCGGCTTGACAGGAATTTTAACCGATGTCTCTCCTGCGGAGATGCTGCCAGTGCGAAGCGTTTGATAATCTGTCCCTGACGTTGCCGTTCCACCCACATTGTATTGCACAGTGGTGTCGGTTTCTGCGGGTTTATCTAAGACAATCCGAAAACACCCCATGTCGCTGGGCTTCTCTTTTGCTTCGGCATCCTCCACCAGCAGCGTGGCAATGGGCAATGTTTTTAACAGCATCGATGTGTCAATTCGGAAATGGGATTCCGTTGTATGACGCTCTGCAAAGAATAGATCAAAGGAATAGTTCTTGCCTTTGTCTAGAACCAGGGTTTCACCGGAGGATAGGGACTTATTCAGCTGAGTTGTGCCCGCTGGCAGGTTGAGGTCAATGCTCCCTGTTAGCGCGCTGTGAACGCCACCGAGGTCAATCACAAGCTTACCGTCAATAAATACCCACAGGTCATCATCCCCGGAAAATGTAAATTTCTCAGTCCCTTGATAGGTAAATTCGGAATGAATTTCATAGGTGAAATGATAGTTGTGTTTCCGCCCTTCATTGCCAAACAGTTCATTATCAATGGGAAAAAACTTCTGGTCGTTGAAGGTAAAGACGCCATTACCATCATCGTCTTTTAGGACAATATCTAGCCGTTTACCCAGGTTGACCTCCTGAGCATCTCGAAACCACTGGTCAAAGTTCTCTTTACTGGTTGTGGTCTCGCCCTTACCGCCCTTATAAACAGGCTTGCGATCATTGCCTAGTACGGGTTCAACAATATTTTTTTCAGCGGCAATAACATGCTCGAAATCAGCATGGCTATCTTTAAAGTCGCGGATTTTTCCAGACAATGTGAGCTGTGTCATAGGAGCTTCCTTATTCCGAATAGCAGGTGGTTGGCTGCTGACTTCGGACATGGCTCTGTCTGCTCTGGCACATATGGCCAAGGCTCCAAGATTAATACATACCGAAGATCAGCAACGCTGGTGTATTTTCATACAGCTGCGATCGCAATCTTTCCAGACAGTAATGTATGTAATTTTTTAAAGACTACAGATGTAGCAGACACAGTCCTATCTTGCAGTGGCCTAATGACTATGAACGGCCTCCACCACCTCTGCAGAGAAAATAGTTTGAAGCAAATCAAAGTGAGGCAAGCACAGGGCAAACTCACTGGACGTGAGCAGCTGACCGAACTCACGTTGCAATAGCCTGAGCATATAGCGAACCAGCTCCCACCTCACATTAAATGTGGGATAGAGCATCACACAGAGGGGAAATAATTCCTGCTGCACAACACTCGTATTTTTCTCCAATAAACATACCCAAAGATAGGTTTGAAACATTTCTGCATCTCGGGTACTAGACGCCCTGACAACGGGCGATTGTAGAGGGCCAGTGTAACACTGGTGATTCGGAAAAGCATCTAAGACTTGGGAGACAACCCGCTGGGCAATCAAACTACTACTAGGCAGTAGCGCACGAACCACCTTTAACTCTGGCGATGCATAGGGATACAGTGAAGCCGCATCATAGGCTCTCTGCAATGGCATATAAAGATGATCGTCAATAGCCTTAAAATAAAGCTGCAATACCCCCTGTTGTTCAGGGTCAAGAGACTCCAAAAGGAGTTCCCCCGTGTAGTGGAATTGCATACTGACAAAACCAATTACTCGAGGGTCTACAGCTGTGAATTTTGCCCGGATGGACCCTAGTTCCGGCGCGATATTAACAGCAAAACGCTCTGGGTTTACAAACGAGGCGTAACTATCAAAGGCTTTATCAAATATCTGAAAAACATCTCCAGCAATTGCCCACGGATCGATAATATCGGGATGTAGCTGATGTCTGACCACCTCGTGGGAAAGCAGCTGTTCAGTTTTATTCCAGGCCTTTGCACTAACAGGTCGCAACGTCTGGTGAAGCATTTTAGCAATTGCAGCCCGCAGTTCACGCTCATCAGTAAAGGCTATACTCGGGAGGGGCTGGTTAACGGTCCGAACATAGCGGATCGCCCAAGCTTTGGAAAATGAAGAGGGGGAGTCTGACTGAACAACCTGAGGCAGACTAGTTTCCTGGGAGGCAGATGTCTCTGTGGGAGATTTGGCAAACATTGTTAGCCTCTTGGAATAACGTTGACATATTCACAAGCCACTCCGTCAACAACAGCCATCACTGACACATCGTTGATCTAACAGCAAGTGCAGAACCAAGCCTGGCCTAACTTCAACAGTTAAACCGTAGCGACAGCCCTAGTCCGGTTACACAAACTAGACACTACGCAGAGCGGTAGCTGAACTTTAGTATGGACTTCAGAATATTTTGAATCATAGTTATAGATTATCAAGCCCAGAGCTTAAGAATCACTTAATTTGTTTACATTTCTTAAACCAGCTATTTTGAACCGTTTCAAGAAATTTTAAAGAAAACTACTTGATAGATAGAGTTTTCTCAAGGCAGTTTTGCTAATCCCTAGCATCTCCTACAGCTAGCAACAGAATTTAAGCTTTAATAGCTCAGAATAACAAAATAGCCTGCAAAACAACGTGTTTTCGAACGCTTAATAGATAACAAAGAAGAGCAAGAAGCAAGACAAAACATGTGTTACCAAAGTCAAAGGTTGTGTAAGCTTCGATATGGGGGCCAGAGTTCATACGCAACGATTACGCTCTAGCCACGGATATACTCATTTTGTCCAGATCATCGCTGCCTCTATCCGTATTTATATTTGTATTTATTCAAATTTCTATCGTATGGCGTAGTTTTTAATCAACTTGGCTTTTACGATGCTTGCCTGAACACCTGTGCTCAGGCGTAAACATCATGATTAGATATCTTTTAGGCCATGTTCAGGCACAAACAGTCAGCTATCAGCCTCTTCAGTGTAAGCTAACCGCTAATTTCACAGGAAATGAAGGATGAAGAATAAACCGATCGTACTTGCGGCTGCGGTTGGTGCGCTGCTGATTTGGCTAGGGCTCATAGCTAAAGGTCGATCCATTGCCAAGGATGATCATTTCAGATACCAGGAGCACCTATCAGAGCAGCTGCAACACGATTTGACCATTAATCAAACCCTGCTGGCAGCAAGACAAACGTTAAAAACGTCCTATGACCCGTTAATCGAGGAGTTAGAGCAGGTACAGCAGCTGCAACAGGACCTGAAGGATATTCCCAACTTTATAAGTCGTAAAAATACTCAGCAGCTTCAGGCCACCTTAAGCCACAGCGACGAAATATTTACAAAAAAAATACAGCTAGCACAGAAATTTCAAGAAAAAGATACGTTATTAAAAAAGTCCCTATCTAGTCTGTCTGTTTTAATCAGAGCAATTCAGCAGGAGCGGAAACCGCCTTCCCCAACCCCGGCTGATCAGACGCTCACAGAACTCTTTGAGCAAATTTTATTTTATACCGCTTCCTCTGATGAAACACTGATCCCTGAGATCCAGAACAAAATCACCCAGGTCCAAACGTTAATCGATCAGGGAACCATTAACAATGGTGATATCGAAAGCGCGTTAATCTACGCTAGAAGCGTTTTAGCTAGTCAACAACAGGTTGATCAACTGACTCAAGCAGTATTGGCAACCCAGAGTACACAACAGATTCAAGACCTATCTCATATTTATACAACAGCTTACCAGGGTGCAATTACACGGGCCAGACTCTTTCAGATAGCCGCTACCGTCTGGTTTATCAGCATGCTGGGAGGTACCGCTTACCTAATATTGTCAAATCAGTCCCGCAAAATTGAAGACATAACGAGCACCCTACTCAAAAGTATTGAGAATGCGTTTATTAAAGTTGATAGTGAGTGGGTTGTCACCCACGTTAATGCTAACGCTTCTAAAGATTTAGAAAAACAGCCAGAAGAGTTAGTAGGCAATCTTTTTTGGAGCATATTTCCCCCAGAGCTGGGACAAGATAAACAGCACTACTATCATCAGGCTGTGAATGAACAATCGATCATTACATTTGAAACTCGATTTTCATCCAAGTCTCGCTGGCTCGAATTCCAGCTTAAACCTAGTATCGATGGTCTCTCTGTTTTCTGGCAGGATATTAGTAATAGCAAAAAAGCAGAATTCCAGCTGGCCTTGAGCCTTGAAGCTAATGACGAGGCTTTAAAAAAAGCAGATGACGCTCGGCAAAAAGCAGAAATTGAGCGGCTAAAAGCAGAACAGGCTAATCAGGCAAAGAGCGAGTTTCTAGCTAATATGAGTCATGAGCTACGTACGCCACTCAATGCCATCATTGGCTACAGTGAGATGCTCGAAGAAGAGGCTGAAGATTTAGGTCAGGATGATTTTATTCCCGAGCTTCAAAAGATTCAGGGCGCTGGCAAACATTTGCTAGGTCTAATTAATGATGTGCTCGATCTTTCCAAGGTGGAAGCGGGGCACATGGAACTCTATTTAGAAACCTTTGCGATTATTCCTCTGGTGAAGGACGTGCTCTCGACCATGCAGCCTGTAATCGCAAATAATAACAATATTTTAAATATTCAATGTTCTGATGACATTGACAAGATGTATGCGGATCCAATCAAAGTGCGCCAAAGTCTGTTTAACTTATTGAGCAATGCAAGTAAGTTCACCCAGAATGGAACCATTACGCTTAGTGTGAGTACCTACAGTAATGCGAAGGACAACTGGATTGAGTTTCGCATTGAGGATACCGGTATTGGCATGATGCCAGACCAGCTGCAGAAGATTTTTAATGCATTTGCCCAAGCCGATTCTTCAACAACCCGAAAATATGGGGGGACTGGACTAGGTCTTACTATCACCAAGCAGTTTATCGAAATGATGGGTGGCACCGTCAATGTTGAAAGTACGGTTAACCAAGGGACTACATTTATCTTAAAAATTCCTCAGACTGTTCAAGAATTAACAGCTGCTGAACCGAAAAAAGAGGATGCTAATAGCGTAAATACAAATTTTAAAGATAATGAAAGCTTAGCCGAACTCACCTTTGAGCAGTCAATAGCTTCCTCAATCATGGCTCCCTGCTCAGCCTGTGTATTAGTGATTGATAGTGATATTAAAACTTGCGAACTAGTTTGGAAAACCCTTGTTAGCCAAGGTTATTTTGTGGTTTTGACCCATAACAACCATAAGGGGTTAAAGATGGCCGATCAGCTTCAGCCAGACATTATTCTTTTGGATTTGATGATGTCCGAAGCTAATGAATGGAGAGTCATTAGAACCCTTAAGGAAAATCCAAGACTTGCGAGGACATCGATTATTTTACAAACTATGCAGGCCGATAAAGACTTGGGTTACTCCCTAGGGGCAACGGATTATTTATCTAAGCCTGTGAACCCGCAGAATCTTTTGTCTATTCTCAACAAGTATAGACCTGACCCCCAACAGAAAAATTCCTACTGCTATGCTGAGAATTAGGAGAGTTGCTATCTACGGGACTTGAACTGTGTTTGTGGCAGTGGGTGCAAGTGCAGCCAGAATAGTGGGGGTAATGCCGGTTAGATCCTGTACCTGGGTAAAGTCCTGGGCAGCGGGGCCGACGACCCAAAGTGGTACGGCATTCAAAGTATGGCGCTTAGTTGATAGGTCTTCTACATTGCCATGGTCGCTCACAACAATGAGAGTGGTATCGACTGCTAAGTGATTGATTACGGCGGCAAGAAAGCGATCGATACGCTGCAGCACGCTAATGGCCTGGTTGTAAATTTGACTATGGCCTGCGTAGTCGCTGAGATAGCATTCAAACAGGGTAACGCTGTAGTGATTGCCCAAGGTGGCTAGATAGTTGCCTGCAAGTTCAGGGGTGATGGGTGCCTGGGCAATGCCTCGAGAGTTGGCAATCTCGCCGGTAATATCCCAGAAAAGAGCCTTGCCTTGTTCGTACTCGTACTGCATGCGAAAGGGCAGCCCTGCGGTCATATTTAGCAGCGTACATACCGAGTAGCGCCACCGTCGCTGGGCAATGGCTTCAAAATAGGCGGGGGAATAGAGATTGGCCAGGGTGGCGGTTCCCCCTTGAGCTAGCACCCGCTTAAACAGTCCGTGGGGTTCAATCAGCTGGCGTAGGGAACCATTGGCAAACCCAGTTTGGTGCTGGCCTCGAAATTTGGCAGCATTGTGTCCGGTGTAGAGGGTGGTTTGACCGGTGGCACTTTGGGGTAAACCAGGAACGCCCAGGGTGGCATCAATGGGCTTGAGCAAAAAATGTGGGCGCTGGACATGGGCTCCAGACAACCATGGGGTGCCGCATAGGGATTGCACCCGAGGCATGGTCGCTGGATCGCTCAGGGGATTGTGGGGGCTGGCAGGCCCCAAACCCAGGCCATCCAAAAACACTAGAATAAAGCGGCTTTTGTTCATTTTCTATGGTTGGGCCGTGGCCGCTGCCGGGTGGTGTTTCCTGCGCTCCTATGCGGTGGCCAGCACCTGTTGATGAAGTTTGATTTGATGGGTATTGGCCCAGGAGTGAAAATCGTTAAGGCTGCGATCGCGATACTTACCATACCGCTCTCGCTTATTACGAATCCGCTCAGGCAGTGCCGGAAAAATACCAAAATTCGGTGGCATCGGCTGAAAATGCTTGGGTTCTGCCGAACTAATAAAGTCAAACATGGCCCCCATCATGGTGGTCACCGGCAGCGCCACCAGCGGTAGGCCTAGCACTGAGCGGGCTGCATTGGTCCCCGCCAGCCAGCCGCCAGCACAGGCGGCCGTATAGCCCTCAGTGCCCACCAGCTGTCCTGCCGCAAATAGGTCGGTCCGCTGATGAAACTGCAGCGCGCTACTAAGCAGCTCCGGTGAATTAATAAACGTATTGCGGTGCATTACCCCCATGCGGACAAACTCCGCCTCCTCCAGACCTGGAATCATCCGAAACACTCGCTTTTGCTCGCCCCAGCGTAGGTTAGTCTGAAACCCCACCATATTCCACAGCTGACCGCCCTTATCTTCCTGGCGTAGCTGCACCACCGCATAGGGTCGCTTACCCTTATTTCCCGGCGCATCAAAGGCTCCATGGCGTTGGGTATCAAACAGCCCCACCGGTTTTAGCGGGCCGTAGCGCATGGTGTCCTCCCCCCGACGTCCCATTTCCTCAATGGGCAGACAGCCCTCAAAAAATTTAGCCGTTTCCTGTTCAAAGTCTTTCAGCTCCGCCTGCTCTGCCGCACACAGCGCCTGCCAAAAGGTTAGATACCGGTCCCGGTCCATTGGACAGTTGAGATAGGCTGCTTCCCCCCGATCATAGCGAGAGGCCATAAAGGCCACATCCCGGTTAATAGATTCGCCCACCACAATCGGACTGGCCGCATCAAAAAAGCTCATGTAGTCCTGGCCGGTAAACTGGCGCAGGTCAGCCGCCAGGGCATCGCTGGTCAGAGGGCCAGTGGTCAGTACCACCGGGCTATCGGTGGGAATGGCCGTCACCTCATCTCGCCGCAGCTCAATCAGCGGATGCTGCTCCAGGGTTTTCGTCAGGTCTCGGCTAAATACCCCCCGGTCCACCGCCAGGGCACCGCCTGCTGGGACTGCATGGTCATCGGCTTTGGAAATCACCACTGAGCCTAGCTGTCGCAGTTCCTCATGGAGCAGTCCCGAGGCCCGATCCGTTGATTTCGCCCCAAAGGAATTGCTACACACCAGCTCCGCCACATGCTCTGAGTGATGAGCGGGGCTCAGCTTTACAGGACGCATTTCGTGCAGCACCACAGGAATACCAGCCTGGGCAATCTGCCAGGTAGCCTCAGTGCCGGCCAGGCCGCCGCCGATAACGTGGATAGGGTGGTTGGGTCGATCAGACATAACGGAAATATTGCAGGATTTTTATTGTAGGTTGGCGTTGAGAAACGAGAAACCCTCGAAGGTCCGATAGAATCTTTTAGAAGCCGTCAACGTCGCCGCTCATCACCGTTTATCTTTTTCTCTATTTCCCAAACCTAATTCATGACTAAAAAGCGTATTCTTTCAGGCATTCAAACTACTGGCAATTTACATTTGGGCAACTATCTCGGCGCAATTCGTAACTGGGTGGGGATGCAAGATGAATACGATTGCTTTTTGTTTTTGGCAGATTTACATGCCATTACCGTTCCCCACGATCCAAAGCTGCTGGCGGAAAACACCTATAAAGTAGCCGCTGCTTACCTAGCCTGCGGTATTGATCCAGAGCGCTCAACGGTTTTTGTTCAGTCCCATGTCAGTGCCCACAGCGAACTGGCCTGGTTATTTAACTGTATTACGCCCTTAAATTGGCTAGAGCGGATGATTCAGTTCAAAGAAAAGGCGGTGAAACAGGGGGAAAACGTCAGCGTTGGCCTGTTGGATTACCCTGTGCTGCAGTCAGCGGATATCTTGCTCTATGCGCCGGATTTTGTGCCTGTGGGCGAAGATCAAAAACAGCATATTGAACTCACACGCGACATTGCAGCACGGCTCAATCACCAGTTTGGCAAAAAGAAGGAGCCGGTGCTCAAGGTGCCAGACGCTCTGATTCGCGCCGACGGAGCACGGGTGATGAGCCTGACCGACGGCACTAAGAAAATGTCTAAGTCCGATCCGTCTGAACTGAGCCGGATTGACATTGGGGATACACCGGAGCTAATCAAGAAAAAGATTAAAAAGTGTAAGACCGACCCCATGCGAGGGCTGGAGTTTGGTAACCCGGAACGACCCGAGTGCAATAATCTGCTGACGCTGTATATGTTGCTATCAGGCAAAGAGAAAGAAGCTGTGGCGGCTGAATGTGCAGAGATGGGCTGGGGACAGTTTAAGCCACTGCTAACTGAAACTGCGATCGCAGCCCTCCAGCCAATCCAGGAAAAATATCAGGCCCTGCTAGACGATCGGGGATATCTAGAGGCGGTACTCAAACAGGGCAATGAAAAAGCGATCGCAATTGCTGATGGCACCCTGGCTAAGGTGAAAACAGCATTGGGGTATGCCAAACCTCTGTAGGCTACTCTTTTAACATTAACTATCCATTAACCATCAATACCCATTTACTGCCCCCCAGCTTTAGTTAGCCATCCTAAGATACTGATTTCTAAGTTTTTTTATGACAATTACTAACGGTTCCCAGTCGGCTCCTTCCCTGCTGCGGTCTGCGATCGCAACCCGCCAGTTTCTGATCACCGCCGAAGTCATGCCCCCCAAAGGGGGCGACCCCAGCCATATGATCGCCATGGCCCAGCAGCTGCGAGGACGGGTTCACGGTGTCAATATTACCGATGGCAGCCGCGCTGTAATGCGCATGTCCTCGCTGGCAGCGGCGGTGCTGCTCCAGCAGGTTGGGATTGAGCCCATTTGTCAGATGGCCTGTCGCGATCGCAACCGCATCGCCCTCCAGGCCGATCTGATGGGAGCCCACGCCCTCGGTATTCGTAATCTACTAGCCCTAACCGGCGACCCGGTCAAAGCCGGGGATCACCCCAAGGCTCGCAGTGTCTTCGACCTAGAGTCTGTGCGACTGCTGCGCACCATTGGCCAACTCAACCAGGGCCTTGATCTCAACCAGAAGCAACTGCCCGATGGCCCTTTGGATATTTTTGCCGGAGCCGCTGTAGACCCCCAAAGTCCTAGCTGGTCAGGCTTACAAAAGCGATTTGAGCGTAAGGTCGAAGCTGGAGCCCAGTTCTTTCAAAGTCAGCTAATTTCCGACTTTGACCGTCTCGACAAATTTATGACCCAAATTGCCACCCCGGCCCAAAAACCCATCCTAGCCGGTATTTTTCTGCTCAAGTCCGCCAAAAATGCCGCCTTTCTCAATCGCAATGTACCTGGAGTGCATATTCCAGATACCATTATCAATCGGCTAGCCGCCGCAGAAGACCCCCTCAAGGAAGGCATCGCCATTGCTGCCGAACAAGTCAAACTGGCCCAGAGCCTTTGCCAGGGCGTCCACATTATGGCCATCCGTCGCGAAGACTTAATTCCAGAGATTTTAGACCGAGCCGGTGTGAAACCCGTGTATGGCGAGGCTACTAACGGAGCCAGTCAAACAGCACCCAGTCAGCAAGATTGGGCCATGGTTTAGAAGCTAGAGACTGAGCTACGGATATTATGGGCTAAACGGAGCCAATGTTCTGAGGCAGCAACTTTTATTATCACATCAGCGTCTAAGCACTGATGTGTTTGGGCACTTTTAGAGATGAACCAACCGTTTGTATGGCACTCAAACATCAGGGCATTTGCCCTAGCATTGCCGCTAGGCCTATTACCTTTTGATGGTATTCCCGCAACAACGTCTCTAAAATCTTTTCAGCCGCTCTATTCAACCTCAGTTCTAGCCGCCACTGTTCCTAAGGATGGCACCAGCAATACGGCTCAAGCAGCAACAGCTCTACCCACTGGACAACAATGGTTAGACCATGTCCAACAGGATTTACTACCCTTCTGGACTTCACCTACTGCCCTGGGTAACCCCATTGGCAACTTTCCATCCGTTCGCTGTGACGATGGCACGTTAGTGAACCCAGACAACCCTTGTCCAGAAATTCAGGGAGAGGATGATTGGCTGCTTAAAAATGACCAGTATGTTGTTGCCTTATCGCGACAGATTTACACCTATGGAGTTGCCTTTCAACTCACAGGAAACCGCCAATACTTAGACTATGCCAAAGCAGGCGTAGATTATTTTAGACAACATGCCTTAGACCGCGAAGCTGGTGGTGCCTATAGCTGGTGGAGTGCTGAGAGTGAGTCCTGGGAACCGGCCTTAGACTATCGCAATGCCCAAGAACAAGCCTATGCTCTTATGGGCATCGGGTACTACTACTACCTGACTCGCGATCCAGAAATATTGCCAGACATACTGGCTCTAAAAGAGTACATTTTCAATACCTATTACAATCCTGAGCTAGGTCTCTTGCAATGGCAGCTACAGGATGGAGAATGGGGTAACGCCTTAGATCAATCCCTAACCGCTCAGCTAGATCAGCTCAATGCCTACATGATGTTGCTCACGCCGATTCTACCCGAGGCCGAGCAAACAGAATGGACCCAAGATCTGCTGATGTTATCGGAGATCATGCTGAGTCGGTTCTATTCGCCAGAAGAGAATCTATTTCTTTTATCTCCTCACACCCCAAAACTGCCACCAGAAACCGACTTTGGCCACACGATCAAAACCATGTGGTTCCTACGCATGATTGGCTTACTCAGTGATGAACAATCCCTAGTGGATTTTTCGATGAATAACGGCCCCAGGGTCTTAGAACGGGCGTATTTGGCTGAGCCAGGTACATGGGCATCCAGCGTTTTTTCGAATGGCACAATTAATGAAGAAAGGTCTTGGTGGGTTCATTCTGAACTAGACCAGTTCACAGCTTCTTTGGCGTTAGCAGATCCAACTCTGACAGCGTATCTTACCGAAACGTACGATTATTGGTTCAACTATTTTGTAGATCCACAATTCGGTGAGGTTTGGAATAATATCAGTGCGTCTACCGATCAACCAATTCAGGATTTTCCTAAACAATGGCCCTGGAAAAACGGCTACCATTCTTTTGAACATGCCCTGGTTGGATACATTACATCTAGTCAGTTACACGAACAACCAACCGTGCTTTACTACGCATTTGAGCAAATGCCCGACTTAGATACCATTCACCCTTACTATTATCAGGGCAAGATCAATGAGATTGTGCTTTTCCCTCAGCCAGATGCCTCAATAATTTACCGGGTAAACTTTTCAGAAATACAATAAGCAAGTACGGCTGTTCTCTTTGAGCGATTCTGAGCTACAGCACACCTTACGATTCCTAGGGAGTCTCATCCTGATGCAGCACCAGTATCTGACTGAGATCTAGCTCTAGCTTTAGGGACATGCCACCAGGAAAACGTGGATCTCCCCCTTCCCCTGACGCCACACCATGACCTCGCACCACCGTACCCAAAACAGATTTTAACGGCATTGTCTTACTGTATCAACATCTCTGTAATATTGTCCTCCAAAGTCTCTGGTTCGAGAGTGTTTTCAGTCGCCTGAAGAGGCACTCCATGAAACGCTTCTAGAGCCTAATTAAATTCTCATTCCTAAATATGCCGTTTTCGAATAGCCTGTAGAGAATCAATTACCTGTTGAGAGGCATCGGGAAAAAAGCTATAGAGCTTTTTGATAATGCTGTGAAGCCCCTCACTGCCCCCGGCAATTAAACCTGCTGTCAAAGATACATCTAATACTCTAAATAAATAAAGCCGAAAGATTTCTGGGGTAGTCTCGGGCAAAGGATATTGCACGATGCCCTCTAAAGACCGCAGGCCTACCGCACTTAATAATAGAGCAAACGCGATCGCTACCTGTAAAATGCTCTGACGCGTATAGTCCTGATGGACTTGCAGGTTCTCTTCCGCCTTGAAAAGACGCTCTTTGCTCTCCTGTACGGCTTCACTCTTAGAAATATCTTCAGAACTCATCAACAATAGAGCATCTAACTCCAGCTGGCGCTGCCTCATCTGAGCTGTCAGACATTCTTTTTTTTGAGAAAAATAGGACAGTTTATAAACTTCCAGGGCTCGTTCTAAAAATAGGGCCACAATAATTAATACTGAGAGCCGTCGAATAACAACGTCAAAGGACAAAACCTGAAAGGTGAGAGGTTTTATTGGAATCAAGAGGTAGAGCAAACCACAGACTAGAACCAGGTAAAACGAGTACCGAAAAAATCTCAGTAAGGGTTTACTATCCATTGCACTGTCTCCTGATAAGTGTAAGCGTCTCCTGAGCGAAGTCGAAGGAGACGCTGGTCGTGAAAGTTGGCAACTCCCAAGAAGACGCTTCGCGTTAGGCTTGCCCATGCCCACAGGGCTATACGACTCCGCTCAGTCAACGTTGTTCGTGGGACGGTTACCGATAGGGTTTTGTTAGATTATGCCATCACGATAGTGAGCATGATCTCAGCCTCTGCCATTAGGACTTCACTGGGAGCGGTATCAATTCCACAAGTCACTTCTTTTTGAACCCTAATGAGCGAGCCGTTTACTAATTTCAGCTTTGACGGCATCGGCGTCAGCGGGTAAGTGTACGGCAGGGTTAGCATACTGGCTGGTCACGTCTGCCAATGTCGATTCGTGGTAGCCAACCTTGAAGTCAGTGAACTTCAAACCGTGGGCGGTACTAATCACCACCGTCTTATCACTTGATTTGATCACGCCACGTTTAATCAACTTAGTCAGTACGGCCAGAGCAACACCCGTGTGTGGACACGTGAACATCCCTGTTAAATCAGCATGGGCCGCCGCTGCTGCCAGTTCGTTTTCGGTTGCCTGTTCGACAATGCCGTCCGTTTCTACGATTGCTTTTGTGGCTTTTTCATAGCTGACGGGGTTACCAATCCTGATGGCATTGGCTAACGTTTGCTGAGCTGTTACATTAATTTTTTCTTTGAACCCGTTTTTGAAGGACTCGTAGAAAGGATTGGCCTTGGCTGCTTGAGCTGCGACTAGCCTGGGCATGCGGTTGATCAGCCCCAGGTCCATCATTAATTGGAACCCTTTGTGGAGCGCACTGATATTGCCAAGATTGCCCACTGGGATAATGATCCAGTCGGGCACCTGCCATTCAAACTGTCGCACAATTTCGATGCCGACTGTCTTTTGGCCTTCGATGCGTAGGCTGTTCATCGAATTAGCCAGGTAGATGGAATTGTCTTGGGTAACGTCTTTGACAATTTCCATACAGCCATCAAAGTCGGTATCTAACGCGAGTACATGGGCACCATTCGCCACCGGCTGGATCAGCTGGGCCGTGCTGACCTTGCCTGCAGGTAGGAAAATAACGGCTGGAATACCGGCGTAGGCCGCATAGGCCGCCAGAGCGGCGCTGGTGTCACCGGTACTGGCACAGGCAACGGCCTTGACCGGGCTGCCCTGGGCCATCATTTGTTTAACTACACTGACCAAAACGGTCATACCTAGGTCTTTGAAGCTACCGGTGTGGCTGTTACCGCAGAGCTTAATCCATAGATCGGGGACACCCAGCTGTTTGCCCAGTCTTTCAGCCCAAAATAAGTTGGTGTTGCCTTCAAACATGCTGACTACATTTTCGTCAGCCAACGAAGGAATGACCCACTCCCGCATTCCCCATACACCGCTGCCGTGGGGCCATGTCGTTGTGCCAACTCGCGATTCAAACAGCTGCTTCCATTGGGAGGCATTGCGTTGCTTTAACGCTTCGCGCTCATGGTGCACTTCAAGCAGGCTGCCACAGGATGGGCAGGTGTAGATTACGTCAAAGATTGAGTGCTTGGCAGAGCAGCCCGCAATACAGCGAAAATAGACTGTCTGACTATCTGTGCTCGATTTAGACTCAACAGCTGACAACATTGGTGATTTCTGGTGGACTGACTCGTCTGATCATACGGTCCATTGAGATGTTCAACAACAGACAAATCTGACAATCAAAGAACAATCCGTTGCTAAATTTCAAGGCTAAAACTATCGCGACAGTGGAAGTCGGGTTTTTGACCAGGGTGGACTAAGGCCCAGTGGGAAATACTGTCAGTTTCAAGTACGGTGCTCACCCCTATTTTTAGGGGCTGATCGACAGCTAGCCAATCGTTGATGGGGAGTTCTAAGGTTAAATAGTAGCCTTTGGTTAAGGGTAACCAGGTGCTGGCAACGCCTTTGCAAGCGGGTTCAGCCACCATGGCTTGGCGATAGTCATCAAAGCGATACACGTTCCAGTCCCCGTTGGGCGATGCATTGACTTCCCAATAGCGGGGAGAACCAGGCAGACCGATAAATACTTCGAAACAGGTCTTTTCCCACAGATTGTCGCGGCGACTGGGGGCCTCATTCTCTGAGGGGGGAACTTTCAGGTCGTCAAGGGCTCCGGTCAAGGTGTATTCCACAGTCAAGGACGATTGCGATCGCACAACCCGGCCAGAAATCACTAAATCAGATATCGGCTCGAAGGGTTTTAGTGAAAACGGTATAGCCATAGATGTTTTCTAGGGAACAAACTCACAATGAATGGGAATAAAAGCACTGTTGCTCAGCAGCGGGCCGCTGTAACGATCCGGCAGGGGTCTTACAGTGATCGTGTACTGAGTTCACAACACCCAGTATGTATCAAGTAGTTCTACGCAGCACAACCAGCGTCAGAACAGTAATCAGCTTTTAACTGTGCAATTACGGATTGAATAGCTTGCTTTTGAGCACTAATGCTCTCAGCTAGCTGAAATTGGACCAACGCCCGTTGCAAATTATGCTGGGGCCGTTGCGTCTTAAAATAAATGTCCCCCGCCAGGTGATCGCTAAAAAAGCGCAGCCCTAGCTCAACGGTAATCAGCCAGAT
This sequence comes from Leptolyngbya cf. ectocarpi LEGE 11479, assembly GCF_015207065.1. GTDB lineage: Bacteria > Cyanobacteriota > Cyanobacteriia > Phormidesmidales > Phormidesmidaceae > Leptothoe > Leptothoe ectocarpi. Next base: position 7,235 of record NZ_JADEXP010000050.1, on the reverse strand, counting down.
GGCGTCATAGATATAGTCGTACTCGATGGCATCGAGAAAATGGCTAGCGCCGGAGAGATACCCTTGCAATACGGCCACACACAGCTCCAGGTCAAAGGTCACAGCCTGCCACTGATGGGTTTCTTCTCCCAGCGGATTGCAGCTAGAACGCAAGCAGTCACCAATGTCATAGTGAACCAGACCCGGTTTAACGGTATCTAGATCAATCAGGCTGACGGCTTGCCCCGTGGCCGTGTCGATCAAAATGTTGTTGATTTTAGGATCGCCATGGATGGAGCGCAGGGGTAAACGCCCTTCGTTTTTGGCATCTTCTAGGATTGATAATCGCCCTCGGTAGGTGGCAATTAGTTGGCAGCAGCGATGTTCTTCGAGGGAAAGAGAACGGCCCTGGCTAAGGGTCTGGGCAACGACAGCGTCATACTGGCTGAGATAGTGAGGCGTGACGTGAAAGCCCGGCAGGGTATCCACCAGGCGGGCGGTGGGCAGATCGCTAAGCAAACTGTGGAAACAACCGAGGCCATAGCCAATTTCGGTGGCATGGTCTGGGTCTTGAATGGTGTTAAACGTAGTGGTGTCAGGGACAAAGCTCAGCCCTCGCCACAGGTTGCCCCGAGCATCTACCCAGTGATGGTGGCCTGTCTGGGTTCTCAAAACAGTTGGCACTTCCCAGCGACGATTGAAGGGGGTCTGGGTTAACCGCTGGTGGGCATGGCTAGCAAATTGACAGAGATTGTCCATCACCTGGTGTGGTTGGGGAAACACCTCGGTGTTGATACGCTGCAGTACAAATGGCGGGTCTGTCCCGGCTAGTTCGACTAGATAGGTGTCGTTAATATTGCCACTTCCCAGGGGACGAATCGTCCGTATAGTCGCGTCACTCACAAACTGCTGGGCAATATGCGTGCGAGTATCCGGATCGCTAGTTGAGGATTTAGGCGGCGCAGCCTCGGAGAGCATTGGATTCGTCTGATAAAACTTTGGGTAATCATACTTTCACCCTCCCCAAAAAGAAACCGGAGAGCCCATAAGAAGGTTCTATCAACGGTGTTAGAAGAGTTGATGTTGGGTGCTACCGCCCTTGGGTAAACAGATCAGGGTGGTCTAGAGGGTAAATTGGCCCGCTAGGGCGATCGCGATCGCAACCACTGCTCCAATCAACGTATTAATAATATTCACCACATCGTGGGTGAGACCGGGGAGCTTATCTTCCAGGGTGGCCCCAATCAAACTCTCAATGGTGGTGGCCACAAACGCGGCAACAGCACAGATACCAATGCCGATAGCGGGAATAAACCCCAACCCCCAAGCAGCAACGGCCAGGATCAGTGAGCCCACCACACCCGCCAACGTCCCTTCTAGACTCACCGCTCCTTCTGTTCCCCGAGGCACTGGCTGTAGCGTTGTGATTAAAAATGTGCGCTGGCCGTAGGCTTTACCGATTTCCGTTGCTGATGTATCCGCTAGTTTGGTACTCAAACTGGCCACAAATCCTAAAATCAGTAGCTGTGTCACTTGGGCATTAGACAGACCCGCAATTGATATGGCGGTCACCCCTGTTAACCCTGCCAATAGGGCACAGATGGCCGCCGTTAGCGCCGACCCCCACACATTGCCAGGGCCTCGCACGCCGCCTCGCTCCTCTGCAATGCCGGCTGCAGCTTTCTCTGCAAAACCCACCTTAGTCACTGCTGACCCAGCGGCAAAATACACTAGGGTAACCCCATAGGCCTGCCAGCCCAGACAGCCCCAGATAATCACCCCTAAAACCCAGGCGTGCAAATACCCCATGGGGGTGAGAAGCTTTTTGGGACTAACAAACGCTAACCCCACCAGCACTGTATTTAGGCCGAGCGCTACCAGCCAAGGATTTTGCCATGTCATGGGCCGGTTTTTCCTTACGATGATATTGCCGTCGGGGCAGCCAACGGTGTCTTTACCAATTTGTACACCAAAAACAACATCAAGACGGTCATATAGGCCGTCAACGCTGTCCATAACAGATAGCTACTGTGCAGATGCATTGCTAGGAGGGTGAAAGGGGTAAACCCCAGACCAAAGCCCAGCAGGGCACCGTTACGCAGCACCGCCCCTTCCTTGAGACCGATGAAGTAGCCCTCCAGCATAAAAGCCACGGATGTGATGCTCAGCAGCGGCACTAACCAGGCTGCATAGCTGCCCATGGCCTGACTGACTTCCCGATGGCTGGTGAGCAAGGCAAACATAGTCTCAGGAAAGACCACCACTGACAAGGCAAACCCCAGGGAAATGATCAGGCTACTCAGCACGGCGGTTTTAAGCACGGGCAAATATTGGTTCGTGCATCCCTGCCCCTTAAAGTTGCCAATCAAGGTTTGGGCCGTCATGCCCACGCCCTGCACCGTAAACTGGCTCAATAGAGCAATCTGCAGCAGCAGTCCATTTTCGGCTAAGGACGCTGTACCAAAGGTGGCACTCAGGTTGGTGAAAATAGAATAGGCCGATATCAGGGCCAAAAAGCGCACCAGGATATTGCCTTTGAGAATTAGGGTGGAGGCTAATGCCTGACGGTCTAAGACCTGGAATAGGGCCGGTTTGAACCAGGCCCAGTCGATCGTTAAGGCCATGGCGATTAGCCCTGCCACCAGTCCCAAATATTGGCTCAGGGCAGTGGCCAGACCCGCACCGGCACTCTCCCAGCCCCAGCGATTGATCATCACATAGTCCAGTAGCACATTGGATCCATTGGCGATTAGGGAGATCACAAAGACCACCCCATTTTTTTCGCGCCCCAGAAACCAACCAATCAAAACAAAATTGAGCAAAACGGCAGGCGCGCCCCAAATCCGGGCATTGAAATAGGCTAGACCCGCCTGCTCCGTCTCAGGCGCACCCGACAAAATGGTGAACCCTAACTGATGGATGGGGTACTGCAACAACAGAATGACGAATGCGATCGCAAGCGCCACCAGACCACATCGCAATACAGCCACTAACACCCCAGTAGCATCATCTTCACCCACCGCCTGGGCCGTTAGAGCATTGGTACTGTTACGTAGAAACTTCAGAATCCGATAGAGATAATCAAACAAAATACTGCCCAGAATCACCCCGGCCAGGTAGTTAATGTCGGACAGATGACCCAAAAACGCCGTGTCGCACAGACCGGCTAAGGGCACCATCATGTTGGAAAACATGCCAACAACTGCCAGCCGGTAAAACCGAGGCAAGAAGGTTTTGTAATTTTCTGGGATAGCAGAAACCATGGACACAAAGGAAAGTCAGCGAAGTTCAGCCAATTGCCGAGAGTTACGCCACTGTCGTAAATTAATAATACTTAATTAAACATTAATGTTGTCCCATAAAAAGCCTATTGACCAGCGTAAATAAATCTGATCCATGTTCCTAACACAGCCCCCACAACCAACCCAGTAGTTTTATGAACTCCATCGACAAGCTCATCACCATGGCAGAGGACGAGCTCACTCAATACAGTACAGAAGCTCGCAAAATAGAAAAATTGCGTCCTAAAGTGGGGCTGACCGTACCATACCCCCAGCAAAAAGACGTAAAAGCACAGATACTCTCAGATATTCCCACCCATATATTTGCCAAAATGGTCCAGCGTGACCGCCAGATGATAGCGCTGCCTTTCTGGGGCATTGGCGGTCTGGGGTTATTATTTGGCATCTCCATGCAGCAGCCCTTAGATTTTATTGCTACGGCGGTTGGCTTTTATCTGGCCTTTGGCATCCAGTCCTGGGGATGGAAACTAGAAGCCAAAAACCTCATCATTAAAACCCTTGATGCCATTGAGCAGGACATGCAAAGCCAGACATAGTCCACCAGAAATGTCTTCGGACACAAGCAATACGATCCAGGGACCGTAGCAAAAAATACAACGGCTACACATTAATTAACGTTTTGAGGATGTTTCTGAGACCCAAAAACCTGTACAAACATCATCATTAATGGTCCAATATCTCTATCTGTGACTGGCTTCTCAGCATTTGAGGACAATCTCACAGAGAGCTGGTGCATTTAAGTACGTACGAGCTCACATCTGTAGCTTTTTTAGTGTTCACACACTGTCTTTTTTGTTATGAAAGGTTCACAATAGATTTGTGATGCCCTTTCTATATCGTGGCTTCCTTAATAAGATTAGAAATACTAAAAGACTTTTATCAATACTGACAATAACCAAATATCAATGACAATCACTGAAGATAACTTCGAAAGCTTTGTGCTAGCTTCGCCTGTGCCGGTCTTAGTCCACTTCTGGGCACCTTGGTGTGGGTTATGCCGTCGGGTTACTCCCTTGCTGAACCGATTTCAGCAAGAGTGGTCAGACCGGGTGTATGTTGTGGACATCAATGCGGATGAGAATCTCAAGCTAGCCAATCAGTATCGTTTGCAGACGCTGCCCACCCTGTTGTTTTTAGAGCATGGTCAGGTCTTACAGCGCTTTGATGTGATGCGCAATCGAGACGAATTTGCGCGTGCGCTTGATTCACTGATGCGTCGTCAGGGGTCAGGGGTCAGGGTTAAAGCAAGGATGAGAGATGGCTGATGTCGGGGCAGCAGGACTTTTCCTAGCTGTGTATTAAATACCCCTGAATCAGCCAGTCGGGACCAATTTTTTCAAGCTCTGTATCGCGCAGAGCCAGGGCGGCTGACATCTCTGTAACTCCCATATCACCAATGGGGGTAGGTGCTTGGCTGCCGCCAACTAGTTTGGGAGCCACAAAGGCCCATATTTTTTGGATCACCTGCTGTCTGAGGGCCGCTGCGGCAAGTGTTCCCCCACATTCCCACAAAACCGTGGACAGTCCCCGTTGATACAGGTTGTCGAGTACAGCCTGGGGGGTGAGCTTAGGGAGAGAAACTACCTCCACATGACTGGGCAGGGACGATGGAGGCGTACACGCTTCTGTAAACACGACTGTGGGAGCCGTCTCGGTTTGCCACAGATTAGCACTGGTGGGCAGATCGAGACCGCGACTCATAACCACTCGGAGGGGGTTATGGTGCGATACCCCATGACTCGTCAGCTGCGGATTATCCTGTCGAACCGTGTTCCCCCCGACAACAACGGCATCGCACTGGCTACGGAGCTGATGCACCCGCCGTCGTGATGCTGGGCTAGTGACCCAGGCGCTATGGCCCGTGTCGGTGGCGATTTTGCCGTCCAGGGTCATGGCATATTTCAAAATGCTAAAGGGCTGATGGTGTCGAATCCGACGAATAAAGGCTTCGTTTAAACGCTCACAGGCCGCTGTTTCTATATTGGTAATGACCTCCACACCAGCGGCACGCAGACGCTCAATGCCGCCGCTAGCTTTGGGGTTGGGGTCTCGCATGCCAATCACTACGGTGGTAATGCCAGCCTGTAGAACCGCCTCGGTGCAGGGTGGGGTGCGGCCAATGTGGTTACAGGGTTCTAGATTGACATAGAGGGTGGCTCCCTGGGCCGCATCGGCGGCGGCCTGGAGGGCGAATACTTCTGCATGGGGCTGTCCCACCTGCGGATGAAAGCCCTCACCGACAATCCGCCCGTTGTTGACAATCACGGCACCCACCATCGGGTTGGGTGTGGTCTGACCGGCTCCCCTGGCCGCTAACGCCAAACAGCGACGCATGACCATACTGTGGTTTGCATTGGGGGGCAAGGGGGCATCACCAGTTGGATCAGGCTGTGAAATCATGGGCAAATTTGTCTAAAATTTTGCATAGAGAAAAGAATAATTAGAATCATCCCATGACTACCGAGAACCCTACCGTTAACTGTGCTGTGGAATGTGTTAACGGCTGTATTAAAGGCGATGACTGTCCCAACGAAGGGTATACCCAACAGGCCTCTAGCTTTATTGAAAATACGTCCCTCGACAAAATGATAGAAATGGCTGACGAGGCCGTGCGCAAGAAGATGATCGCTCGGGCAACAGAGCCGAGAAAGTGGGTAATGCCTGAGGATTTGGAGAATTAGAAAGACTGAATCCCACTCACCAGTTGATCAATATCGGGTGCTGTATGGGTGGCCATCACCGTCATTCTGAGGCGGCTGGTGGGGACCGTTGGCGGCCGCACCGCTGAGGCCAGGATTCCCTGTTGTTTGAGGTGCTGACCGAGGGCAAGGACGGTGGCAGCGTCTTTGACGGGGATGCAGACAATGGGAGACTCAGAGGGTAAATAGCTAATCTGCAGCTGGTCTAGACATTGGCGCAGGTAAGCAGTGTTATCAGCTAGCTGGTTTAGCCGCTGAGGCTCTTGGGCCAGGATAGCGATCGCAGCTTTAGCCGCCGCCGCCGCTGCTGGAGACAGTCCGGTGGTGTAAATCCAGGTAGCGGCCCGATTGCGCAAAAAATCGATCAGCTCAGCAGAGCCGGTCACATAGCCTCCCAGACTACCCAGGGCTTTGCTCAGGGTGCCCACCTGGACCAGGGGCCGATGACGACAGCCCAGCAGCTCTACGGCACCACCGCCGTTTGCTCCTAACACTCCCGTACCGTGGGCTTCATCCACCAGTACCATGGCATCCCACTGGGCAGACAGAGCGAGAATCTCGGGTAGCGGGCAGAGGTCGCCGTCCATGCTAAATACGCTGTCGGTGACGATTAGACAGCGGCGATACTGGGAGCGCAGCGCCAGATGTTGCTGCAGCTGCTCCAAGTCATTGTGCTCATAGACGGCTACGGTAGCGCCGCTCAGACGCGCTCCCATTTGCAGGCTGGAGTGATTGTACTGGTCGGCAATGATCAGATCGCGGTGATCGACCAGGGCTGCCAGGGTGCCCAGGTTGGCCAAGTATCCGGAGCTAAAAACAATGGCATCGTCGGTGCCCTTAAGCTGAGCGATGGCCTGTTCTAACTCGCGGTGGATAGGGCGCTGACCGCTCAGGAGTCGGGAGCCCGTGCTGCCGGTACCGTAGGTTGCGATCGCAGCGGTCGCAGCGGCGGCTAATCTGGGGTCTGCCGCCAGTCCTAAATAGTCGTTACTCGCAAAATTTAGATAGGTGTGGCCGTCAATACTAACTGTTGCACCGCCTTTGCCATCAATCGGCTGCACCTGACGATACCAGTCAGCGCGATGCAGCGTTTGCAACGATTTTGTAATCCACCCGTAGGGACCGGTCGAACGTTGAGATGCCGACATTATCAGCGCCGAGCTGATATCGGAATCCAGGCATGGGGGTCTCCTGAAACCCTAACGCCTCTTTCAGAAAAGCGCACAACAATAATATTGGATTCATCCCGGCCCAC
>NZ_JADEXP010000603.1 GCF_015207065.1 Leptolyngbya cf. ectocarpi LEGE 11479 | reverse complement strand
GCGGATGGGATACAAGGGGGTTTATAACTGCATCAAGGATTTGGCTGAGTTGGCAGAACTGGATGATGCCATTCATCCTCATCAGCTGCGCCATACGTTTGGGACTCAGTTGATCTTGGAGGGAATGAATCCTGAGTTTGTACGCAGGCTGATGCGAATTAAGTCAATGAATGTGTTTGGGCGATATACCAAACGGGCTTTGGAACTAAAGGCGAAAGAGAGTTTTTACGATACGCTCCAGGCATCGGAGTCTGGGTTGTTTGGTAAAAGGTAATCTTGTTCTCAAAGAGAGCGGCTGGTTAATAGCGCCCGATATCGGAGGGCAGGCTCAAGGCACTGCCAGCATTCCTTTCGACTCCGCTCAAGAAACGCTTACGGCATTCATATCACAGCTAAAAAGTCTCTTGAAAATTCTGGAATTCTCAAATTCAATAATTCCACTTAAGAATTCTGAGAATTTTCAGTCAGATTGAGTTATGATGTGCGCGCACGCTTTGAAACTTCGCCACAACAAAGATGCTGAAAAAAGTTATTTCAATCATGTCGAATAGCGGTGGCGTTGGTAAGACCACACTGACCGTTAACCTGGCTTACCAGCTCGCCCGCAAAGGAAAGAAGGTTGCGATGTTTGGTTGTGACCCCAATGGTTCGTTGACTCTTTTCTGTGGATTGGATGATCCCAAAAAGGAGAAAACGATGGATTGGGTGTTGCGACCTGACTTTAAAGGGGACTATCCTCTGTTTCCGGTTTGGCGGGATCGCATTGAGGGGATCGATGCCTGCCTCGGTGGACTGCCACTGACTGAAAGTACACAGCGCCTTGTTTTGGATAAGCGGGGGGCTTACTTGCTAGCAGATGCATTAGAAGATTATCCACTTCCCCACGATGTGCTGATTATTGACTGCCCTGGCACGATTGAGCAACTACATATCGCAGCTCTGTCGGCGAGTACAGATGTAATTATCACGCTGAAGCCAGAGGACAAGGATATGGATGCGATGGCTAAATTGCTGGAGTGGATTAGCCTGACTCGCACTGAGTTACGTCTAAAGCCCGCGCCTAAGGTGTTTGGGGTGGTGCCAAATGGGGCCAAGAATCGGGCAATGCATCGAGATAATTTAGGGCTGTCGGATATTGAGGGATTACCTGATATTATGCGGCACATGCAAATTCCGATGTTTCCGACGATTAAAGACAATGCCTACATTGCCAATGCCGCAGCTGCTGGGTTGCCATTGGGTATCTACAGAGCAGGGGATCCCAACAATAAGCTCTACGAAAAAATTGCAGTTGAAGTGATTAAGGAGATGGATTAGCGATGGCTCGCATCAGCAAACGCCCCATGGCGACCATGTTTAGTGGTGCCTTAAATGCTCAGGAGGGTGAAACGATTGCCCAGCTCAAGGAAGAAATTGAGAGTTTGAAGTCGCTTTCAGGGCAGTCGTTTAGATTACCGGTTGCTGATATTCAACCGCTTCAGCTCCCTGGGAGGTTAAAGCAACCTCGACTTTATTTTGATCCGCAAAAGATGGAGCGGCTTAAGGAGTCTATTGCGAAGCATGGGGTTCTGGAACCGATCCTGGTCAGACCTGGTGCCAGGGGTAAATATGAAATCATCAGTGGTGAGCGGCGCTGGCGCAGTTGCTGTGCGTTAGAGATGGATTCGATCCCGGCAATTGTGCGAGATATGCCGGATGCCACTGCATTAGAAGCAGCACTGATCGCCCATTTGCTGAATGAGGAAATTACGG
>NZ_JADEXP010000049.1 GCF_015207065.1 Leptolyngbya cf. ectocarpi LEGE 11479 | reverse complement strand
CCATGATAGAGAGTATTTAGAGCCGAAAATAGCTATCCCATGGTCAATGGCAGCCCTACAACTTTAAGTAAATCTGTGCAGCTCTTATGAACGAAACAAAACCAGATAAGATACTCTAAAAATTTTGCGCTGCTGGAGAACAACCTTAAGAAACGTTGAAAAGCTTGAATATATAAAGACTATGGGCTAGGAAAAGCAATACAATGTTAGACATCTTAAAAAGATCTAAATAAAGCTTTAATCAGAAGTTCTTCCACCACTGAGTATCAGCCAATCATCAGCATTGCGACTGACACACCTTGAAGTGATGAAGCCGTCGGTTTTTCAAGGGAGCGGAGCAATCGCTCTTCTCTCCAGCAGTCGAAATCTTCTGCCGTCGCCGTTATGTAGGAGTTCAAGAAACTTTGGAAAGCGTAAAAGAGAAAATCTTGGTCGTCGATGACGAAGCCAGTATCCGTCGTATTTTGGAAACCCGTCTTTCGATGATTGGGTATGACGTCGTTACTGCAGCAGATGGAGAAGAGGCCTTAGACACATTTCGTCACGAAATTCCTGACTTAGTGGTACTGGACGTCATGATGCCTAAGCTAGATGGCTATGGCGTTTGCCAAGAGTTACGCAAAGAATCTGATATTCCAATCATCATGCTAACAGCCCTGGGGGATGTTGCTGATCGCATCACAGGTTTAGAGCTAGGCGCTGATGACTATGTGGTTAAACCCTTCTCCCCCAAAGAATTAGAGGCCAGAATTCGTTCTGTCCTCCGGCGTGTGGAAAAGACTGGCACCTCAGGGATTCCCAGCTCAGGCGTCATCACGATCAATAACATTCGCATTGATACCAACAAGCGTCAGGTCTATAAGGGTGACGAACGCATCCGTCTAACGGGTATGGAGTTTAGCCTCCTAGAGCTGTTGGTAAGTCGCTCTGGGGAACCTTTCTCGCGGTCTGAGATTTTGCAAGAGGTTTGGGGATATACGCCAGAGCGTCATGTTGACACGCGGGTAGTTGACGTGCATATCTCCAGACTGCGCGCCAAGCTAGAGGACGATCCGAGTAATCCTGAGCTGATTTTGACGGCCCGGGGAACGGGGTATTTATTCCAGCGGATTGTCGAGCCTGGCGAAGAATAACAGCGTTTGTAGAGAACAAGCGTATTTGGCTTGTATCTTAGCCGTGGCCACGTCCAGAACTGGAGTTTTTCCCCAGAGGAAATTACAGAATTCCAATTGGACTCTACTTGGATGTGGCTTGGCTTTCAGTACAAAAGCACCATTAATGGCAAAATATTTGGAAACTTTGGACTGAACTTTTGTCAGAAAACCGTAGTTGTAAATTTTTCACTCGGTTTCAGTCTGATAGAATTTCTTAAAGTTTCTATAGATTCAATTCGATGGGCTTAACTCAAGCGCGGATCGCAGTTGATGCAATGGGGGGCGATTATGCACCTGCTGAAATCGTTGCTGGAGCTATTAGGGCAAGAGAAGAGCTAGATGTTGAAATCTTGCTTGTTGGCGATCCTGAACAAATTAGGGCTTCTGTAGCTGACCCCGACAGCCTTAGTCGGCTTGAGATTGTGCCATCTGAAGGCACGATTGAAATGCATGAAGAACCCCTCAGCGCTCTGCGGAAGAAGCGGAGGGCATCTATTAATGTCGCCATGGATATGGTGAAAAAGGGTCGGGCAGATGCGGTTGTATCGGCTGGCCATTCCGGAGCAGCTATGGCAGCCGCACTTTTGCGTTTGGGCCGTATTAAGGGCATCGACCGACCCGCTATCGGTGCGGTATTTCCAACGGTGGTAGCCGGGAAGCCCGTTTTAATTCTGGACGTGGGGGCCAACGTTGATTGCCGTCCTAAATTTTTAGAGCAGTTTGCCCTGATGGGTAGTGTTTATTCTGAGTATGCCTTTGGAGCCCATAATCCCCGTGTGGGTCTGCTTAATATTGGCGAAGAGCCCAGCAAGGGCAATGATGTTGCGGTGCAGGTGTATCAGGCCCTCAGCGAATCGCCAACGATTAATTTTGTGGGCAATGCGGAAGGGCGAGATGTGCTCTCAGGCAATTTTGACGTGATTGTCTGCGATGGGTTTGTGGGCAATGTGCTGTTGAAATTTGCTGAAGCCGTCGGTGAAGCCGCCATGAATATTCTCCGAGAGGAACTGCCACGCGGTATTTTAGGAAAGCTGGGGGTGCTCATTCTAAAAGGCAACCTCAAGCGCATCAAACAACGACTCGATCACGCTGAACACGGTGGGGCATTGCTGTTAGGTGTGAATGGCGTGGCGGTCATCAGCCATGGCAGCTCTAACGCACCGTCTATTTTTAATGCCATTCGCCTGTCTAAGGAGGCGGTGGATAATGGTGTGATTGGGCATATCCAGGGGCAGTACCAAAAGGTTGCTGCATCGGTGACCAACGGAGACTAAAAAATAATGATAAACGGTGGGGCCGGTGTGGCCTTTATTGGTAGCGGTAGCGCTCAGGTTGAGGCAGCGCTGAGTAATGAGATGCTGAGCCGCGTCGTGGATACCTCCGATGAATGGATTGCTACGCGTACAGGCATTAGTCAACGCCACATAGCCAGTGCAGCAGACTCTTTGACAATGCTCGCTGCCCAGGCTGCAAAAGGTGCGATCGCATCCGCAAATCTCACCCCCGATGATATTGATCTGATCATTCTGGCCACCTCCACCCCCGATGATTTGTTTGGCACCGCCTGCCAGGTACAGGCCGCCATCGGTGCCACGCGGGCGGTGGCTTTTGACCTAACAGCGGCCTGCTCAGGGTTTGTGTTTGGCATTGTGACAGCAGCCCAGTTTATTCGCACAGGTACATACCAAAATGTTGTCGTCATCGGGGCTGACCTGCTCAGCCGCTGGGTGGACTGGGAAGACCGCACCACCTGTGTGCTGTTTGGCGATGGGGCCGGAGCCGTAGTCATGCAGGCCTGCGATCGCGACCGCCTGCTGGGCTCTGAAATGCGCAGCGATGGCAGCCTAAACGGCTGCTTAAATTTGGCCTATACAGCGGCATCAACTCCCTTAGTGGATGGGGTTACCACCCAAAAAGGCACCTTTAACACCATTACCATGAACGGTCGCGAAGTCTATCGCTTTGCCGTCAGTCGAGTGCCAGAAGTCTTAGAAAAAACTCTTTTCCATGCCGGGTTAGCCGCTGACAATATTGACTGGCTAATTTTGCACCAAGCCAATCAGCGCATCTTGGACGCCGTTGCCAAGCGCCTCAAGCTACCCCGTGAGCGGGTAGTGAGCAACATGGCCAAGCACGGTAACACCTCTGCCGCCTCAATCCCCATTGCCCTCGATGAATGGGTCCGTAGCGGTAAAATTCAATCCGGCCACACAATCGCTGTGTCTGGCTTTGGGGCAGGACTTACCTGGGGCGCAGCTCTGCTCGAATGGGGACTGTGACATGCTTGCTGATCCAGCTCTTTCCTAATGGGTCATTTGCTGAGACAGTGAAAAACAGACAAATACACGATTAAACATGACAAAAACCGTGTGGGTATTTCCTGGGCAAGGGTCCCAGGCCGTGGGAATGGGCAGTGATTTGGCTGACGTGGCCAAGGACAAGTTTGCCGAAGCTGATGATGTGCTGGGCTGGTCAGTGTTGGGACTGTGCCAAAGCGACGAAGCTAAGCTTGCCGATACCCTATATACCCAACCCTGTCTTTACGTAATTGAATGCATATTGGCCGATTTACTCAAGGCCAAAAGTATGCAGCCAGATCTCGTAGCAGGCCACAGCCTAGGAGAATATTCCGCCCTCTACACAGCGGAAGTCTTTAATTTTGTCGCTGGATTACGTTTAGTCAAGCGCCGGGCTGAGCTGATGGCCCAGGCCGCCGATGGAGCCATGGCTGCCCTGATGGGGTTTAACCGAGACGAGCTAGATGACAAACTGGCTACCACTGAGGGGGTGGTTTTGGCCAACGACAATAATCCTGGCCAAGTCGTAATTTCAGGCACCCCGGAGGCAGTGGAAACCGTTATGACCGGTATTAAAGCCAAGCGAGCCGTCAAACTCAACGTCAGCGGTGCATTTCATTCTCCGCTGATGGCCCCTGCTGCCCATGAATTTGACCAAATTTTGAGCGATCTACCCTTTAAGACAGCCACAATACCAGTGCTCTCCAATGTGGACCCCACCCCCAGTACTGACGGAGATGTGCTCAAACAACGACTCATGCAACAAATGACCGGCTCGGTTCGCTGGCGGGAAATCTCACTGAGCCTGCCCGACCAAGCTGTGGAGACCGTGGTTGAAGTAGGCCCCGGTAAAGTCTTAGCTGGATTAACCAAGCGCACCTGCCGCAGCCTCACGCTAAAAAACGTAGGCACCCTGGAACAGGTAGAAACCATATAGGCTGTGTTGATGAATGACATACAACAACAGCGCGAGCCAAAGATCAGTCTGGCCCTCTATCACCTGTTCAAATGGTCGATAGTCAACCCCATGCTACGAGCCTATTTTCGCGGACACATCTATGGTGCCGAAAATATGCCGACGTCAGGTCCAGTGCTCGTTGTCGCCAACCATGCTAGCGATTTTGACCCGCCCATTGTCTCTTCATGTGTGCGTCGTCCCGTCGCATACATGACCAAACAAGAGCTGTTTAAGGTACCGGTACTGGCCCCGGCTATTCGGGCCTATGGCGCCTATCCAGTTCAGCGAGGAGGGTCTGCCCGTGGGGCGATTCGAGCGGCGCTGGAACAGCTCGATCAGGGCTGGGCGGTCGGCGTATTTCTCCAAGGAACTCGCACCCCCGATGGTCGGATTCCTGACCCCAAGCTAGGGGCTGCGATGATTGCGGCCAAGGCTCAGGTGCCCTTGGTGCCCGTCAGTCTGTGGGGCACCCACCGAATTTTGCCACGGGGGGCAGTCTTTCCAAAACCTCTGCCCGTCACGGTACGAATTGGTCAACCGATTACGCCGCCGAGTTCTAGCAAAGACAAAGCAGAGCTGACAGCAGTGACGCAGTATTGTTGCGATCGCATTCACGCCATGCACGATCTGGCCCGATGACCCAAAGGCTACAATGTTTTTTTGGCATTGCTGATTTTCCCACTGCCCAGCGGAGCACTAACCATGACCCAAAACTTGAGACAAGAGCTAGCCCATATGGTGGGTCCCACCCAGTGGAATTGGCTAAAGCCCCATATTGCCCGCGATGCAGTTGTCTTGGTAAACCCCCAGCTTGATCTAGTGGATGTAGGCGTGGCCCTGACCAATGACAATGTGCAATCTGTCCAGCGTTGGATTGGCGAACAGCTGATTACGAAACCCACCCAAGATCAGCTTAAGACTTGGGGGGTATCTGGTCCCACCAATCAGCTCCGGTCTTTGATCGTCCAGCCCTACGTTCTCGTCCAAGAAATTCTCAAAGCTGCGGACACCGATAGTGGCTCCCCGACCTAATCCCCAGCCTCAAACTTCGCTGGAAAAAGTGCAAATCGTTTTGACTCAGTTAGACAACTCGGCACTGATCCGGTTTCTACTGCTGCTGGCCAGCGGTTGGGCCTTACTTCAGGTCCTAGACTATTTTGAAATTGTGGTGGTCATTTTTGTCATCTCCACAATTTTGGCATTTTTGCTCAGTTATCCCGTCACCTGGTGTCGACGGTTCCTTCCCCGTAGCCTGGCCGTTTTTACCGTATTTATGGTGGCTTTGGTTTTAGTGGGCGGTATTGTCACCACCCTGGCGCTAGCTGTCATTGCCCAGGGGCAGAGCCTGTTAGACAATGGCACGGACTTTCTCAATTCTCTACAGCCACTGATAGAAAGCATTGAAACCACACTGCGCCAGTGGAATGTGCAGGTAGACTTACAAACCCTAGGGGAGCAGCTACAGCAACAGGCCACCACACTGCTGGGTTCAGGCTTAGGACTGGTGCAAACTTTACTGGAAAATTTTATCAACGGTATTCTGATTGCCGTCGTAACGTTTTTTATGATGCTAGACGGTCCCCGGCTTTGGCGATTGTTCTTAAAAGCCATTCCCGAACACCAGCAACAACCGCTAACCCTCACCATTCAAAAGAATCTTCTAGGTTTTTTTTGGGGACGGTTGCTGTTATCTATCTTTTTTGCAATCTCTACATTTGCTGTCTTTTTACTGTTACAGATTCCCTACGCCCTAGTTCTAGCAGTCATTGCAGGCTTATTTGATCTAATTCCTGGGATTGGTGCAACGCTGGGTGTGGGTCTAATTGGGCTGTTGTTGTTGTCCCAAGGTATTGGCACCGCTATCCAATCAGTTGTGGTATGTATTTTGCTACAGCAGGTTGAAGAAAATATCCTATTACCCCATGTGATGCGAGACTCTCTTAACATTAATCCTGTGGTGATGTTTTTTGCCCTGATTGTGGGGGTGCGCGTGGCGGGACTGTTGGGATTGTTTCTGGCGATTCCCATAGCCGGGGTGATTGTGAGCCTTTTAGATGTGGATGAAATGAAAGGGCGGGCGTTGTAGAGGCGTTCCATGGAACGCTTCTACAAAATATAAAAATGAGAGCCTTTGACCCCGGACGATACAAATGTTTAGCCGTTCTATTAAGCATTTCAACAATGCTCTGAATCAGTTGACGGCTTCGGGAAAACTCGGCATGGTGATTCAAGAGGTCCCACGCCATGTCGATGACGAAATCTGCGCTTAGCCCTCCATCGCTAAATTTAATCCAAAGCCCCATTCCCTGGCTGCGAGCATTCTGGAAGTTTTCTCGGCCCCATACCATTGCTGGCACTAGCTTAAGTGTGCTGGGTTTATTTGGTATTGCCTGGGCCGCTCGTCACCCGCTCGGGCTGTCCCCTGGGACATTTCATGTATGGCAGGGGGTGAGTTCCCTGTGGCTAACATGGTTGGCCTGCATCTGTACCAATATTTACATCGTCGGTCTGAACCAGATTGAAGATGTTGCGGTTGATCGTCTCAATAAGCCCTATTTGCCCATTGCCTCGGGGGAGTTTTCTGCCCCCCAGGCCAGGATGCTGGTGGGCATTGCCTGTAGTGGAGCGATCCTATTAGCAGTCGTTTCCCAGAGCCTTTATTTGGTGGCAACTGTCTGGTTCAGTCTGGCCATTGGGACGGCCTATTCTCTGCCGCCGCTACAGCTGAAGCGATTTCCGCTCTTGGGCTCGGGCTGTAAGCTTCTGGTGCGGGGAGCTGTGGTCAATTTAGGCATTTTTCTACATGCCTCTAGTCAATTGGGATTAATGCCCCATATCCCAGGGCGGATATGGGTACTAGCCCTGGTGGTGCTGGTATTTAGCAGTGCGATCGCACTGCTAAAAAAATTACGCGACGGTGCTAGCAAAAGTATGGATAGTCTGAGCATCGCCAAGGTTTTCAAACTGGTCTGGTGGCTTCTAACCATTTGTTACAGCGGCCTCATAATAGCGGCCCGGTTTATCCCCGCTATCAATGCTGAATTTCTGATGGTGACCCATGGCTTAGCACTGGGTTATTTTTGGTACCTAAGCCGTCAGGTCCAGCTAGACTCTAACAACACCGATGCGACTGGTCTGAGCTGTAAAGACTACTATCAGTTCATCTGGAAATTATTTTTTATCGAATACCTGATTTTCCCAACAGCCTGTTTATTACATTAGAGCGCACCGACAGTCAGCATGAACTTGGATAATTGCCGGGCCGAGTCAGGTCTATGGCTGAACTCAAGTTTCTAGCGGGACAAAAAAGGCAGATAATCAAAGGTGATTGCTTGCTGAAAACAAAAAATCTAACCATGTCTGACCTGCCGACCAGTCTTGAGGAAACCATCGATCAGGCTATTGCCTCTACTAAGGCTGCGATCGCAGATGGTATTCCCCGTCTGCAGGTAGAAATGGTAATCCCAGAACTCAAACAGCAGCCCATTGCCGAACGGTTTCTCAGTCTGTTTGAAGACCTGGGTTTGCAATTCAAAGTTTATTTTCCCGATGCCGGAGCCGCCGCCCTGGCTAAACGTGACTGGAATAATCCAGACTTCACTATCCGAGGTATCAACGAAGTTCAAGCCACCGTCGAGCCGGACGATGAGGCTTTTCTGATCGTCAATCCGTCTGCCGTTGAAGTGCAAGATGTGGAAAAACTCTGCGAGGCCGCCCAAGATCGCACCGTCATTATCTTGAATCCGCAACTAGAGGATGTCAGCATTGTCGGCATTGGCTACGCCGCTCGTCAGCTACGTGAGCGGTTTTTAAGCACCTTAAACTCTTGCTACTACTACCGACCGATGGCCGATGCCGCTATTCTGCATCGCCATCCCCAGGGCTGGCAAGTATGGCAAGAACTCAACGACCAGTATGAACTCCAGGCTGAACTGTCCCAACGGCCCTCTAGTGAAGAGCTAGAAAAAATCCTCTATGGGGAAACCGAAAATAGTACGGCACCGAAACCCAAAAAAAGTCTGCTGGGCGAAGTGCAAAAGTTTTTGAGGGCACTGAGCCAGTAGAGAATGAAGGTATCTTTTATAGATAGACACAGATGGCTATAGGGCTGATTATTCTCTACTGGGTCCTGCTCGTTGTCATGGGAGCTGGCATTATCGGTGCGTTTGTTCCCGCATTTCCTGGCATTGGACTGATTGTAGCTGCCATTGCAATTTGGGGTGCGATCGCAGGTTTTAGCAAAGCGGTATTAGTCGCCCTGGGAATTGCCGTCGCCATTTTTGCCGTAACCACCGCCATCGACTACTTAGCTGGCTACCTGGGGGCCAAAAAAGTAGGGGCCAGTAACTGGGGGCAAATTGGAGCCGTGATCGGCATGGTCCTCGGTCTGCTGGGACTGCTACCGGCGCTACCCGTGGGCGGTCCGATTTTTGGCCTTTTATTGGGCTCCATGGCTGGAGCCTTTATCGGGGAAATGCTGCATCGTCGCGACCTGGCCGTGGTTGAGCGGTGTAAGTTAGGAGCGAAAGTTAGTTTAGCGATTGTCGTCAGCTCTCTCCTGGGCAACATAATCGCTGGGGTATTGTCTATTATTGCAACAGTGGTGTTCCTGGTCGCAACCTGGCCGACAGTAATGTCGTCAGCGTTATAAACCGCTTTGCGAAAATGCTTCCTGAACTATCTCAGCCCATGGCTCACCCAGAACACCTAGACCTGTTAACTGCTGGCATCAGGGTTTGGAATCGCTGGCGTCAGCAAAATGCTCACATTCGCCCTAACCTGAGGGCAGCCGACTTAAAAGGCGTCGATTTAGCTGGATTTAACCTGCGGCAGACGTACTTAAGCGGTGCCGATTTAAGCCGCGCCTATTTATTCGAAGCCAACCTACGTGAAACCAATCTGCAGGGGGTAAATCTGAGTCACTGCTGTTTGATTGGTGCCGACCTCACCCAGGCGTATTTGGCGGACGCGAATTTGTACCATGCCTATTTGTCCCAGGCAAATCTGACTGAGGCCTATTTTGGCCATGGGAATTTAGAAAAGGCCAACCTCAGCGATACTGTGCTCGATCGGGCCTATTTTGGTCAGGCCAATATACAAGCAACAGACTTTAGCGATGCTCAGAACTTGGAACCCCTACAGCTGCGGTTGGCACAAAACTTTGAGTTGGCTATTTTAACTGCAGAAGCAGACGGGGCTAACGAGCCAGAACGAGCATTGGCGCTCAGGGTTCCCTCACCCTAGACCGCGACCGGATAGCGCACTCCCACATCCTTTAGTCGCTGTATTGCCTCTTTGAGACGCGCTTCGTCAGCAATCAAGCTGACGCGAACGAACCCTTCCCCGCCTTCACCAAAGGCGCTGCCAGGGGTCACGACCACACCCGTCTTTTGTAAAACATCAAAGGCAAAATCAGCAGCGGTCATATCTGGGGGACAGGGCACCCACAGATACATGGTGGCGTTAGTTTTTGGCACATCCCAGCCCAGTTCGGCCAAACCGGCAATGAGACAGTCGCGTCGCGTACGATAGCGATGGCGCACGTCTTCTAGGTAAGAGTCCGGCAGATTGAGGGCGGTCTCAGCAGCGGTTTGGATAGCGGAGAAGATGCCGTAGTCGAGGTTAGTTTTGAGGGTGCGCAATCCCTGAATAATGTGGCGGTTGCCCACAACAAAGCCCACACGCCAACCGGCCATATTATAGGTTTTGGAAAGGGTGTGAAACTCAACGCTAAATTCTTTGGCACCGGGAATTTCCAGAACACTGGTGGGCTGATAGCCGTCAAAGGCCAGCTCGGCATAGCACAGGTCATGAACTAGCATGATTTCATAGTGCTTGGCAAAGGCAACAATCTCTTCAAAGAAGGCTCTGGGGGCGGTGGCTCCGGTGGGGTTGTTGGGATAGTTAAAGTACAGCACCTTGGCCTGACGGGCGACGGTCTCTGGAATGGTGGAGATGTCGATTAGCCAGTCGTTTTCTAGGGTGAGTATGAGGGGATGAATGTGGGCATTTGCGATCGCAGGTCCTCGAAAATGTGCCGGATAGGACGGTGTCGGCACTAGTACCGTATCCCCCGGATCCAAATAGGCCAGGGCCAGGTGCGTAAGACCTTCCTTCGACCCCAGCAGGGGCAACGCCTCACCCTCAGGGTCCAGGCTCACTCCGTAGCGGCGGTGATACCAGGCCGTAATCGCATTGCGAAAGCTGGCGGTGCCTTCAAAGGGAGGATAGCCATGCTGAGCAGGATCTGCTAGAGCCTTTTGCGCCGCCTCAACCACGGGCGCAGGGGTGGGGCCGCCGGGATTCCCCATGCCCAGGTCAATCAGGTCTAAACCCTGAGCGCGAGCATTGGCTTTGAGTTCATCCAACCGCGCAAAGGCGTAGGGAGGCAATTGTGAAAGTCTCTGTGCTTTTTTCATCCAAGCTAGGGTCATGGCCTTACCTCCTCATGACGATGGTGATGATTTTGTTTTGACTGGTGGTGTTTTGGCTAACAACGTGCGAGCGGGCTCGGCGCGTCGACAGGGGGCTGTGGTGGACACCATGGCCGCCATTACCTGTTGAGGACTGACCTCAAACGGCAGGTGGTGAATGTCTGAGCGGGGCTGACAGGCAAACTCGGCAACCTGGCGTAGCTCCATTAGAGTCATGCCACCCAAGCCTAGATCGCTCAGGGTCATGGGCAATCCAATTTGGGTATAAAACTTGAGCAACTGCTGACGAGACGACATCGCTAACGTATTGCCCGATTCCATTTCCTCCAGGCGTAGTTGCACCAAGATACCATAGGCAACTTTTTCGCCATGGAGCATGGTGTGGCTGGCTGGAATTTGAGTCAAACCGTTGTGGACTGCATGGGCAGCAACAGTCCGACACTGGGCTCCCCCCATGCCGCCAATCACACCGGCCATGAGCACCGAGGCATCGACCACTTCGCGCCAGTCATCACCGCCAGGATTTTCTAAGGCGGCGGCGGATTTTTGAAAGAGAATATCCCGCAGAATGCGAGCCTGCTGTACCGCGCCAATAATCAGGGTTTGGGATGAATGGCCGCTGCTGACAGAGGCTTCGTACCACTTTGCGATCGCATCGCCAATGCCCGCCACCAATGTCCGCTGGGGAGCCGTCGCCACTAAGTCGTAGTCCAGCAGCAACAGCTCTGGACAGGTGGGCAGCCCCACATCGTAACGAAATGCACCTCGCTCAGAATACACATTTGATAAGGCCGTCCAGGCAGCACATGTGGCCGCCGAGGTGGGGATAGTAACCACCGGCAGCCGGGTTTGATGAGCCACCAGCTTGGCTGTATCTAGGGCTTTTCCCCCTCCTACACCAATGATCACGTCAGCCCTGTGGGCATCAACCGCCTGACGCAGATGGACCAGGGACGTTTCACAACAGTCTGTCTGGTAGGAGGCGCGGGCAACACTTAGCGTACTCAGCGCCTCTAGAAATGGTTTGGTCACCTGCAGCGTGCGAGCCCCTCCTACCAATAAGGGTCGCTGTCCTAATCTGGCAATATGGGCAGCACCCTCAGATAAAATGCCAGCGCCCCTGACCACTTGGGCTGGTGCCACCATCAGTGTAGATAACGTAGACATGGTTGCCTCTCGACAGATGAAATGCTTGAGATTGAAATGCTTGCGGGCAAAGTTGACTTCAAGAAGGAGCTGTGGAGATTCCTGAACGTTACCATGGTCAAGGATTTTAAGCCTTAACGGGCGTTGCGCTCTCAGATACCCAGACAGAATTTTTTAGACACTAACTGTCCTGGGAGGCCGCTCGGGCTTTGGCCAGGGCAGAGCGAGAAAGGGTAATGTTATACCCCGACTCAGACTGGGCATCGGGCTGAATCTGCCCCAGATATAGCAAGTCTGAAATACCGGGATCACGATGAACAATTGTGCGGGCACGAACCCGAGGCCCCTGACCTCCTGCACCGCCCAATTGGCTAGGATTAAACGAATTAATGGCGGCCTGTTGCAGGGTAGCCTCTAGCTGAGGGTCCGTAATTGTTGGGGGGACAGCAATTACCAGCTGGGATGCCCCTGAGTCGTAAACGGTGACATAGGGGATCGAACCTTCCACAGTGGTTGATACCAACGGCTGAAAGCTAAGGCCAAATAACCCTGCTGTGAGCACGCCACAGAACCCGGTCACGCCCACTAATCGAAATCGAATTCCCCACTTAGTTAAAAACGCCAACGCTGTCAGAGCTGCAAAGGCTAGCGTAGCGAGGCCCATCCACTTGGTCGCCTCTAGAAAAAGTTCGGGAGTTGGCATAGCAAACCAGCGCTTTTAATGTGTAATCAGCATAACGCTATTAATCGTATCAGTGGACACCTGCGAATCAGGGAAAACATTGGAAAGAAAGCCCCAGTTTAATAAGCTAGCCGACCTTTCAGGGAAGTTAGACAATTTTGCGGATAGGGCTCACTAAAGACTATCTACAGAATTTATCAGGATGTCATGCTAAACCGATGGCAAGCGGGAGGATTACTGACTCTGACCTTGGGGAGTTTGGGCCTAGTCAGTCTTGGCTGGCAACAGCCTTGGAGTCAAGGGGAGCACTCACCACAGCTGCCCCAAGATCCCAACATTCAGGTTTTCTTTAACCATAGGGAGGCTAGCCGCTATGACGATCCCTACCGTCGTGTCCGTCGCTCGGGGGATAACCTGGAGCAAGTGTTGGTGGAGGCCATTGACCAGGCGAGTACATCCATCGACCTAGCGGTACAGGAACTAAACCTGCCTCAGGTGGCCACAGCCTTGATAGCAAAGGCACGGGCTGGCATACCTGTCAGAATAATTTTGGAAAATCAGTACAGTGACGGGTGGAGTCAGCACAGCTCTACCTGGATACGGCAGCAGGATGACCATAGCCGGGGCAAACACGAAAATTTGTTTGCATTTGGTGACATTAACGGGGATGGGCAAGTTTCCCTCGATGAAGCCGCCCGGCGCGATGCGGTCCTGATGTTACGGCAGGCCGGCATCCCGATTGTGGACGATACCGACGATGGTAGTAAAGGTAGTGGTTTGATGCATCACAAGTTTTTGGTGGTGGACGGTCGCCGTGTGGTTACTGGCTCGGCGAACTTTACTCTGTCTGGTATTCATGGTGATTGGCTAGTACCCGAAAGCCGGGGCAATGCCAACGTTCTGGTGCGTGTTGAGAGTATCGATCTGGCCACTGCCTATACCCAAGAATTTGAGCTAATGTGGGGCGATGGACCCAAGGGTCAGCCCGACAGTCTGTTTGGATCGGCCAAATTGGTGAGACCGCAGCAAACTGTTGTGTTGCCTGACGGTCAGATCACCGTGCAATTTTCACCCCACCGCGCTGATACCCCGCGTCAGCAAACTACCAATGGCGTCATTGCTGACACTCTCAGCCACGCCAGTCAATCAGCCGATTTAGCCTTGTTTGTGTTTACCGATCAGGAAATTGCCGATGCGCTGGCGGCCAGCAATCTCAATATTCGTGCCCTAGTTGATCGGAGCTTTATCTATCGCTATCACAGTGAAGCTTTGGATATGCTGGGTCTGGCGTTACCTGATCATCGCTGTCGGTACGAAAAAAGCAATCAGCCCTGGCAACCATCGATCAGCACTGTGGGCTATCCAGTCTTAGCGGATGGCGACAAGCTACACCACAAATTTGCCCTGTTAGACAATCATACGGTCATCATCGGCTCCCACAATTGGAGCAAGGCTGCTAATCATACCAATGATGAGAATCTGTTGATTATCAAAAATGCAACTGTAGCTAAGCATTTTGAGCAAGAGTTTGAGAGGCTTTATGATATGGCTGAGCTGGGACGAACTGAGTATCTTTTGGCTCAGATGCGAAAGATGCAGAAGAAATGTGGGGCGTGACTGTTGTGGTTTTGGGATGCTGGATAGTGGCAAAACCGGCTGCGTGGGGTCCCTCCGAGTTCCCCACACCCCCTGGCTAGGGCGTTCCGCCGCCCTAGGACCCTACGGGAAAATATCAGTGTTATCCTCGATAGCGGGTTTGGGGCTCGGCAAGGTGGTTTAGAATTTTGCGCGCTGCGACAAAATTCTAAAAAGGGTAGTTATCTAGCTCGTTGTTGGCTATTGGCTCAATAGAGATAACCTGACTAATCGACCCCGCCGTAACCCAGCCTTCACCTGTATTTTCGCTGTAAACGGCAACCTACTTTCGGGGGGTGTGGGGGAATTAGGCCCCCACGAACAGGGGGTTTCAGGGGGGCAAGCCCTGAGCGCCCCCTATCGCCATCAGCCAGCCCCACTGCGCTACTTTAAACCTTTTCGCAGCTTCGTCTGAATTCGTCTATAAAATAAATACAGTTCTCTCCAACGAGTCAAACTGGCAATATCCGAAGGATATTTCTGACGATAGTCAAAAAACTGATTTAGCTCAGTCAAAATGGTTTCTAACCGAGGAACTAACTGCTCAGTACGATAGGGTGCGAAAAAGCTGTCGGGTAGATTACTCGGCTGCCAGTCATCTAAAACAGCAGTGATCCGCTGAACATCATACCCTGTGGCGTAGCCTGCAATCTTATAACAGTTCTCTCCAGGGTCGAGATAATCGGCGAGGGCATGGTTAACGCTGGAAAATACCTGACAACCACAGGCAAGCGCTTCCATGGGGGGCAGGCCAAACCCTTCGGTGAGGCGATACTGCACCCAGTATTCTGCTGAATCATAGAGATAGATCTTGGCCCGGTTAAACAAAGCCATAAGATCGTCTACGAAGGAGTCAACAACAACAACATTAAATCTTTTTTGTAGTTCAGGGATGAGCTGCTGGCTGACATATTCAGACGTTTTTCTGGCTTGGACGAGAATATCAATATCGCGATGGAGCTGGCGGTTGCTGACATCTTTGGGGAGCTGATTGGGCAGCCAGTAGAGCAGGGAGTTTTGCGATCGCGCCCCCCAATAGCCCATGGTATTGCGACTAACCGACACAATTGGCACCTGGGGAGGGACCGAGAAACCATAGCCTGAGCTGTGGGCATGGTAAACCACATGAGCGTGGGAGAGCCTGTGCAAATATTTCGGCACATCAAACCCCCAGCTCACTACAAAAATGTAGCGATTGAGATCTCCCTGCTGAAGCACATCATCAATAAACGGATGGTTCTCTTCTCGCTGGCGATAGGTAACCACCTCTGCCTCACACACCTGCTGAGCCAGCTTGAGCGTATTCAGCTCAGCGAAGAGACCCCCACAATAAAATGATTTTGTTGTTCCGGGCAGGAGAAAATATAGCTTCCTCATCACAAACAGGGTACGGGGGTGCCCAATATCTTACAGGATTGACACCATGAATATGGAACCCAAGAGTAACCTCTATGAATTTTGTAGATGGGTCCCATCTATCCCATGCTTTGTTGATTCAAAATTTGATCCATAGATTAGGGAGTATGCAATCGGTAATCCCCTAGGAGGTTCCCATGAATACCTATTCCTCCAACTTACAAGAACTCGAAATACAGCGTCGCCAGCTAGAGCGGCAGTGGCAGCCCACCCCATCCCAACGATTCAGACAAATAGCTGGCAACTGGCTAAGTACCGCTGGCAACTGGTTGTTGAAAGCCCTCACCGAAGGCGACCAGCTTCGGATTTGGACCAAAGAAACCGAATCTGGCACCCTCTGGTGGGTTTATAACCCCATCGATGGCAAACGCCAACAGTTTGGCTCCGAGCATGCCATGCGCGTGTGGTTTGAAGAACGTTATAAGCACTAAACCCGCCTCAGTTTTCCCCCTAGAATATCCCCCTATCCCTGCCTGGCCGCTGCGGTATAGTAGTTGAGACATTCATGGAAAGGTGCCATGTTCGGTTTAGGTTGGCCAGAGGTGGGCATTATTGCCATTGTCGCCGTTTTAATTTTTGGACCTAAGAAAATTCCTGAGTTAGGCAGTGCCCTTGGCAAAACACTACGCGGCTTCAAGGACGAGATGGATACTGAAGCAGCTGACTTTGAAGATGTGGACTATGTTGAAGACTCGGAACAAAGTTAGTTAATCCATGTCTGTGTAAGTAGTAGGTACATGGTTGGAGCTACCTACTACTAGCAAGCGTCTAGTGAGCATATAGTAGGCATTACAGGAAGGTGGCATAGCCGTCTTCCTGTTTTTTTAGCTGTTTTTAGGCACTAGGGCAACCACGAGGATTGCCCTGATGGAGCGGGTTAAATGCCTAGCCGCTGGTAAACCTTGTCTAGATTTCTGAGCTGATAGTCAGGGTTAAAGGCAGCGTTGATTTCGTCTGCCGATAGGTTGTCTTTAACCTGGGGGTCTTGGGAAATCAAAGTCTGAAAATCACCCCCCTCAACGTTCCAGGCTGCGTGGGCGCAACGTTGCACAATCTGGTAAGCATCTTCACGGGCAATGCCTTTCTCTACTAGCGATAGCAGCACCCGCTGACTAAAGACCACACCGCCGTACATGTTCATATTGCGCTTCATGTTTTCGGGGTAGACCTGTAGGTTCTGCACCAGCTTGGTGGTTTCCACCAGCATAAAGTGCATCAGAATACAGCTGTCAGGAAAGATCACCCGTTCCACAGAGCTATGGGAAATGTCGCGCTCATGCCAGAGGGCCACATTTTCTAAGGCCGCTAAAGCATTGGTGCGAATGATGCGGGCCAGCCCTGTCAAACGCTCGGACTTAATCGGGTTACGCTTGTGGGGCATGGCTGAGGAGCCCTTTTGGCCCTTGGCAAAAAATTCTTCCACCTCCAGCACATCGGTACGCTGCAGGTTACGGATTTCTACCGCAAAACGCTCGATGGAGGCGGCTAACCCCGCCAGAGTGGTCATAAATTCGGCATGGACATCACGTGAAATCACCTGGGTAGAGGCAGTATCTGGCTTGAGGCCCAGCTTCTGACAGGTAAGGGCTTCGATTTCTGGATCGATGTTGGCATAGGTGCCGACGGCTCCTGAAATTTGACCGACGGCGATTTCATCCTGAATGCGACACAGACGCTCGCGATGACGCAGCACTTCCGCCAGCCAGCCAGCTAGCTTAAAGCCAAAGGTCATGGGCTCGGCGTGAATCCCGTGGGAGCGGCCAATCATAACGGTATTGCGATGGTCCTGGGCCTGGTTGCGCAGCACCTGAATCAGCTGCTCCACCTGGGACAAGATCACTTTATGGCTGGCCACAATTTGTAGAGAAAGCGCCGTATCTAGCACGTCGGAGCTGGTCATCCCCAAGTGGATATAGCGACCCGCATCGCCAACGTGTTCATTCACATTGGTTAGAAAGGCAATCACATCGTGGCGGACTTCAGCCTCAATTTCTAGAATCCGCGCCACATCAAATTTGGCCTTGGCTTTGATTTCGTCCACCGCTGCTTGAGGGATCCGGCCCAACTCGGCTTGGGCTTCGCAAACGGCGATTTCGACCTGTAGCCAGGTTTGGAATTTGTATTCGTCGGTCCAAAGTTCGCCCATCTCGGGCAGGGTGTAACGTTCAATCAAAACTAGTGTCGCAGGATACAACCGATCTATTGTAAGCGGGCGGTTGTCGGTTACTCAGTCGAAATTAATAATAGTGAGGATTTGATTACACACTGATTAATACTCGAATCCCCCCAGGGTTTACTCAAACCGGCTGGGGGGATTCTTTTTGAGTCTTCAGCTTACAGTATTTAACAAAACCGGATAGATGCAGACCAGCGTTAATCGACTTCAATCGATTCAAACGCGCTGAGTACAGACCAGGATAGACGCGTTGCTACGGTGGCAAGGGCGATAATTGCAACCATTGTCAGCACCGCATAGGGCATATGCAACCCGAACAAAATCATGCTGATCAGTAATAGGGCAAGCAGGGTAATGTCCAAAGCCTTGTCCTCAAAACTATTGCTGTCACCTTCTATAGTAGATATTTCTCTATGGGAGTATTTACCTTGGAAAGAAACTTATTAATGGTTCATGTTCATATACGGTCGGCCTTGAGGGCTGTGATCGGCTAAATCCAATGAGCTATCCCTGGAATGCTTTGGCAATGCGGTGTATGCCTGCTTTTATTTGGTCCTCGTTGATGGCGGTGTAGCCAAAGACAAACTCGCCCACGTTACGAGGTATTTCATACTGGACCTGGGCGCTACAGAGTTCTACACCGACATGAGCGGCTTTTGCGATCGCATCCTCATCACTCATCGCCAAAGGCAGCTTTGCCATAATATGCAGCCCCGCACTATCGCCCAAAATCTCCACCGACTCCCCAAAGTGTTCATAGAGCGCATTTACCAGGACATTACGTCGTTGTTCATAGCACAGCCTCATTTTGCGAATGTGACGTTCCAGATGCCCCGCTGCAATAAACTCTGCCAGGGCATATTGACTCAGGGTGGGCGGCTGCCGGTCGGCTAGCCACTTAGCTTTACCAAAAACCGTTACTAAAGACTCAGGCAAAACCAAATAGCCCAGACGAATGCTAGGGAACATCACCTTAGAAAACGTGCCCACGTACAGCACCGATGCATGGCTATCGAGACCCTGGAGGGAGGGAATGGGTCGTCCGCCGTAGCGATATTCGCTGTCGTAGTCGTCTTCAACAATGAGCGAGCCTGTCTTATCAGCCCATTGCAACAGCGCCAACCGCCTGGGCAGCGACAGCAAAGCCCCTGTGGGAAACTGATGGGACGGAGTAACGTATACCAGCCGGGGTACTGCGCCATGGTTGATTAGCTCTTCTATAATTAGCCCCTCTTGATCCAATCCGATGGGCAACAGATTGGCTCCGCTAGCCGTAAAAATGTGGCGGGCACCTCGATAGCCAGATTCTTCTATAGCTACGCTGTCGTCAGGATTGACCAACAGCTGAGTAATAAGACTCAGCGCCTGTTGACTACCGTTGGTAATCAGCACCTGGTCGGGGGTGCAGCATACTGCGCGTGCCCGTTTGAGATAGTCGGCAATGGCCTCTCGCAATGGCTGATAGCCCAGCGACTCATCGGTGTAGTTGAGCCACTGGGTGGTAGCGCGACAATGTTTAGATAACAGCTTTCGCCATAGTTCCACTGGGAACAAATCTAGGGCGGGATGGCCATAGCGAAAACTAATCTCAGAAGAGTTTTCAAAATGTCGCTGTGGCGACTGATTTACTCGCTGACCATAGGCTGACAACGGAATATAGACAACAGATTTTAACTGCCGCTCAACAGTCTCTGTTTCTAACAACATTTCCGGTAGCTGATCGCAGACATAGGTACCGGAGCCAGGACGAGTTTGCAAATAGCCTTCGCTGATGAGCTGATCGCACCCTTGGGTGACGGTGGTGCGGGAAAGACCTAAAGATTTTGCCAGCGATCGCGATGCAGGCAGACGCTGCCCCGACGGCAGCCGACCTGAGAGAATGGCCCGACGCAGCTGGCTGTAGACCTGCTGATGTAAGGGCTCTGATAGAGATGAATCGATGACTAAGGCCAATTCCATCGGCGCTCTTCAAAATTAGGCTAAAAATTGGACTGGTTATTTGATTATAAATTGGCTCTAGCCGAGGGCCAATTGTATTCGCTAGAGTGCGATCGCACAGGTTCAGACCGGAGAATAACCTTATGAAAACAGCGCGAACCCAGGTGAAGCGCGTACCCAAACGGGGGCATTACGATTTAGAGACAGTTTACTCAATTTTGGATGCCGGGCTCATCTGCCATGTGGGATTTGCAACAGAAGGACAGCCGTTTGTGATTCCGACCGCCTATGGCCGCCTTGATAACCGGTTGTTTATCCACGGGGCTGCCGCTAGTCGAATGTTGCGATCGCTGCAGCAAGGGATTGAGGTGTGTGTCACCGTCACCCTGCTGGATGGACTAGTCCTGGCACGGTCGGCCATGCACCATTCAATGAACTATCGCTCAGTGGTCATGTTTGGGACAGCGGAGCTGGTGAGTGAGCGAGAGGAGAAACTGAAGGCGCTCTATGCTTTTACGGAGCATGTGATGGCGGGACGGTGGGCGGAGACGCGGGAGCCCAACGAACAGGAACTACAGGCGACAACTGTTTTAGCATTACCGATTGATGAGGCATCAGCGAAGATTCGCACCGGTCCACCAGTGGATGATGCGGCGGACTATGAGCTGCCGCACTGGGCAGGGGTGATTCCGTTGAGGATGCAGGCGGGGGAGCCGATTGTGGATCCGAAGTTGGCAGCGGGGATTGCGGTGCCGGAACAGGTGGAGCGGTATTTGGAGATTGGCAGGGGTTAGAAAAGTGGCGTAGGCGATTGGTGGGGAGTTTGAAGGTGTTGCTTGGGGGCCCTCCGAGTTCCCCAAACCCCCTGGGCAGGGCCGGAACGCCGCCCTACAACCCAACGTACTGGGTGATCTCAAATTGCATGAGTTAGGGGTTACGGCGAGGTCAGTGATGTGTATCCTGAACAGGTTTCTGCAGAAAGTTTAGAACACAGAGCCCGAGCATGAGATGACCGCTTATCAGGTACTAAGGATCTTTTCTCCAAAAAGATTTAGTTCATTGGCGGTATGGTCAGTCCCTTTAGAGCAACGTTGTCTTCTAATCCTTTTGCTTGAACCAAAACGCCGAAGGTGCCTAGGCCCATGGGGCTCATGTCCATGAGCTGATGGAGTGCGGCGCGACGTTGGATTAGTTGGTTAAAGCCGTTGGG
Source organism: Leptolyngbya cf. ectocarpi LEGE 11479 (assembly GCF_015207065.1). Lineage (GTDB taxonomy): Bacteria > Cyanobacteriota > Cyanobacteriia > Phormidesmidales > Phormidesmidaceae > Leptothoe > Leptothoe ectocarpi. The sequence continues at coordinate 4,066 of NZ_JADEXP010000049.1, read as the reverse complement.
GCCGGGGGTGATGGATTGGGTGAGGTTGGCGATGCGATCGCCAAGGCCGAGGGCCATGAGAAAGAGACCTTGCTGGGTGTAGCCGAGGTTGGTGAGTCCGAGTTGTTCGCCGTGGTGTTGTAGGGCGGTGAAGTCAATGTGGGCGGTGAGGTCTTGCTGACCGATGTTGGTGTAGGGGTCATCGTGGTGGCGGTGCTGGTGGTAGCACTTGAGGGTGCCCTTGTGGCGGGCGGGGCTGTAGTAGCGTGGGGCGGTGTGGCCGTAGTCAATGGTGAGGAGAAATCCTCGGTCGAGACGGCTGGCGGCGGTGTTGAGCCAGTCGAGGGCAGCGAGGTTGACCTCGGTGCGGTAGCCGTCGGGGTAGGCGTCGGTGAGGAGATCGATGTCGATGAGGTCGAAGTAGCGGGTGATTTTTTCGGTGGAGAGGGGGCCGAGGGTTTCTTGGAGCGTGTTGTTTTGGGTAGTGACGTAGACTTCCTGGAGTTGATTGTTGTGTTTTTCGACGATGTGGACAGGGAAGGCGTCGATGAGTTCGTTGGAGAAGAGGCAGCCGGTGATAGGAGAAAGCTCGTTAAGGGTAGTCCAGGTAATCTTTTGGTCAGCTAGGCGTTTTTGTTGGAGGGTGCGGAGGGCAGGAGACTTTTCGATGATGGTGTAGGTGAGAGCGGCGTAGCAGTCGGGTTGGTGCTGCTGCAGGTAGGTTAGGACATCGGCGGCGATCAGGCCCTGGCCTGCGCCCATTTCGACTAGGTGAAACGGGTCGGGGTGGTCGAGGGTATGCCACATATCGGCAAACTGGACGGCGAGGAGTTGGCCGAAGTCGTCGCTGAGGTGGGGGGAGGTGATGAAGTCGCCGTCGGGGCCAAGGATGGAGGGTTTAGTGGTGTAGTAGCCGTGATCGGGGTGGTAGAGGGCGAGGTCCATGTAGGACGCAAAGGGGATGCGCTGGTGCGGTGAAGATTGAATTTTGGTTACGATAATGGCGCTAAGGTCAGCAGGGTTAGTCATTACGGCTTGTGATATACCAGCACTGTCATAGTTTAATGGCTAGGATACTAATAGAGGGCGTTGGCACTACATGAAAATGCTCGTGGATACTCATGCGTTACTAATACAGTGATGAACAAGCTCAACAGCTACCGACAAATCATTCAAAAAATATTGACTGAGTATCAGCTGTGGGCGGCTGTGGCTAATCAGCCGGGAGTACAGCAATGTCTGTCTTTTGACGAGGCTCGGGACCAGTATTTATGGTTTCATGTGGGCTGGCGGGAGAAGACACGCGATTTTGGGGTGACGGTTTATCTGCGGATTGAAAACGATGAGGTTTGGATTGAAGAAGATTGGACAAAGCAGGGGATTGCTAATGAGCTGTTGGATGCGGGCATTCCGGCTGAGGATATTATTTTGGGGTTCCAGCATCCTAGTAAGCGACCGCTGACAGAGTTTGCAGCAGCGTAAGGTTCATCGGTTCTGTTCATTGTTATCAGTTGAACGACTGGTGAGTAAGGTAGGCATGATGGTGACGCAGGTGGTCCAGACTACAAGGGAACTCTCAAAGAGACGATCTTGCTGTTCGGTGAGTGTAGGCTGAGCGGCAAGATGAATGGCGGTGCCACCGGAGGCGATGGTTAGGGATAGGAACGCTGCAATAGTGAGTTTGGTGACTAGGTTGTTCATGTAAATAAATCCTTGCTTGAGGTGATGTATCTACTGTGGCAAGGACGATTGAGAGTTTTTTCCATGACTTAGGCTGACTTGCCTGACTTAGGCTGACTTATTTCTGTAGTTTGGGTTAGGCTGGCGATAATTCAGAGGTTTTGCCCGTTAAGACTATGCAACCATTGCCGCAGTTTTTTTTAGAAAAAGTTGCTAGGGAATACGATCTATCAGCTGATCAAACAAAAGCTCTGGTAAAACGTCTGAGCGATGGGGACGTAGAACAGGAAGATGCGGAATCGCTGCATATCAGTGTCAACGCCTTGCGTAGTAGGATGACTGGGGTTTATGCAAAGTTTAGTATTCGTCACAAAGGCCCAGGAAAACTGAGGGTATTGCACGATTTTTTGCTACCGAAGTACCAAAAGGCCAAGCCTTCTCAGGTGCCAGAAAACAACAACGACATTACAGCACTCGCCCAAGAGATACGCCGCAAGGTAAAGGATGATATCCATGCGCGCTGTGGAAAGATACGGGTGTTGGATATGGAGCAACCAATCGGACTAGGCGATATCTACACCAAGGTAAATATTTTGGAAAAACTCTTAAGCAATAGACGACTAGGTATTGATGAGCTGCTGATAGGCTCTGATATTAAGCAATTTGACCGGTTGATGTTGGGTAAGGTTCGTCAGAAACGTGTGCTTGGGGTGGAGGCAGTCAAGCAATATGACAAGCTGATGATTTTGGGTAAACCGGGGGCAGGAAAAACCACATTTATGAAGCGTTTGGCGACATTGTGTAACCAGAACCAGTTTCAGGAGCACCGTGTGCCTGTGTTCGTGACATTGAAGGAATTTGCAGAGGCAATGGGGCAGCCAGGGTTGCAGGACTATATTACTAAGCAGTGGAGTCATTGTGGAATCGATAAGCCTGACTCAGCCGCTGTGTTGAAACAGGGACTGGCGCTAATACTCTTGGATGGACTGGATGAGGTGCAGGAAGCTGAGCATGACCGAGTGCTGCAGGAGATCAAAGACTTTACAAGGCAGTTTCGAGACTGTCAGTTTGTGATGACCTGTCGAATTGCAGCACGAGAGTATGTTTTTCAGCAGTTTACTGAAGTAGAGGTAGCAGACTTTGATGCTGACCAAATTACTGAGTTCGCAACCAAATGGTTTAAAGCGAAAAAAGATGACAAAAAGGAAGAAACCTTTATTCAGCGATTAGAAAGCAACAAACCGATCAAAGAACTAGCTACAAACCCTCTGCTGCTAACGCTGCTATGTTTGGTATTTGGTGAGGCAGCTGACTTTCCAGCCAATCGAGCAGAATTGTATAAAGAGGGGTTGGACGTGCTGCTTAAGAAGTGGGACGCTAAGCGAAATATTGAACGTGATCGGGTCTATAAAAAGCTATCGCTAAAGCGGAAAGAAGATCTTCTGAGTCAGCTAGCATTCTATGCATTTGATCGGGGAGATTACTTCTTTAAGCAAGCGGTAGCCGAAAGACAAATTGTTGGATATATTCGCAATTTACCAGGGGCGCAAGATGATGAAGACGCCCTTCATCTAGATGGAACAGATGTTTTGAACTCGATTGAAGCTCAGCATGGTCTTCTAGTAGAGAGAGCTAAGGGAATTTATTCTTTCTCTCATCTGACGTTTCAGGAATATTTCACAGCGAAACAGATTACTCGTTCAACCGCTTTACTGCATGAAGAACTGGCAAAATTATCAGGACATATTGTAGAGAAACGTTACAGAGAAATTTTCTTATTGACGGTTGGTATGCTGCCGGAAGCAGATGATTTGCTAAGGCTAATGAAGCAAAATATTGATCAGCTCTTAGCTGATGATCCAGACTTACAAAAGTTGCTGAGTTGGCTGAATCAAAAACTTAAATCTGTGGATGTTTCTTATAGAGAGGCAGCCATACGAGCTTTTTACCTCGACCTTTATCTTTACCGCGAACGAGATCGCGTCCGCGTCCGTGTCCGCGACCGTAACCTAGAGGTCAAAATTGACCTCGACTTCGACCTCGACCTTGATCTCACCTTCAGTCTCGACCTTGACCTCTTTCGTGATCTCTATCTCGACCTCGACCTCTACTGCGATCTCGACCTTGATCTTGACCTCTACCGCATCCTTTACCTCGACCTTGACCTTGACCTTGTCCTCGATCGCGCCCTCGACCGTATCCGCACTTCTAAACTAAAGCTTAAGCTTGAAGCTTTGAAAGATCAGCTGCCAGGGATCAATAATACTGATGTTTTACAACAGTGGTGGAAAGAACACGGAAAAAAATGGATATACAAATTAAGATCTGTGATAATTGAGCATCGCAATATTGGCCATGACTGGCAGTTTACAGAAATACAAAAAGAGAAACTACAACAGTACTACGA
>NZ_JADEXP010000602.1 GCF_015207065.1 Leptolyngbya cf. ectocarpi LEGE 11479 | reverse complement strand
TGCGTATCCAGTGCGTGAAGAGTTTCCTAGCCTAGCAGACGATGCAAAGATTTCATTTCCGCCAGCATCAATAACTCTTGAAAAGTAGTTGCTACGGTTGCTGCTAGAACCGTACAATCGCAATGTTCGCTCTGAGTCACGAGTATTTTCTACCATAAAATTGCATGTCAAAGGTACATCAGTGTTTGGTGTAGTTTCACAACCCAAAAATTCAAAGACAAATCCACCTTCTTGAACAGCAGGTATTTCTTGAGCTATTAGCTCTGTCGCATCTGTAATCGCCTCATTTCTATCTTCGAATTTTCCTGTTTCTTCTGAAAAGATACTTTCTGAGAAGATTGGACTGACAATAACTAGTGCGACAGATAGTAAATTTTGTAACATAACGCATGACTCGCTTGACTGATAAATTACTTGCAACAAGACTCATCGAGAAATTCTTGGTGCTTCTCCTTGATCTGGAGTATAGATGTTGGTGGGAGATGAAATGTCGGGTGGGTCATTAACTGGCGGGCAAAAAGCATCCAGACATAAATCTCCCGGTTTGACATATTGACTTCCCTGAAGGTACTCAGAGTAGCGAGAACTTAGAAAAGCTGAGATTGGTATCCCTAAATACAAACCTACTCCCCCTTGAATATTTCTGACACCCTGACCGATAGTTCCTATAACTTTATTGTCTTCATCCAAAACTGGTCCACCACTCATTCCCTGAAAAGCTCCAGGAGTTGAAAAAACGAGAGAATATCCCCCCGCTTCTGGGGGATCGGCATATCCAGTCAGAGTTCCAGATATAAACTGATAGGTGGTACTGGTTATTTCAATTAGTGGATTCAGCCAGCCAGAAACCGAAACAGGCTGATTTGGGACTGGGCTTTCCCGGCTGATACTAGCCAGTTCGTAATCATAAACGCTGTTGAATTTCAGGACAGCTAGGTCGTAGTCAGCTATGCGTTCCACATTACTAAAATCTACCCCGTATGCCCTAGAATCAGGCGTGTAAACGGTGTAAATATCTGGTGTACTCACGACATGCCATGCTGTGAGTACATAGTAGGTATTGCCATTCTGAGCAACTAGTACACCAGAGCCATCGCCGTCACCGGGCGCATCAACCCGTACTGTAAAAGCTTTAGCGATAGGACTGACTTCTTGAGATAAAACTGCCGATTGGCAAATAATAGCTATTGAACCAGCTAAGCCGATACAAGTAACACCAAATCCTTTCCTAAACCACTTCATACAGATTGCTTAAATATTTCGCGTTAAATCTAAATCTAACTTTCTGAAAACGTAATACACCCTGTTCCCTAAAACCCTTTGATAGCTAATGGTTCCACGTGCGAAGTATATCGTAAAACTATAGACAACTGCTATTTTGAGCTATCGGACAATAAGTTTAATGATAATTTCTGACCAAAATATAGCTAGTCAGACACTGGCACTTTCAATCTTTTATTTTTTTACAAATCTTGGGTCCGTTCAACTAAAATTCCAAAGTTGACGTATACTTCTCCGCCCCTGTAAACAATCAAATCATCAGTCAACTCTAAGGGGCGTCCATTAACTTGGCGAGATAAATCCAATAGCCTATTCAGAGCACTGACTTTATCAACACCTGGAGGTAAAGTCACGACAGTATTTGAGTTGCTGCAACCACTATCTACATTTTGAGTAAGACATATGACGGACATACCATCGTTGCGTACATCTGTAGCAAAGTAATTGCTATTTAATAAGCCTTGATCGTATGCTG
>NZ_JADEXP010000048.1 GCF_015207065.1 Leptolyngbya cf. ectocarpi LEGE 11479 | reverse complement strand
GTAAAACTTTGCACTCAGCGCTCTAAAGATATGGGATAAGAATTAAAGGGCTTTCAAAATACCCACCCACTCGGAACAGGAACTAAGGACGAACGACGATGAAAAAATTAATGCGCGGTCTGCGTCAGTTTCAGGATACCTACGTTCCTTCCCATAAAACATTGATGGCCAATTTGGCCAAAGGTCAAAGTCCTAACGCGCTTTTCATTACCTGTTCCGATTCACGGGTCCAACCAGAACTAATTACCCAAGCAGAACTGGGTGAACTGTTTGTCATTCGTAACGCCGGCAATATTGTGCCCCCATTTGGCGCTACCAACGGTGGCGAAGGGGCCACTATTGAATACGCCGTCAAGTCTTTGAAAGTTAACCACATCATTGTTTGCGGTCACTCCAGCTGCGGCGCGATGAAAGGGCTGCTGCAAATTGGCAAATTAGAAGCCACAATGCCCTTGGTCTACAACTGGCTGATTCATACAGAAGCAACTCGTCAGCTGGTAGAGGATAACTACAACGATTTAGACAAAGCTGACAAGCTGGACATGCTGGTAGCGGAAAACGTTCTCACCCAAATCGAGAATCTGCGCACCTACCCAGCCGTTCGCTCCATGCTCCACAGAGGAAACCTATCGCTCCATGGCTGGATTTACAATATCAATGACGGCAGCATCCTCGCCTACGACTCTGATCGCCATGCCTTTGTCGCTCCATTTAGCGATCCCAGCAAACCCCTAAATAACGGCAGTACCCAGCCCACAGCCTACATGCCTGGAGAAAATCGTCTCGCTAGAAACCAGGCCGAAAGAATTTTCAAAGGCTCATACTAACTTCTTCCCCAACCCTTAAACGGATTTCTCACCAAATTTGAATTGTAATACCGAGGATCTCCGGTTACCTCTTCACCAATCCAGGTAGGCAGCTCCACCGTTTGCGACTCATGGGTGAGTTCTACTTCAGCCAGGATCAAGCCCTGATTCTCTCCTACAAACTCATCCACCTCCCAAACTAGATTGCCCATGGGTATGCGGTAACGGTGCTTCTCAATCAGAGGCCGCTGACACAGCTCGCTCAGCATAACCTGCGCATCTGCCAGCGGAATTGCATACTCAAATTCAGATCGGCTGATGCCCATCGTTAGTCCCTTGATTGTGAGATATCCCTGCTCGTCCACAATTCGCACCCGCACCGTTTGGTCACCCTGGGTGGGGATATAGCCCTGGCAGTAGTACTGCCCTGTCGCCAGGTCACGCCAGCCATCATTTTTCAACAAAAATTTCCGTTCGATTTCTTTAGCCATTAATTTTCAAATTTATTTTCGTAGCGGCGTTCCGTGGAACGCCGCTACGAAATAATCATTTTCTCAAAAACAAAAATGCGTCTACTTCACGGGGGGTGGGCTGCCCCGAGATCGCACCTGCGCGAGTCGTCGTCAAAGCCCCCACAGCAGTGGCATAGCGCACTATCTCATGGGCACAGTCAGCATCCAGAAGACAGCTGCGCCCACGGGCACATAGCTGATGTAAAAAACCGGCCACAAACGCATCGCCAGCACCGGTCGTATCTTCCACATCCACATCAAAACCGGGCACCTGGCCACTGTGGCCACCCAGAGAATAGCGGCAGCCAGCCGCACCAGCCGTTACTAACACCCCTTCTAAATGAGGGTATTGGGCTGCGATCTCAACCGGATCTGTAGTATCCACCAACCACTGGGCTTCCGTATCAGATAGCTTGAGAAACGCAGCATGTTTGAGCAAATCTTTGATCGGCCCCATGGCAAGGGCTGGGTTTTCCCAAAACATGGGTCGCCAGTTGATATCCAGTACCACTCGGCCATTTTGCGCTTGAATCCACTCCACCGCCTGCAGCATAGACTCGCGGGTTTCAGGATAGGCCAACCCTAGGGTACCAAGAACAAGGTATTTGGCACCTTTGAATAGATGGGTATCGATGCGATCGCAAATCAAATGAGCATCCGCAAACCCTGCCGGATCAGGTAGAGAAAACCCAGCAAAAGATCGCTCGCCTGTCTCATCTGTCAACACATACACTTCACGGGTGGGAGCGGTCGGATGCTGCTGCAGTCCGCGAGTCCCCACCTGCAAATCTGCCAACAGTCGCGCCAGCGCTTTTCCCCAGGTATCAACACCAACCACACCAATAAATTCTGCCGCAGTCCCCAACTTAGCCAGTCCACAGGCCACATTCGCTGGCGCACCGCCGGGCAGGGACATTTTTTTATGCTGTCCTCCTGCCCAAAAGCTGTCTACTAAAACTTCTCCCAGACAGACCACTGGACTCAACGGATTATTCATCCTCGCCTCCGAACCATTGCTCCCAGCACATGCTGACAGCCCCTAATATAGGTGGCTCTCAGCCGAAAGTACAGAGTGCTAGCAAGCTGTAGACAGCAGATTAATTAGGCGTTACTGATCTCAACTATGGTTTCATTTGCCCCTACACCCTCAATACAACCGACTCAGTACATAGCCTGACAGGGCTTCTAATGCTCGCTTTGGCTCTGACTGGGGTAAGCCCGTCAGATTTTCCACCGCCCGTTCAATATGCTGAGCGGCCAAATCACGCGAACGATCAATGCCACGGCTGGCCTTGACCAACGCTATCGCCTCGTCAAAGTCTCCGTCCTGGGCAAATTCCCGCTCAATCAATGGGGTCAGATAGGAAGTCTCCTCCATAGCGTAGAGAACCGGAGCCGTCAGATTACCACTGAGTAAATCAGACCCTGCCGGTTTACCCAGCACCTCTTCAGACCCAGTAAAATCCAAAATGTCATCGACAATCTGAAAGGCCAGTCCCAGATTCCGACCATATTGATATAGAGACTCTGCCAGCGCATCCGATGTCTGACTCAACACCCCTACTGACTTACAGCTATTAGCAATCAGCGATGCCGTCTTGTAGTAGCTCTTCATCAGATAGGCATCGATAGACAGCGTGGTATCAAATCGATTCAGACCCTGTTGAATCTCACCCTCAGCCAGGTCCATAATCACGCGGGACAGCAGCTTCACTACAGTCAGATTATCCAAATTAGCTAAATGCCAGGACGACTGAGCAAACAAAAAATCTCCAGCCAGCACCGCCACCCGATTATTAAAGCTACTGTGGACCGTTGGGACACCACGGCGCAGCGACGACTCATCCACCACATCATCATGCACGAGACTAGCGGTATGGATCATCTCTGTGATCTCCGCCAGACGAAAGTGCCGCGCTGGAATATCAGCTGCCATCACCGTCGCCCGTGATAGCAGCAGCACAATAGCTGGTCGAATGCGTTTCCCACCCGCCCCAAATAAATGTTCTGCAGCGGCGTAGAGAATAGGATGCCGAGCACCGACCAGCTGCTTAAGGTTATCCGTCAGCAGACTGAGATCTGCTTCGACGGGGGCAAACAGCGATGTTGTTGAAGTCATGGGAGGAAATGCTCAGACGGCTTGATTACGAAATTTTAAGTAATCCATATTCATTCTAAGCTAACGGCTCAGTTGGTGTCGTAAATCCATTCAGAAAATCTGGAAACTCCCCTGTGTCAGCCTATTTACAGCTTCTGAGATTGGACATCACACAAAGAGCACGATCTGGCTAGTATTGATTAGATATTTCTATTTCTTTTTTTTAATTAGGTCTATGTAAATAACAAATGCTTATGTTAATCTAATAGTAGGAATTGAAAAATTTAATAGCAAGCTCAATGACAGGGATTTATCGGTGCATGTGCGCTTCTAAATGCGTATGGAGTGACGAGCGATACTGCAACACTGTCAGCGCTGGGTAATCCTGGTATCAAAGCTTTTTGATTATTGAGTCTACTGATTAGGTTAATACTAGCCTTTGTGCTGTCAGTTCCTGCTGCCTGCTTTTTTTGGCATGCAAACCGTCTTTGTTCCTCCCCTCCCCTGGCTACGTCGATGACCCACTCCTTCACCCCTTTACTGATATTGGTACTTGCCATTAGTTACTTACTTATGGTCTATATCTTGTTCGCGGCAGTTCAACACTTTATAAGACGCCGAGAACAGATGCTGAAATGAAGCTGGCTGGCAAATAGTAATCAACGATTCTTTTAGGTCGTATATATTTATCGCCAGAGATAGTTCAACGCTCGTGTCACACGTCTCTATTCATGATTATTTCCCAGGGCAACGGGCTAGCTATTAGATGAGCTAGCCCGTTGCTTTAATAGGGCACGCCTGGAGTCAGGCTAAAGTTAACGGATATTTTTTTCTGACTATTTATTTAGATGCTTGATTCAATGTCAGGAAATGATTGCATATCTTCAGCCAATTATGTATTCCCGAAAACAACTTAGGGCGGTAGCATGGACAGAAGTTTTAAGCAATAGGCAAGCAACTTGAGTTCAGCCTCCGACGTTTCTGCCTCCACCCCCTCCGGCAGGACCACTGTTCCATTTCCTGCCAGCATCGTCCACCTAGATAATGGCTTAACCGTAATTCATCAGGAGATTGCAACGACACCTGTTGTCGTTGTCGATGTGTGGGTTAAAGCCGGGGCACGCTACGAGCCCGATACCTGGACAGGTATGGCCCACTTTTTAGAACACATGGTGTTTAAGGGGACCGAGCAAATTTTACCGGGTATGTTTGATGCGGCCATTGAGAGTCGAGGCGGGCTGACTAATGCAGCCACCAGTCATGATTATGCCCACTTTTATATGACGGTGGCCGCTGATGATTTAGCCCATGCCTTGCCCTACCTCGCCGATCTTTTACTCCATGCCGCTATTCCAGCGGATGAATTTGTGCGAGAACGTCATGTGGTGATTGAAGAGATTCATCAGTCCTGGGATGATCCTGACTGGATTGGATTTCAGACACTGTCAGAAATGCTCTATGGCAATCATCCTTACGGACGTTCCGTTTTAGGGTCTCCTGATGGTTTACAAGAGCGGTCGCCAGAGGAAATGCGCCGGTTTCATCACACCTACTATCAGCCTGGCAATATGCAGGTGGTGATCACGGGGGGTGTCTCCCTGGGCCGAGTATTAGAACTAGTGCAGACAACATTTCGTAGATTTGCCCAGCCAGAATTGTGTCCGACGGTGGGTTGGAGCGCACCGCCTCGATTGCTGACAAATCCTCACCAGACATTGGCACTGCCTCGATTGGAGCATGGTCGATTAATGATGGCTTGGCTCGGTCCTGGGATCGATGACTTAGCCACGGCCTGTGGTTTGGATATTTTGGCGACGGTGCTAGCCGAAGGGCGGATGTCGCGACTGGTGCGAGAACTCCGGGAAGATCGTCAGTGGGTTGATGAAATTATGGGTAGCTTTTCGGTTCAGCAAGACTGTAGTTTATTTGTCTTGTCCGCCTGGTTGGCTCCCAATCATTTAAAGGACGTGGAGCAGGTGATTTGCGATCGCATCGCAGCTCTAGCTACCATACCGATTGAAGCGGCAGAGCTAGAGCGCGCTCGGCGCCTCCTATGCAATGATTACGCGTTTTCTATGGAAACCCCAGGTCAGCTGGCCGGACTATACGGGTACTATGGAACCCTAGCCACTCCCGAATTAGCCCTCGCCTATCCTGACTACGTACGCGCCTATTCCCCAGAGCAACTCGTTCCCCTCGCCCAGCAATACCTATCGCCCCAACATTGCGGTACCCTGGCCCTAACCCCGGCATAATCTGCTTTTTCCCACCCTTCCTGATCCCTCACTACTAACTCTCAACCACAACACCTGTGACTGTATCCACTGCCCCAAAGCAAAACTCCATCACCACCTACTTGGGCAACGGCCTTAAAGTTATCGCCATCGAAAATTCAGCCGCTGATATTGTCTCAGCCCGTGTGTTTTTGCCCGTCGGCCAAGGGCATGAAAAACCAGAAAATGCAGGTATTTTTAGCCTCCTCACCTCCTTGCTCACCAGGGGTACCGCTCACCGCAGCTCCTTGGATATCGCCAAAGCGGTAGAATACGTCGGTGCCAGCCTAGGGGCCGATAGCGCATCAGACTACAGCTTGGTCAGTATCAAAACCGTCTCCGCCGATTTTGAGGAAATTTTCACCCTCGCAACCGAAGTCCTCAGAGAACCCAGCTTCCCAGAAAATGAAATTGAGCTAGAACGCAAGCTCACTATTCAAGGGCTGCGCTCAATGCAAGAACAGCCCTTCAGTGTTGCCTACAAATATTTTCGTGAAGGCATGTACGGTACCCATCCCTACGGTTTTTCCAGCATGGGTACTGAAGAAACCATCATGGCCATCCAGCGGGAGCATTTATTAGATGCTCATTGTCATCACTTTCGCCCTGACAACATGGTGGTGGTCATTGTTGGGCGTATTGATCCCGAGCGAGCTGTTGCCCTCGTCGATAAGCTCCTAGGCAATTGGAAAGCTCCCAATCAGCCAGCTCCGGAACCCCGATTACCATCCATCGAGTCTCATGCCTACCGCATCGTCACGCCCCAGGAAACAAATCAGGCGTTTGTCATCCTGGGCTATCTAGCGGCCTCCGTAAAGCATCCAGACTTTGCTGCTTTAAAACTACTGAGTACCCATCTGGGGAATGGTCTATCCAGTCGTCTATTCGTAGAACTGCGAGAAAAACAGGGGCTTGCCTATGATGTGTCAGCATTTTACCCAACGCGGCTAGGGCCTTCTCAGTTTGTGGCCTATATTGGCACTGCGCCTGAGAATACCTCTGTGGCCCTTGACGGTCTGCAAAGTGAGCTGCGCCGTCTTTGTGAAATTCCCCTAACTCCCCACGAACTACAGGTTGCCAAGAACAAAATGCTAGGCCAATATGCCCTAGGCAAACAGACCAATGGACAAATTGCGCAGCTGCTAGGCTGGTATGAGATTTTAGGTCTAGGTATGGAGTTTGACACCACGTTTCAGGCTGATGTCGCTGCTGTGACCATTGAAGAAGCCCAGGCAGCTGCCAAGCGATGTTTTGTGGACTCCTATATTTCAATTTTAGGACCAGCAACAGCAGTAGAAGCACTGCGATAGTGAGCCGACCGAAAACTACATCGATCAAAATGAGCACTAGCACTCAGAGCAGCTCAAGGCTTTCCCTCGTAAAATCCTCCTAATGTGAGAGCCAACTCCTTCACACCTTCCGAAAAGAAGTTGTTGTTTGTGACAACAAAGCAGATAACAACTTTTGGATGGTGCAACAATTGTCGAGAAGTCTTTTCGAGAACAATCTAGAGTAACGGTGATACTTGAGTTCGCATCCAACCCATCGCCTTGACAACAATCTTTTCTTCCTTCTAAAAAGTCTGCTGCAGAGTACTGATAAGAACCATAATCAACACAGTACGCAATAATCTAAGAAAGAATAAAATTTGATCTACTCATAGCCCTGCCCCTACCTATGTCTACCCCACCGTCTCCCCAAACTCACTTCTGGATCTGGCAAGGCTTCTCCATCCGTTATCAAACTGCAGGTACTCAAGGCACACCGCTACTCCTCATCCATGGCTTTGGTGCCCACAGCGACCACTGGCGCAAAAATATCCCCGACCTCGGCACGACTCATCGCGTCTATGCCATTGACCTGATCGGCTATGGGCAATCCGCTAAACCAGCGCCTGGTGAACCCCTTACTTACACGTTCGAAACCTGGGGCCAGCAAATCATCGACTTCTGCCAAGAAATCATTGGCGAACCCGCTTTTCTCATCGGTAACTCTATTGGCTGTATTGTTGCCATGCAAGCAGCCACTATGGCACCTGCACAAATTCTAGGCCTGGTTGTCCTTGACTGCTCACTGCGGCTACTTCACGATCGCAAACGCGCCACCCTGCCCTGGTACCGCAACGCACCTACTCCACTGATCCAAGCTATTCTCAACTACAGACCCATAGGACAGTTCTTCTTCTCCCGACTGGCAAAGCCTAGAACTCTAAAGAATGTTCTAAGCCAGGCCTATGGTCGCAAAGCAGAAGTCACGGATGAACTGATTGAGCTGCTGCTGGCCCCTGCCCGTGACCCAGCAGCGGTGGATGTATTCGTCGCTTTTATCAGCTATTCTCAAGGGCCACTGCCTGAAGATTTGCTACCCCAGCTTACCTGTCCAGTGCTCATGATCTGGGGTGAAGCAGACCCGTGGGAGCCCATTGAGCTGGGTCGGGAACTCAGCAAGTATACAGTCGTCGAACAATTCATACCACTCGAAGGAGTGGGCCACTGCCCCCAGGATGAAGCACCCGAACTCGTGAATCCACTAATCACTGAGTGGGTGCAGCGGAAGGCGGTAGAAAGCTTAGTCTAATCAGACCTGGCTAGACCGCTTTCCACCCTTTAAGAGATCGGTGTTATCAGCAACATCTCTCCGCTTTCACCTGACCGTAGCCAAAAAAGTACCCTGGAGCACGAATGTGCATCGCAGGGTAGGGGCAACAGTTAAACGCTTGTGCTGTTATTAGAATCGCTTAGGTCATTCCCTCAGCGATTTGTCGTATGCCGATTTCTGGAGTGTCCTTAATTGCATAACGGTCTCACTTAGAACTCAGTAGGTCACACTACTTCAATAGATGAAAGATCTTTCATAACCTTGGTAAAGGTCTATAGCCAAACACTGACAGCTCTTAGAAGTCAGTATTTAAATAAAAAAGTACCCTGTGACACCAATGTGCAACAGGGTAGGGGCAACAGTTAAACGCTTGTGCTGTTATTAGAATCGCGCAAACAATCCGCCTCAGCAATTTATCGTATGCCGATTTCTAGAGTGTCCACAACCAAGCAATAGCAAAGCTTTCAGCCCTGTGAGCTACAACACTCACTCTTGTGATCCATGTCACTTATTATCCGTGATAAGACTTTGCCATGAGTTAAACCATAAGACAAGATTGCAAATCAACATTTAAACAAAAAAGTACCCTGCGACACCAATGTGCAACAGGGTAGGGGCAACAGTTAAACGCTTGTGCTGTCATTAGAATCGCGCAAACAATCTGTCTCAGCCATTTGTTCTATGCCGCTTCCTGGAGTGTCTATAACTCCATCACAGTTACTGTCTCAGCTAGGAAAGCTGTAAATAGCAAGTTCTGTAGTTAATCGACTCAGGCCCAAACCCATTAACGATAAAACTAAAATTGTGACGAATGCCAAACTGTTACCAACATCGCGAATTAGTAATTCCACTCGCAGTAGCAGAGCTGCCGCTAACATGACGAGAAAGTAGACAAAGATTTGAATCCACGAGACGACAACAACAGCGAGAGAAGCTGTGACCAGGGCCATGATGGTGTAGCCTACATCAGATTGAAACCCAAGCAAAAAGAAATTGCGTAGCGGTTTCCACAGAATGGTGAGCAGCGCCGCTTCGAGCACGGCATGCCCGAGGGCAAGCCACCAAATAAAGTCAGAGCTGTGGCGAGCGTGCAAAAAAGCACCAAAGCCCATATAAGCTAGCAACAGCAGCAGGGAGGATAACCAGGGCAGTTTTTTCATCATTGCCCTCACAGGTTGGTCGAAATCGCCTGTACTGGACAGGTAGGAATACATTGCTCACAGACAATGCATTGGGCTCGGTTAAAAACCAGTTTGAAACTTTCTGCATCTAAACGTAATGCGCCTGTGGGACATACGCCCGTACACAGACCACAGTGAACGCATAGATCGTCATCAATCAAGATTTCACGGCTGGATAGGGAAACACCTATGCCTTGGTTACGCATCCAGTCAATCGCCTCATCAAGCTGATCAATGTCGCCTGATAGCTCGATCACCCCTTTGCCTACCTGATTGGGGGCTACCTGGGCTCGAATAATATTGGCGGCCACATTAAAGTCCTTGGCCAGCCGATAGGTGATGGGCATATTCACCGTCTGTTTGGGAAATGTCAGGGTAACGCGCTTTTTCATTCCGCTAGACTAAAGAAGACGCTGTCAGGACGCCACAGGCGCTTTTTTATTCTATGTCGGTTAACTCCCCAGAATCGGGTGGTCTGGTGCAACGCTTGAGAAATTTTGTGGTGGTAGCGGTTGCTATCGTCTTGAGTGTGGCGGTGGTTTTAGGACTGCAAACCCGCACTCCGTCCGCCTCGCTCTCGGAAATGGCAGAGGCCTCTGTTCCACTAAATCAAGCCATAACGAACGGTAAGCCTACGCTGGTGGAGTTTTATGCTAACTGGTGCACCAGCTGTCAGGCCATGGCCGGAGATTTACAGCAGCTAAAAAATGAGTATCAGCAGGATGTGAACTTCGTCATGCTGAACGTGGACAACACTAAGTGGCTACCAGAAATGCTCCACTATCGGGTAGATGGCATTCCCCACTTTGTCTTTTTGGATGGGACCGGTAATGATGCGGGCGCGGCCATGGGTGAAATTCCCCGAGCAGTTCTGGCTCAGAATTTGACAGCGCTGACAGCGGGTGAGGATTTACCCTACGCCCAGGCTCAAGGTCAAACGTCCGAAGTAGAAACCGCACTAGAGCCAGCGGGTTCATCGGATGATCCTCGCAGCCATGGAGCCCAGGTGGTGCAGTAGACCTGTCGTTCTATGGGCCGATATGAGCGCCCTACTCGACTACAATTTCGCGTAGGGCGGGCTCCACTTTGGGATAGGCGTAGGAAAAACCAGTGGACTGGGTGCGTTCTGGTAATACTTTTTGGCCTTCAAGCACCACTACAGCACCATCGCCTAGGAGGGTTTCAATCACAAAGTCAGGTACGGGTAGCCAAGAGGGACGATTCATAACTTTGCCAAGGGCATCGCACAGCTCAGACATACGTACAGGATGCGGTGCGGTGCCATTGTAGACGCCGGACATAGCCTCGTCCGTCAGGCCCTGTATAAACAGGCTAACCAGGTCATCACGATGGACCCAGGAAAACCACTGTTTGCCGCTGCCGATGGGGCCACCTGCGTAGAGCCGGAAAGGGGTGAGCATCTTTGCGATCGCACCCCCCATGCCCAATACAATCCCAATTCGGATGGTCACTAGCCGCGTACCGTAGGCGGTCACCTTATCGGCTGCGGCTTCCCAGCCCTGACACACCTGGGATAAAAAGTCCTGCTGGATCGGCTCACTCGTTTCATAAAATTCAGCCGTTTCACTGGTGCCGTAAAACCCAATCGCCGAAGCACTCACCAGCACCTTGGGCTTGACTGCCGCCTTGCCAATCGCCTCGACCAGTTTTTCAGTGCCGATCACCCGGCTATTCATAATCTCCTGCTTGCGCTCGGGGGTCCAGCGCTCTGCAATCGCTTCACCCGCCAGGTTGATAACACCGTCACAGCCTGAGATTTCCGATTGCCACTCCCCCGACTGCTGAGGGGTATAGCCAACGATCTCTACTTGCTTAAAGACAGATGCTGGAAAGACTTTTCTAGCCCGTTCCGGGTTGCGGGCAAAGACTTTAATCTGGTGCCCCGCATCATGAAGCCGCTGCACTAGACGCGATCCGATAAATCCCGTTGCTCCAGTTACTGCCACTTTCATCATTACCTACTCCCCTGGATCGGCTACACAGCTGGCTTTTCTCTCATGGTAGCGGTATTCGATCCCGGTTCATACCGTGGAGCAATCCAATCAAAGTCAATTTCGTTTAGGTAGTCTACGGCCCAAGTAGCACGGCGCTGAATCATGTGATAAGGATAGATTTGAGCCACGCCAACGACGGGAATATGGGCCGCCTTAGCCGCTTCGATCCCGGCAAAACAGGATTCTATGGCCAGACAGTTTTGCGGTGTAAGGGCCAGCTCAGGGTGACTCAGGTTAAGCTGATCTATCGCCGCTAAATAACTGGTGGCAGCCGGTTTACTCGCAGCCACAGGCATATCGCTAGCAGAAACTAGTAGGGAAAATCGATCGCTCAGGTTAGTCGCCGCCAGCACCTGCTCTACATCAGCCCGCTGAGCACCCGTGACGATGGCCGTTACGTATTGCTTGGTGCGAATGCGATAGAGCAAATCGTCTAAACCAGCATAGGGGGAAAGTTTGGATTGCGATCGCAGCCATTCCCCATAGCCCTCAGCCTTTTTACGCAGCAGTCCGTCTAGATAGTCATCTCGGACAAAACGCCCTCGCTGCTGCAAAATTGCCGCCAACCGAGCCCGATCGCTACGGCCACACATCTCTCTGTATTCGTCTGGGTCAAACCGCAGGTTTTCAGCCAACAGCAGCTCAGCTATCAGCCGTGGATGGACCTCATCATCATTGATGACGACACCGTGAAAACCAAAGAATACTGCCTTGAGCATTGTGCCAAATTACGAGATTAGAGATCTTGACAAACACCCTCAAAAAGGAGTGTGTTGGCGCTCTAACTACGCCAAACAAACATTCATAAACATGTCCTTAAGTTAGACATCAAGTATGCCAGTAACGTCTTAGTATTAAATATTACCCCTTAGGGAATGAGCCTTGGGGAATGAGAGCACACTCCTGGTTAATCCATTAGGTTTGTAAAACTATGCATCTGCTTGCCAAAAAAAGTCTCATTAGTGAAACAGCCATACCTGTGATCCTACAGTGGTGGCAGCAACGGAAACGTCTGGCCACCTCTGGAAACGTACTTAGCAATCCGGTTGTTAAAAACGTTGACTCTACGTATCTAGACAAGTATCAGCGACTCATAGATATCTATACCGTCGTCAAATCCGGCGGTGCCGCCGCCCAAATCCAGGCGGCTAACGACCACTGGAAACGTGAACGCGACGCCATCACCCGACGACTTGATCAAATCAGCAATAAACCTGAAGCCACTGACGAATACCTGCGTCTGCTCCACGAGGCCAAAGAGCTAGAAAGCTCTACCCACTGGCGGATCGAGCAGCTCAAGGAGATTCATCCTGAAGAAGAAAACGCCGTACTTGGATATCTGCCAGAGATTGAGCAGGTTTTAATTCGCTAAACCGATCGTGAGCCGTGTAGGGTCGTTCCATGGAACGACCCTACATCTGGAAATAAGACATCTATGGACTCCTATGACATCGTAGTCATCGGCAGCGGCATCGGGGGCCTCGTGGCCGCTGGGTTACTCGCTCGCTACGGTCGACGGGTGCTGGTGTGTGAAAGCCATACCCTGCCCGGTGGCGCGGCCCATGCCTTTAAGCGTCAGGGATTCACCTTTGATTCTGGTCCCTCTTTTTACTGTGGATTGGCAGATCCGAACTCCTGCAACCCTCTAAGGGAAGTCTTAACTGCCCTAGGTGAATCAATTGCAACTGTCACCTACGATCCGCTGGGGCACTACCATTTCCCCGATAGAACCCTAGCGGTTTATGGGGATGCTGATCGTTACCAAGCATCGCTAGCAGAGGTCAGTCCCCAAGCAGCGCAAGAACTAAAAGCCCTTACAGCCAAGATGCTGGCGATCTATCGCCCCTTGGGGTCAATTCCCACACTGGCGTTGCGGGCCGATGGCTGGCTGCTGCCAGTGTTAGCGCAGCGCTATCCCAAAGCCATGCTGCAGCTGCTGCCTCAGCTAAGAGGTCTGGGGCGTTCCATGGGGGACTTTGTGGATGAAACAGTCCAGGACCCATGGCTGCGACAGCTGATTGACTTAGAATGCTTTTTGCTATCTGGGATGAAGGCCCATGACACCGTCGCTCCTGAAATGGCCTTCATGTTCGGAGAGCGCACCGCCTCTGTCATTGACTATCCCATGGGTGGCAGCGGTGCCCTCGTCGAGGCCCTAGTGCGCGGTCTAGAACGCTGGGGCGGTCAGATTCGCCTGGGCACCCATGTCAACAAAATCTGGGTGGAGAATAATCGAGTTCAGGGAGTGATCCTCAAAACTGGCGAACGGATCCGGGCTGACCAGGTGATCTCCAATGCCACCCTGTGGGATACCTGCAATCACCTGCTGGAAAAGACTGATTTGCCCGCACGCTATCGGCAACGGTCCGTGAGCACCATAGCGGTCGATAGTTTTATGCACCTACACCTGGGTATTCGGGCTGCAGGTCTAGAAGATCTCACCATTCACCATGTGGTGGTGCATGATACCGACCAAGACATCACTACCCCCGGCAATACCTGTATGATTTCTATCCCATCTGTCTTGGACCCATCCCTGGCTCCAGAGGGGCACCATGTGGTGCATGCCTATACGCTAGAACCCTGGGACGACTGGCAGCAGGACACTGATAACAGGACTACTGACAGGGCTGCCTATGAAGCGAAAAAAGAGGCCAAATCGAAGACACTAATTCGGGCTTTGCAGAAAGTGATGCCGGATATTTGCGATCGCATCACCCTCAAACTGATCGGCACCCCCCTCACCCATCAACGCTTTCTCCGTCGTCACCAGGGCACCTACGGTCCTGCCATCGCCGCTGGCCAGGGCCTATTCCCAGGCTGTAAAACTCCCATCAAAGGTCTCTATCGCGTGGGGGACAGCACCCTGCCCGGCATCGGTGTGCCTGCCGTCGCTGCCTCCGGCATTCTCTGTGCGAATAGCCTCGTCAGCCCGAGGGAAGCATTGGCTCTATTAGATTTATAGACTTAGACTTATAGATTTTGTATGCTGTTGCTAATGTGCCTAGATCCAAGGCACCCCCATGGGCCAATACAGCACCGTAATCGACACCTGCTCCTGGCGTAAATAGGCCGTCATCCGACGCTGGACATTACCCACGGACTGACGGACATCAAAGGTTTTCAAACGAGCCCAGGAAAGTAACGTTTCGCGTTCTGCACGAGCCCGCTCAGGGGAAACAGTACG
The DNA here is from genome assembly GCF_015207065.1 of Leptolyngbya cf. ectocarpi LEGE 11479. Classification (GTDB taxonomy): domain Bacteria; phylum Cyanobacteriota; class Cyanobacteriia; order Phormidesmidales; family Phormidesmidaceae; genus Leptothoe; species Leptothoe ectocarpi. The sequence continues at coordinate 10,514 of NZ_JADEXP010000048.1, read as the reverse complement.
CAGCCAGCCTTGGACACTGTCCGGTAGGGTTTGGGTCATCCGCAATGGGAGGGTACCGGTGGAAAATCCTTGGGCATAGGCGGGCTCTAAAAAGACCTGATAGGTTTCTGCCTGATCGGTCTGCTGCATGATCACACTCAAGGAAAGCGCCTTGAGATACTGACGCAGACTTGTGGTTTGCTCCCCCGACAGCTCCGGCATAAATGGAATCTGGGTGAGGGATTCATTCACATTATCCGGATCGCCCACGCTCAGGTGAGTTCCCCCAATCACCGCAATTAGATGATTATCAGCGCCTTTGAGCTGGTCAAATGGCCCCAGCTGCTGAGCCAGGGTGGGTGTAACACCATCCTTGGTACCTGTGAGAATAATGCTCGGGACATTGACCTCAGATAATCCCTTGCGACCAAACAACTGGCCGACCAATGGGTTCATGGCAATGACCTGGGTAATGCGCTGATCGCTCAAATCCGCCGTCATCACCGGTAACTCAACCGCTGCACACTGTAGCCAGTCGGCTGGCGATAGGCCTACGGGCGTCAGACTGTCACAAAAGGGCGGCAGCGCCGATAAGTCTAGCTGGGCTCCTGCTAAAGCAAATCCGGTGTATCCCCCCAGGGAATGGCCGATCAGTACGACCTTGTCAGTATCAAACTTGCCCCCTAGCATGGGAGATATCTGCTCCATCCACTCCAGACGGTCTAGAACGTAGGTCACGTCACGGGGGCGATCTAGAAACTCACTGGCTGGCAGAATACGACTAGGCTCTTCTACCGCCGTCGGATCCAACGGAGTATTGTTAAGGGCATCAACGTTACTACCCACATGCTCCACAGCGACAACGGTAAATCCATGGGAGGCTAAATGCTTCCCCACATAGGTCAGAAAACGACGGTCGGCGGCAAAGCCATGGGAAAGCACAACCAGCGGAGCATCTTCAATAGCAGCCTGCTCCGGTACGTATAGATCTAGGGGGATAAGCCGGTCGCGATCGCGATCTATAAACCGAAATGAGCGCTCGGTCACCTCAACTGAACCGTCAGCAGCAGGGTCAAGATTATCGGGTAGATCCAACCGATCGCTTACCAGCAGTTCCTGCTCCAATACGCTGCTCAGGGCATCCCCTTCCAACCGCGACAGATTCAGCTGCGACACCAGGGCCAACGCAGCGGTAAGATCAACATCCAGGGTCTCTTGGGGTACGGCCCGCAGCACCCCAAGCATATTTAAGCCATTGGTCTGTTTGGCCGCCAGGCTAATAGCCGCACGGATTTGCTCTACCGTCAGCCCCGGTGCTACCCGAGTTAATGAGTCCAGTAATAGTTCACCGTTAGGCGATGCCAAAATATCAGCCACCATCCGATCGGCCATGGCCGGGTCTAGCGCCACCCGGTTGTTGAGCATGGACCGAATCTCAGGGGTTAAAAATGCCTCATAAAGACTGAGGCGGGATGGCACCTGACCCGTGGTGGCAAATTCTTCGAGATCGCTGACATAGAGCGTCTGCTTAATCGGCCCCACTTGAATATTGATGCGCTCTGCAGCCTCCGCTGGTGCACCGAGCATGATCCCAAACGCCATAGCACTGCCCCACAGCAGCGATCGCAGCCGCCTCGATTTGAAACCAAACGGCAAAAGCTGGGCAGGCCGAGGCGATGGAGACGCCATACAAGCAGGGTGGAACATAGCGAAATGACAGTGGATAAGCAGACGATTTGAACGTAAGTTCCGAGAATAAGAAACAAGACCTACAGCCACTTAGTAAATCGTCGGATCATACCTAACATAGCAAGCAAAACTGGATGTTAGGGGTTGCTAATGTAGCGAACCAATGGGGCTTTAAATAGGACAGGACGTTAGGAACCTAACCGTTATTTCATCACAACAGCCGTAATGCCGGACAGATATCATATTGATTTAACCGGTGGGCTAGGCAATGTAACGAACAGAGCTGTGCGGCATTGCCCTTACTGACGCCGCCTAAGATCGGTTTGAAATCCCTGGCGCTGCAGCAACCGCCGTCGGCGCTGTCGGGCTAGGGCCTGCAGGTCCACATTACGATCCGTTTCATCCACAATTTCACCAATCAGGACTTCCAGCACATCTTCGAGTGTGACCACACCTGAGACACCACCGTACTCATCCACTACGATCATCAGATGTTCACGGGCGGTTTGAAAGGTTTTAAGTAATTTATCTGAGCGCTCAGTCGCTGGAATATAGCGGGCTTGACGCATGCAGCTGGTCACTGGGTCCTGGCCACGCCCCTGCACTAACGCCGCTAAGAGTTCGGCCTTAAGCGCTACTCCCAAAACATCGTCTAGCTCTTCACCGATAACGATGATACGGCTGTGCTGCGACTGCATGATTTCTTGCTGGGCGGCTTCTAAGGACTGATGACCTTCGAGGTAAGTAATGGCTACCCGAGGCGTCATGATATCCTCGGCAGCAATATCATTCATGCGAAAGACCTTTTGGATCATCTCGGCCTCATCATCTTCGATCAGCCCTTCTTGATATCCCAACATAGCCAATAATTTAATTTCGGCTTCATTGGTTACAGGGCGCTGATTTCCCTTGACTAATGGGGCTGTTAGTTTTTCTAACACCAAAATAATCGGCGTCATCAACCAGGTGAGGCTGCGCACTGGGACCGCCACAAACAAACCAAACTGCTCAGCGTAACGCTCACCGATGGTCTTCGGAACGATTTCGGCAAACAAAATGATCAAAAACGTCAGCACTCCTGAAAAAATGCCTAGCATCAGGTTGCCAAAGATCTCAGCGGCAATCCGGCTGACGACAAAGCTACCGACTATATTGAATATATTGTTAAGGATGACAATGGTAGCAATCGGTCGGCTGACTTTTTCCCGAATGGCTAGCAGAGCAACGGTGGCTGGATTACGATTTTGGGCGAGCTGTCGGGCTTTGAGCAGGGGGATGGAGAGCAGTGCTACTTCAGTGCCGGAACAGATAGCGGAACCGATGATAACGATCAAAACTGCGATCGCAAGTTGGGCCATGATGGGAGTAAAGACAACATATCGACAATCAACGGCAAAGGATTGCTATGATTCTGGCTAATTAAGCAACCGCCTTACACGGGGCCTACCCACAAGATAGGGGTGTTTTTGCTACAACTGTGGCTATTTCAACATACTGATCCCTTGCCCACTCGCACTAGCGCAGATTTGCCGAACTCTCACTGTCCACCTCTATATCTAAATATAGTTGCCTGACTCCTAATAGATACATAGACAATCCCAGGTTTTCTGATATTACTGATTGGGCTGTTAGAACTGTCGCAGCATTAAGCATTCGTGCTCAAATCAAGCACCGTGGCTGCCCCTTGCCCCAACCGACCCTTCCTGTCTTATTTCCTAGCACCTCTTACCATCCATGAGCGCAACTATCCTTGATGTCCGCAATCTGAAGGTTGAATTTGACACTGCTAACGCCAACATCAAAGCGGTGGATGGTATTTCCTTTCAAGTACAGCGGGGTCGCACCTTGGGCATTGTGGGGGAATCAGGCTCAGGAAAATCCGTCACATCTTTAGCGGTGATGGGGCTGGTGCCCAACCCACCAGGACGGATTACCAAGGGTGAAATTCTTTTTTCTGAGAAATCTGACGATACGCCAGTTAATCTATGCCAGGTCTCCCAAAAGCAGATGCAGGCCTATCGAGGTGGCCAAATTTCGATGATTTTTCAGGAACCGATGAGTTCCTTAAACCCCGTTTATACCTGCGGGTTTCAGCTAATCGAAGCGATTCAGCAGCATCAAACTATTACAAAGGCCGAGGCGGAAAAGCAGGCGATCGCTAGCCTCCAGGAAGTCAAATTGCTGCCTAGCGATGAAGAACTGGCCGCCATGGTCGCCGCTGAGCATAGCGATCGCAACGCCATTGCCCGCGCCGTCCAACAGCGCAAACAAGCCATTCTCAAACGCTATCCCCATCAGCTTTCTGGCGGTCAGCTCCAGCGGGTGATGATCGCCATGGCCATTGCTTGCAATCCGGCACTTTTAATTGCCGATGAACCCACAACCGCCCTGGATGTCACCGTCCAGTCGCGTATTCTAGACCTGCTGCGGGATCTGCGAGACCGGCGCTCCATGTCCATGATTTTTATCACCCACGATCTGGGCACCATTGCTGAAATTGCTGATGATGTGGCAGTTATGTATCGGGGCAAAATCGTTGAATATGGCCCCGTCGATCAAATTTTTGCCAAGCCAGACCACCCTTACACCAAAGGACTATTGGCCTGCCGTCCACGGCCCGAGCAACGATTACGCAAATTGCCCACCGTCGCTGACTACATGCAGGTCCAAGATGAACCCGACGGCGATGTAAAAATCTTTGCCCGCCATTTTGACGCCGATGAGGCGACAGAGCTAAACACCGAGGTCAGTGCCGCTGAAACCAGCCGTCGTCTAGAACAGCTCAGCGGTGAAGCCCCCCTCGTGACCGTGCAAAATCTCAAGGTGGGCTATCCGGTCAAAGGCGTCTTTGGCCAAACCACGCGCACCTTTATGGCCGTCGATGATGTGTCCTTTGATGTGTATCGGGGTGAGACCTTTGGGCTAGTGGGCGAATCGGGGTGCGGCAAAACAACGTTGGGACGGGCTCTACTGCGTCTGGTCGAACCCATGGCAGGCAATATTTTCTTTGAAGGGCGCAACATTCGGCAGCTGCCCAAGGGAGAAATGCGTAAGCTGCGCCGCGAGATGCAGGTAATTTTCCAAGACCCGTTTAGCTCCCTAGACCCGCGCATGAGCATTGGCAAAGCCATTGCAGAACCGTTAAAGATTCATCGCGTCATCCGCAGTCGTCGAAATCTTAAAGAGCGGGTGGCCTATCTCCTTGAGCGGGTGGATATCGACCCCGGCTGTGTCAATCGATTTCCCCATGAGTTTTCGGGCGGACAGCGACAGCGGATCTGCATTGCCCGAGCCTTGGCACTCAATCCCAAATTTATTATTTGCGATGAGTCGGTTTCTGCTCTAGATGTTTCGGTACAGGCGCAAGTGCTTAACCTACTTAAGGAGCTACAGGCAGAATTTGGCTTGACCTATGTGTTTATTTCCCACGACCTCGGAGTGGTGAAATTCATGAGCGATCGCATCATGGTGATGAACCAGGGCAAACTTGAAGAACTGGGTCCTGCCGACGCGATTTATAACAACCCACAGCAGGCGTACACCAAGCAGCTGATTGAGGCGATTCCGGCAGGTACCCTAGAACGAATTCAGGAGTTGCAAACGGCCAGGGGTGCGATCGCATCATAAGTCTCCCTTTAGTTCCGCTTAGTTCCGCTCTATCTGATCCATCCCCACAGGGACAAGTGCCGAATTTAGCAGTGAAATCAGCACTTGTCCCTACTTTTATGTAGCTTTCATAACAATTCTCTCACTATTTTATTAAGTCTCCGTAACCCTTGCCCATCAGATAGGGTTCGGCTCTTTTTCATTTGAATACGTTGCTATGAAGCCCGTTGAAATCACTGACACACCCTGTAATCCCAAAGGGGATAAGTTCCACAGGGTTCTATAAGCCATTTTGACCGCCTTCATCCAAAGGATGTGTCAAGGGGGACCGTTTGTTCAACAAGGTTTATCGATATCAAACGTCTGCTGACCATAACTAGCCACTATGCCCATTTGTAACCCCACTTCAAGATTCCCCACCCACAGCCAAAATTCCGCACAACAGACTGCTGTTGTCAAACCCGTCTCCACCATCATTTTTGATGCCCATGTGGATAACCTCCCCATGTTGTTGGCTGGCGTAGCCACAGGCGCCAATACCCATGTGCTATCCCCCGATCAAGATGGCATCGCCCAAATCACAACTATTCTTCAGCAGGCACCGACAACGTCCCTCACATTAGTTGCCCACGGCTTTTCTGGTGGTATCAACCTTGGGGCAAGCACCCTAGAGCTCAACAACTTGGCTCAATATGCCAGTCAGTTACAAGCATGGTTTAACTTAGCAGATTCGCCTCAGTTAACACTGATGGCCTGCAATGTAGCCGTTGGCAATGCTGGCGCTGAGTTTGTTGCAAAATTACAGGCCATCAGCAATGCCAAAATCGTTGCTAGCAACCGTCCCATCGGTAATGGCTACTGGCTACCTGAAGCCACCCAGCTATTTGAAGCAGCTACGTTGCAAAACTATCGCCATACCCTGGCCGATGGCTTTACCGGAGAATACTACAACGATCGAGAATTTGGTGAATTGGCACTCACTCGTGTCGATTCGTCCATAGATTTTGATTGGGGAGACAGTTCGCCTGATGAATCGATCGAGCCAGATACGTTCTCAGTCAGATGGACCGGGAAAATTGAACCCAAGTTTTCTGAAACCTACACATTCAAAACAGCCTCTGACGATGGTGTTCGTCTTTGGGTCGATGGCCAGCTCATTATTGATCAGTTTGTTGATCAAGGCACTACTGAACATACAGGAACCATCGAGCTACAAGCAGACACTCAATACGATATTCGGTTAGATTACTATGAAGGTGGCGGCGGAGCCGTTGTTCGTCTCTTCTGGTCCAGTGCTAGTCTGCCAGAAGAACTTGTAACCCCTGCTCCCGAGGCCGTGGACCCTGTTGACCCAGTGGACCCGGTGGACCCGGTGGACCCGGTGGACCCGGTGGACCCGGTGGACCCGGCCGAGCCACCAGAAACACCAGCTAATGATGATTTGGATGGTCTTCTGTCTGCAGCAACAGGAGATAACGTCTTAGAAATCACTCGACTGGGGAATGCACAAGTATTCAGCTTAACTGTTGAGATTTCTAAGATTCTTACCGTTGGCTCGCTAAAAATCTTTAGCACTGATGAGAACGGTAACAACCGCACTCAGATTGGCGCTTTCTCTGTAGTTGAAAATGAGAACAACGTACTACCTGACTTTACTCCCACATTTAATCTTCTGAGAAACGATCTCTTAAGTGTGACCCATCTTCAATTTGAACTGGAAGAGAAAGGTTTGACCAGTCTCGGAAAGCTTGAAGACCTGGGTGATGGCACATTCTCTTTAGTGTTTGAAGACGGCACTCAGCTCACCACAGCGCTCAAAGATGAGGTACCCAGCAGTCCCAATCTTTTGCAGGATGATGCGGCTATCATCGATCTCACAAACCTTACGGGGACTGTGTCCATCAGCGGTGAAATTCGTCGCGAAGCGTCCATGGATAACCTGGTAGATCTATACGTGACCGATGCTGATGGGGCTGTTTTTGATACCATGGGCAACAAGTATATGCCAGGTGATGCTGGCTATCAGGCAGCTGCGATCTCAAATCGCCTAAATATTAATCTTACCGGCGACCATGGAAAGACTAAAAGCTTCGATGCTACCCTAACAGGCGGTATGCATTTGGGCATATTTGTTGCTGTCGATGGCGTGGATCCAGAGGTCGCTACCACTGACCAAATACTCTTTAGCCACAGTGGTGAGAACAAAGACAAATTAGGCCGCACGTTTGACCACATTAAGACTCTGGGGGACAACACCTTTGGTGTTGAGGACCAGGCCAGGCTTGGAGATACAGACTTCAATGACATTGTGATCTCTTTCAATGTCGCCTAAAGTCATTAGTTAAATCTAAAGTCAAAAGACCGCTGATGAGCATGACTTGTCAGCGGTCTTTTCTTACGATTGTTACCCCATGGGGGATCTATGGCCTGCATCCACGACGCACTACACTAACCCATAGCCATGCCCACGATGTCCCATTGAAGCCTAATTTCGTAGGTGTTACCACGGGTACTCTGTACGCTGAGTCGCTGTGGTAGGCTGCGCAATAGCCTCCATTTTGCAAGACAATGATGCTATCTACCGCTTGGAATGTTGCTACCTTACCTAAGCGTCCCACGCTGGTTAGAATAGTTGCGATCGTGCTGCTGACGGTTGCAAACTTCCCTATCGCGGCCCAAGCCCAAATTACGCCGGATGGCACCCTGGGCGGTGAGCTATCAACGGTGACGGAGGGGGCCATGGTGCGGGGCGATCTGGCCGATCTGATTGAGGGCGGCGCGGTTCGTGGTAGCAATCTGTTCCACAGTTTCTTAGAGTTCAATGTGGGTGAAGGGCAGCGGGTGTATTTTGCTAGCCCAGTAGGCATTGAGTCGATCCTTAACCGGGTTACGGGTGATGCCCCGTCCAATATCTTCGGCATCCTGGGAGTGGACGGCAGTGCTGATCTGTTTTTGCTAAATCCCAATGGCCTTGTGTTTGGCGAGAATGCGGCCCTCGATATTGAAGGCTCGTTTTATGGCACTACGGGAAGTGCGATTGAGCTAGGCAACGGGGTATTTAGTGCAGTGGCACCGGAGCAGAGCCGCCTGCTCACGGTAAACCCCAGTGTGCAATTAGAGAACTACCTGACAGCAGCCTCTGGCAACATCGAAAACCGGGGCCAGCTGGCCGCCTCAGGCGACCTGATGCTAGTGGCAAACGTACTGGACTTACAGGGACAGATTGCAGCGGGCGACGACTTAACGCTGCTGGCCCTGGATGAGGTACAGATTCGTGATGCGAGCGAGACTCCCTTTATTGGCTTTGCAGGCGATGACCTCCTGGTGCAGGGCAATGAGCAGGTGGACATCGTGGTATTGAGTCATCCTGATAGCGGGTTGTATAGCTATGGGGATATGGTATTGCGCTCAGCCAATCCTGTCGGTGGTGATGCTCACTACTGGAGTGGAGGCAGTTTCAGAATAGAAACTTTGGATGGAGAAATAGGCGATCTTTTTAGTCCCATTGACCCAGTTATTCGTACTTTAGGCGATGTTGCGATCGGAGCCTACACAGGGACATCGCTGCACATTTTGGCTGGCGGATCTGTTCAACTTGGCACTGCAATAATTACAGGCCCTGCGGTCGGCGAATTAGGAATTGACTTTATACAAGAAACTATCGAGTTGTCAGATGGCACACCTATCCAAATAAATGGTGCTGCTCAACCCACTCTGGACGTACGAGCAGGAATATTGCCTGAAGCAATTGGTTTTCCAAACTTAGACTTGTTTCCAGGAATTGCATTTGGCACTGCCTTCACAGACATTCCATCAAACGCAGATATTAACGTGAATAATATCTTTATGAATGCTCCAGACGGATTAGTGTTGTTAACTAATCAATATGAGCCTAATGCTGAATTGAGCGCTGGCGATATTCGTATCGAGAATCCATTGACAGGGGGAGGAATTGTTGCAGGTAGTTTGCAACTCGGTGTCCCTGGAGGTGGAAAAATCGCCATAGATGCTCGTGATGATATCAGTGTTATTAATAGCGTTGTCACTACACTATCCCTTGAAGATTCCGGTAGTGAAATATTCCTTTTAGCAAAAGAAGACATTCGTTTAGATGGTTCCGGCGGTTTTATCACAGGTGCAGTTACAGGTGTGCCATTTGCATCAACAGCTAGGGGCGGGGATATTAGGGTCGCCGCAACAAATTTAGAGCTTAGCAACGGTGCACAAATCAACGCAACTACGCTCGGTCTTGGCGATGCTGGTAATATAACGATAGATTTACGAGGAAAAGCCTCCTTTGATGGCATTAATCCACTTAATCAAATCGTAACCGGCATTCGCAGTAGCGCGCTCGATACTGCGTCCACAGGCAATGCGGGACAAATTACGCTAAATGCAGAATCATTGTCTATTACTAATGGCGCTGGCATTGAGTCGGCGACAGCTGTGCAAGGAAATTCCGGGGATATAACCATTACAGTCGATAAAGATATTCAGTTAGATGGCAACACTATTCTGAATGTTCTAGATGCTAACGGCAATTTAGTTCCTGTCACACGTACGTCGTTTATCTCGACATCAGTGGGTGCCAGTGCTGCAGGACAAGGTGGCAACATTAACGTTACTTCAACTTCCGGATCGCTACTGCTTGAAGACGGTGCTCAATTCTTTGCTAATACTTTTGGCCAAGAAAGTAATGAGGGTCTTCCTTCAGATGCAGGCAACATCACCATCGATGTTGCCGAGAATATCAGCCTGAGAAGTGGTGCTCAACTACGCTCTGACACCTCTGGCCAAGGTAGTGCCGGGGAGATTACCTTGATGGCAGGCGAAACCGTTGAAATTGATGGCATTGAGTTGATTAATGATCAACTTACTCCTAGTGCTATCAGTAGTTCAGTCAGGCGAGATGTGGATCAATCGACTGGGGTGCCTATTATCTTTGCTGGAGCCGGCAATGCTGGAAATATTACTGTTGATGCGAAATCATTCGCCTTAACAAATGGTGCTGTAATTGAATCTGCCACATTCAATCAGGGCAATGCAGGGGATGTCACTATCATTGCCGATGGTGCGGTAGAACTCAGCGGTAATCGTACATTTGAAGTACCTAATGCTGAGGGTAACCTTGTACCCATTACACGCTTGTCCAATATTTCTACAACCGTGAGCGCTGGGGCTGTTGGGCAAGGGGGGGCTATTGAAATTGATGGCAGCTCATTACAGATGTCCGATAGGGC
>NZ_JADEXP010000047.1 GCF_015207065.1 Leptolyngbya cf. ectocarpi LEGE 11479 | reverse complement strand
AAACAAAATCGGCAGCGTCAGTGATGCAAACCCAGGCTCGTTGATGGCTTGCAGCTTCGCCAGTTCACCATTGCTCAGCACGGGCGTCTTCAGCTGAATCAACCGACAGCTTTCCGGCTCAGGTTTGAGTAAATTACGCTCCGAGCCCAGCGTTGTCACCGCCGACGTGATAATCGCCTCGCGGATAGAGTCAATCGGAGGATTGGTCACCTGGGCAAACAGCTGCTGAAAATAGTCATACAGTAGCTTAGGCTTATCCGACAGCACCGCCAGCGGCGTATCGGTCCCCATGGAGCCAATGGCCTCAACCCCATTCTGGGCCATGGGCGTCAGCAGCATCCGCAACTCTTCAAAGGTATAGCCAAAAGCCATCTGCCGCTGCCGCAGCGTACCGCCTCCCGACAGAGAGGGCTCAGTCGTACCCGCCGACAAGGACGCCAGCGTCAGCTGATGCTGCTCTAGCCACTGACGGTAGGGTTGTGCATGAATAATATCTGACTTAACTTCTTCATCGCCAACGATGCGTCCGGCTGCCATATCCACTAGAAACATTCGCCCTGGCTGCAGACGGCCCTTTTCCAAAACCTGATCCGGCTCAACTGGCAAGACGCCTGCTTCCGAGGCCATAATCACCCGATCGTCCTTAGTCACGTAGTAACGGGAAGGCCGCAGGCCATTTCGGTCCAGAACCGCTCCGATCATCGAGCCATCGGTAAAGGCCACCGATGCTGGACCATCCCAAGGCTCCATCAAACAGGCATGATACTCATAGAAGGCCTTGCTGGCATCATCCATGGACTCATGGCCAGTCCAGGGCTCAGGCACCATCATCATCACCGCATGGGGGAGCGATCTGCCTGCTAACACCAGCAGCTCTAGCGCATTATCAAAAATAGTCGAATCACTGCCATCAACATTGATCACCGGCTTGACCTTGGCCATATCGTCGCCAAACAGGTTCGACTCAAACATGGACTGTCGAGCCAGCATCCAGTTAATGTTGCCGCGCAGGGTATTAATCTCACCATTATGGGCGATGTAACGATATGGGTGTGATCTCGCCCAGCTAGGAAATGTATTAGTACTAAAGCGAGAATGCACCAGCGCCAGTGCGCTTTCAAAATCAGCGTCGCTCAGGTCTAGAAAAAACTCTCTCACCTGGGGTGGTGTGAGCATGCCCTTATAAACCATCGTACGGCAGGACAAACTTGCTGGGTACCAGTAAGTGTCGTAACCAGATTCAACAATGACGTTGTGAGCGAGCTTACGGATCACGTAAAGCTTTCGTTCAAAGGCTAGGTCATCGTCTAGATCGGCTGAGCGCTCAATAAATACCTGCTGCATAAACGGCTCGCTCGCCTGGGCAGTGGCTCCCAACGTACTATGATCTGTCGGAACATCGCGCCATCCCAAAACCTTCTGCCCCATTTGAGCCGCCACCGACTCAAACCGACGCCGACTTTCCGCCCGAACGTCTGCATCTGGCGAGGTGAAAATAAGCCCGGACCCATACTCGCCTGGCTCAGGTAGCTCAATGCCCTCTACTGCCGCAACTTTGCGTAAAAAACGATGGGGAAGCTGGACTAAAATACCGGCCCCGTCACCCGTATTGATTTCGCTACCGCAGGCCCCACGATGTTCCAGATTACAGAGGATCTGTAGCCCTTGCTGCACAATGTCGTGGGAAGCTAGCCCTTTCATTTGCACAACAAACCCAACGCCACACGCATCGTGCTCAAATTGGGGATCGTAGAGACCTTGCTTGACAGGCAATAGATGACGAGTCATAGATTTGTTTTGACAAAAAGCAGCGATTGTTGACAGTTTTTCGAGGGCGACCAGCGGAACTTAGCTTGTGGGGAACATATGGCGGTGGTACAAGCTGCTAATCACAGTGCTTAAGACAGCTAAATAATTTGAAGACGAGTTTTCATTCTCTAACGGCAAAAGCCATTTTGCACAAATTCTTAATAAAACTGTCAATATATTATCCCTTAAAGCCAACGCCCATAGGACGCTACTATCGAACCTTGACAATATCGCCTCTACCGGTTCCTTAAGATTGTTGTCTCCTCCACAGCATCGACTCACCACAAGATTGAAGATTTGCTACAAAATGATCTAATCCATGTTTTTTTCTGTGGTAAGTCGATGTCTCCCTCTCAATCTCCAAACTTTGGAGCACAATGGTATCGCTAACTACCAGCAACCATTACAAAAAGGAGTCTCATGGAAAAGCCTTCTCCCAAAACCATCTATGAGAACTTGAATGAGTTAGAAAAAGTTGACGTGGCAACTAGTGCCCACTATCGACGTCTGGCCCAAGGAGTTTTAGCTGACCCCACTGTCAATGAGACCCTGCGACAAAACATTGCAGAACGTTTGCAGCAGGCAAATCAGCTCCTGGCTATCAAAAATGTTGAAGGAGATGAGAGTTATTAGACAGAATAAGCAATTTGTAGGCGCTATGAGTATGGCGCCTACAAATTGCTCTGTGAGGCATCTATTACTCTGAATCTGTGTCAGGAGATTTTTCCTCGTCTATCTTCTCCTCGGCATCTAATTCCTCTTCTTCGAGGTCTGCTACCATCGGTTCACTGGTCGCCAAACCCAGCAGAGCATCAATCTGAAACTCTTGGGCGCTACTAGATGTCGTCACACTCAAACTGCGGACGGTGCCAAAATAGCTGCGAATATCCACAGCCCAGGGATCGGTGGCTTGATTAAAGCCAAAGAGGTTGTAGAAAAACGACAGCGTTGATCCCATATTCACGTAAAAGTACCCATTGTTTGGGTTAGGAAAACTCGCCGTTGCATTGCGAAACGTGCTGTGGCCGTTGAGGGGATTAAACCCAGCAGGCACCACCAATCGCTCCATCGCCCCCTTGCCGCTGGTAAACGCCAGCGTATCGTCTGTGATCCAGGTGTGGGTCAAGACACTATCCATAGTGCCGTCTAAATTAACGTCATACTGCCAGTTCACCACCGGGGCGTTGGCAATAGTCGTAGACACAACCGCATCTTCGCCAATCACATCATCCAAAGCTTCCAGGGCAGCTTCGGCGGCTGGTCGGTTGCTAGTTTCTAAAATCACCCCAGCTTCTAACCCCAGACCGGGGAAGAAAGAATTTAAGAAGCCTGACTGGCTAGGGAATAGAAAGAGACTGTACTCCCCATCCATCCATCCCAATATGTCGGTGTCTAGATCTAATCCCGTTGCCAAAGCCACGATGGAACGTGCTGTTTCAATCAGGCCACCGCTAACGTCATTCAAAGAAAAGGCAGACGATACATCATTCCAAAAGCCGCTGATATCGTAGCCACTGCCCATGGCGTAGGTAGCCGCTGGAATCAGACCTAAAATAGAATGATCTGCGTTGGGAGACGGGGGTAAATCCGGAAGTGCCCCCTCGGTATACAGGTGAGCTTCCAAATGCATCCCTTGCGTCTGGGGATAAATCAGAACGTCAAAGGTAACATTGCTAAGCAGGTTGGACATGGCCGCCCGGTCGCTGAGGCTAGGTTGCGGAATGGGGGGTAGCCCAAATGTTTGGAACGGATTGCTAAATTCAAAGTTGAGCAGCTGGCCAACATTGCCATAGACGGTAGCCAGACTATTTTGAGATTCTGGGTGGCTTTGGGTTTTCTCAAAACTGGGGTTGCTGGTTAGTTTGGGACCACCCTGGGTCTGATACTCGATCCACTGCCGCACACTGTCGATGTTTTCGGCCATGATGATGTAGTTGCCCAGGTGGGCGACGGCATAGCCTGGCAGGGTGTAGCCCTCATCTGAATAATTACCGTCAGGGATATAGATGTAGGGCAGATCGGGATCCCGACGATAGCTGTTCAAACCACTGGGGGGCGGTACCTCTGGAAACTCCTGCAGCTCGATATCTTCTTCAGGGAAGTCATTCCAAGGGTAGTCATAGGGCACAAACTCAGGCGACCAGTGCCAAATGGGAAAGGTACGATAGGAGGTCTGCTCGGGTAGGGCGTTGCGCACCTCTGCCAGCTTAGGGATAAAGTCGATAAAAGCCGCCGCATCGTTGATGGGCACGATGGTCAGCGAGCGTTCAACTGGATTGATAGTACGAATGCTAGGTACTGGCAGGAGAGCGAGCGCAACACTGTCCCCAATCCAAGGATCTATATCCTCGGTATAATCTATCCCCCAAGGTAGCAGCGGCAATGACTGAGGACTTGGCGGTACACCAAAGGATTCACTCAGCTGAGCAAATAGCGCATACTGGTTAAGCACTTCCCAGGCATCTTGTCGGGTATTGACAATCATGGCCGCCGGGGTGTTAGCGGGCAGAATATTCGTGATCATGGGCGGCGGTGGTGCTGATGTCGGCAACGTTTCCGCTACAGTAGCCCTCAGCTCAGTGACATCGACGGTAGGCTCAAGCGAAAAGTCTTCAAACGTCTCGTCAAAGTCAGGTTCTGCGGCGCTATCGGTGGTGGCGCTATCAGGTGCGGCCCCATCAGCCTCATCAGCGGGGATAGCAGGTGCTGGAGTATCATCATCTGGCAGTACAGGTCTTTCCTCCACTGGCTCTGTATTTTCTAACGATGGCTCTTGGGCAGCCAGAGGTGTTGCAAAAATCGCTAGTGCGAGTACTGCCGTTCCCCATCGATTAACCACTAATAAAGGCTCCTAAACATTAAATAACTATAACCAACGCTTAAATCCATTTCGCCTGTAGCGAAAGATAGATGCATAGACTTACTGATAATCGTAGATTTATCTACATCTATGTTCCTTCCCATTACGGTTTATCAGTAACTGTTCGGTTAGAGGTTCGGATTGCCATCCCTGTCCCGCTTTTGCTTTTCTCAGTACTATAAGCGTAATGGCGAAATCAAAGGGTTGAGATCATATGAATCAGTTTAAAACTCTCGCGTTGCTTAGCGTTTTGAGCGCTTTGCTCATTAGTATTAGTTATTACACCATTGGTGGTACAGGCGGTGTTGTGATTGGCATTGCGATCGCAGCCATGACCAACCTGGGCTCATGGTTTTACTCCGATAAAATTGCCCTGGCTGCTCACCAGGCACAGCCAGTGAGCAAAGCAGATGCGCCTGAGCTATACGCCACGGTCGAAAAACTGGCCGAAAAAGCCGATATCCCGGTGCCTGGAGTCTATATCCTCCCCACCCAGTCAGCTAACGCCTTTGCCACCGGTCGTGACCCTGAGCATGCAGCAGTGGCCGTTACCCAGGGCATTATGCAAATGCTGAGCACCGACGAGTTAGAAGGGGTAATTGCCCACGAACTGAGCCATATTATGAATCGCGACACCCTCACCCAGGCCGTCGCCGCGACCATTGCCGGTGCAATTTCATTTTTGGCGCAGATCCTGCAATACTCCATGTGGTTTGGGGGGATGGGCCGTTCTGGTGACGACGATGGCCCTAACCCGATCGCACTAATTGCCACACTGGTACTAGCCCCCATGGCAGCTACCGTAATCCAGCTAGGCATCAGCCGCACCCGCGAATTTGCTGCTGATGCAGGTGCAGCCCAGCTAACCGGTAATCCCAGCGCCCTTGCTAGCGCCCTCAAGCGCCTTGATGCCAGTGCCCGACAAATGCCCATGGCCGGCAATCCAGCCTATGAGCCCCTGATGATTATGCATGCTGTACCGAAGCAAATGTTTAGCGGGTTGTTTTCCACACATCCAGCAACAGAAAAACGGGTGGAGCGGTTGTTGGAGATTGAAAAACAGCTGAGCGCCGCTTAAGAGACCGTATAGTCTCCTGATTGCATTGAGAAAAGAGAACTAAGGGGTAAGGATTTTGTAAGAGCTAAAGATGATGTTTGAGGATGTTTGCAGAGGCGTTCCATAGGCCCTTACATCCAAGCAATAGAGCCTCCTTGAATCTTTATTCCTAAGCCATTGTTTGCTAATTGCTCCCGCATTGCCGGGAGCTTTTTTGTTGTACCATCTATCCACAGTCCACCATTGCCGCTGTGACCACACGACAAAATTTTCCCCAACCGCCTAAGCCTTTGCGCCTTCTCTGGCTTACCTTTGACTTTTCCAAATGTCTTTCCGACACCACAGATAACATTACGCCGCAGCTGTTTATCATTCTTATGAGTCACCCGGCCATCAACCAGATAAAACGCTTTACCAGTCAGGCCGATAACCTGGGGCCTGATGACGTTGCCCAGTGGGAACCGGGGATTTTCACAGTGCAGGCCCATCGGTCTAGCCTGTTGGATGTTTTAACCCAAGTGACGTCTAATTTAGCCAGTCATATCGCCGATCATGAGCAAACAACCATCACGATATATACGCAGCTCGGCGGACGTCATTATCCCATTACCAGCAGTCTCAGCTCTAGTACCCTGACAGATACGGCCACAGAAATCGAAGCCCTAGTGCAACACTATGAAGACGGCAAGATCAATTAAGAACTCTCTACGCAGGCATGAGTTGTAAAACAAGGGCCCTGCGGTCAAAAGACTGGATCTTTCCAGCATCTTTGAGATCTTTAACAATCCGTTCTAGCAGCTCAAGGGCCCGATCCCGATGCTGATGTTCTCGTCCTCGCAACCGCACACGGAATTTTACAGAATCTCCCTTGCCTAACCACTGAGTCGCTTGGTTAATGCGCAACTGATAGTCAGACTCACCAACATTGGGGCGAAACTTCACCTCTTTTACAGTGGTACGGGCACTCTGTTTCTGACGTTTCTTTTGCTGGTACTGGAACTTACCATAGTCCAAGATTTTGGCGACAGGAGCCTGCTTACTCTCAGAGACCAGAACCAAGTCAAGCTGAGCCGCTTCGGCTAGCTTGAGTGCTTCTTGGGTATCAGTTAAGCCACGATTATTGTTTTCGTGGTCGATAAGCAACACCTTTGGAGCCTTAATCTGACGATTGATCCGATGTTTCTGTACGATGAGCCTTTCCCTCTCTACTCCGAGCGCGACAGGGGTAAATGGACATATGCTGTGTGCTCAACCACTGGCTTGCTCAAAATGGGACAAGCTAATAACAGCTGTCGCAAGTTGAACACTTTGGTTGAGCAACCTAATTATTTTTCTAATCGTAGCTTACCGCTTTAATAATGCAATAGATCCACAAAAATGATTGTGATTCTGTAAAGAATAATCACTCTAACTTATACGGTGTATACAGTCGGCCCATTTTGGTTACATTCACTTTACAGCGCTGTATAGCTCGTCAATGACACTGATTGTTTCCGGTTCAGCGGCGGCGGCGGTGGCCCAGGTTTGTATCGAGGGCAGCGCCTGTACCGCCGTCACAAAAGGCTGGGCTGCGGGTATCAGTTCAACTTGATAGGTGACAAATCTTAGGGCCACTGGGGCATAGACAACATCAGCGAGGGAAAAGTCTCCAAATAGCCAGGGACCGCCATAGGTATCGTAGGCTTGGGACCACATTTGCTCTACCCGTGTGATTTCTTGCTGGGTGGCTGATGTGAATCTGTTGCGCTCTACTGGAATCCGGGCTCGGATATTTTGGGGGAGCTGCTCCCGAATCCCTAGAAACCCGCTGTGCATTTCGGCTGCAATGGAGCGTGCTGTGGCCTGGGCTCGTTGAGCGGTGGGCCAGCCGATGGCCGTGGGATGGTGCGATCGCACATAGCCATAGATCGCACTGCTATCCCAAACCGCAATCTCCCCATCCAGGAGCACCGGCACCCGTTTTGCCGGAGTATACTGAGCGATCTGCTGCCAAGCCTCCGTAAACAGCGGCAACCGCACCTCTTCAAATGGCAAACCACTTTCCGTCAAAAATAACCAGGCCCGCAACGACCAGGACGAATAGTTTTTATTCCCGATTACGAGTTTAAATGCCATGGTATGCCACTAAATAAGCCCGGCTCTAATTGAGACTAATTGAGAGAAGTCTAGCCCAATCACCCGTGGGAAAAATGCTACCATCCTTAAACCAATCCAACGTCAATGACGTTAACTATTGTGACTATGGCGCTCCAGGTTTATGGCATTCCTAACTGCGGTACCTGTAAAAAGGCATTGAAATGGCTCGATGCCAACGGTATCGATTATGACTTTATCAATACCAAAGAGCACTCCCCTACCCGTGAGCAAATCACCGATTGGGTAACCACGCTCACCGCTAAACCTATGCGTAATACATCAGGTATGTCCTACCGCGCCCTAGGCGAAGAAAAGAAAACCTGGAGCGACGCAACCTGGATTGATGCCTTTACAGAAGACGCTATGCTACTGAAGCGGCCCTTATTCGTTAAAGCAGGAAAAGCTGTTCTGGTGGGCTTTCGAGCCAGTGAAACAGAGTTACAGGAAAAGTTGGCTAGTTAGGCTGGGCGGGACCGGCTAACAGGCACTCACATAAAACCGCTAAATCGTAACCACTGGAGTCATCCCATGGGAGAAGCCAAACGCAGACAGAAAACCGACCCCAACTATGGCAAAGTTCCCCAAAAGCCGCCTAAAACTCGTCGTCGGTTTAAGTTTGATCCTAAACGCATTACACCAACAGAAATGCTGATCTGGGCTGTTCTTTTTGGAGGCACAGCCGCCGTCTTTTTGAGTACCTACTTTTGGCAGTCGTAACCGGGATCAGCAAGAAGCGCCACAGTTGCGAGAACTAGGGCCGATAACTGTGGCACTCCGAACCAAGTTGTGGCAGAAAAGCCGCTAGGGATTAGCGTCTTGGCCTCTCCTCACGGGGACGAGCCTTGTTGACGCGGATTTCGCGACCCAGCCACTCGGCACCATCCAGGGCCTCAATAGCGGCATCTTCTTCAGCATCTGCAGACATTTCTACAAACGCAAACCCGCGAGGGCGACCGGATTCGCGATCCATAGGAACTGTTACGCGCTTAACGGTACCGTAATCTGCGAACACTTCCTGAATATCTTCTTGCGAAACCGTGTAGGCTATGTTCCCTACATAAATGGACATGGACTTTCTCCAAACAATTGATGAAAAAAACTCTGGCGAGAGTAACTTCGAAGATGACTCAGCCTAGATACGTCTAGACCAGCTTTCTAGCGAAAATTGACTGCTCATCCAGGGCCAGATTAACACAGAAATTTGGGCTGTAATCGTTGTCTGGGCGACTTGTGAGGAAGGCTTGATATAAATTTTTTCATACAAAACTGCAAATTTTTTATAGAAGAGGCCTTAAAATCCGCATTGCAGAGCAAATGGGTTCATGTCAAAATCACACCCAAATCTCCACAGGGGTTATCTTGCCTGAGATCTAGCATCAGAATTGCCTGGTTAAGTTCGTTATCACTCCAGTGAGGATGAGCTGTCTGTAGCGTACGATGGCTCAGTTTTCTCAGGGGTTTTTGCAGCCAGCCATCTTGAATATTTGCAGTTTTTAGCTCTTTATTAATCATTAATACACCTCCTCTTTAGGGAGCCGGGTGGTTTTATTCTAGCGATTACTTCAAGCGTTGTCGGTTCATTACCGTACGGTTTACCGAAATTTTGTAAGCGCTGCTTGATGACTACGTCGGCGCTGTACCGTTTGATAGGTGGGGGGAGCATACGACCATGAACGATATGGAATTTATACAAGCGGGCGACAGTTGGCAAAACTGGGTGTTTACGATCACCTACCTTAGCTTTCTACTGTTTGTAGTGTGGCGGGTGATCGTGTCGTCAGCGCCGCCCTCTGACTAGCCCTTAATCAGTCTGACTACTCAGGAGTCATTAACCATGGTGGAACAGTCGACAGATATGGCCCCAGTACAAGAACGAGTCGATTGGCTGAGGCAGTCCACCTGTCTGCGGGTGCTGCCTGACGATGTTTTGGGTGCGATCGCAACCCAGCTCACCCCCCTATCATTCCAGGCCAATCGCCGTTTAGTCTTAGAAGACACCCATCCCACGGCTCTATACATTCTCAGGACCGGGCAGCTAGAACGCTATCGCACCCAGCGCACCTCCATGGCCCAGACCGTAGACCTGCTGCCCGGAGTTGTGCTGCATCTGCAAGAAATTCTGCTGGATCAGCCCACCGACTACACTGTCATCACCCTCGAAGACTGTGACCTATGGCAGCTATCGGCGGAACAGCTCAAACAGATTGCTGACGACTACCCCAGCCTGAACCAAGAACTCTCGGAAATACTCGCCGAAGAAGTTGACCAGCTATCGGCTCAGCTGCTGTACGAGCAAGAGCGCCAGCAGGCGTTACGGCCTTATCTAGTTCCCAGAGTTAGCCGGGGTGTTGTCGGCGCCAGCCGCTATGCCCAACGTCTGCGGCAGTCCGTGCGGACGGCTGCTGGTGTCACCGCCAATGACCAAGGGCAGCGTGACCCCGTCCTGATTTTTGGTGAACCAGGTTTAGAAAAAGATAATCTCGCGGCGTTGATTCACTTTGGTTCTGACTATAAAAAAGAACCCATGATCAAAGTCGACTGCAAAACGCTGCGAGCCGTTGACCTATTTGGTCGGGGAGAAAGTCGTCCGGGACTTCTCGACTGGCTAGAGAAAGGCACACTCCTGCTCAACAACATTCAAGATCTTGATCCGGAACTGCGCCCGGAGATTCTTAGACTGATCAAAACAGGGCAATACCAGCCCAGTACCCAGCCCGGCAGTGCAGCACCCGCCACCAAAGAAAGTCTTGCCTGGATCATGATGATCTCAGAAAAAAGCCTGACTCCCTTTGCCAACCTGGCCAGGCAGACGATCAAAGTTCCGCCGCTGCGGGTGCGTAAGGCCGACATAGAAGCCCAGATTAACTACTACATCCAGATCTACTGCCGCAAGCGCGGTCTCGACAAGCCCACCCTCACGCCTGAGGCCCTGCGAAGCTTACAAAGCTACGACTTTCCTAGCAATTTGCGAGAGCTAGAAAGTTTGGTGCAGCGGGCAATTCAACAATCAGACTGCGCGACTCGATTAAATGAAGAAGTTTTCTGGTCTGCTGGTGAACAGGAACGACGGTTTCGGTGGAACCTGTTAAACGCTTATCCAACTCTACGACAGTTTTTGCGCAGTCCCTGGTGGCCCGATCGGATCAATTTTGGCTTTACCAGCTGGTTCTATGTGCTGGTAGTCGCTCTGTTATTTTTTGGTCCCCAAACCCGTGATGCGAATATTGCCTTAAATTTCTTCTGGGCTTGGTGGTGGCCGCTGATGTTGTTGTTGTTCCCGTTTGTCGGTCGGCTGTGGTGTGCTGTTTGCCCCTTTATGATCTACGGAGAAATCACCCAAAAACTATCGCTGTGGCTGTGGCCCAGGCAGTTAGGAGAGTGGCCCAGACAGTGGGCTGAGCGCTGGGGTGGCTGGATTCTATACGCGGGCTTTGCGGCAATTTTAATCTGGGAAGAACTCTGGCATTTGGAAAATACGGCCTATCTGTCGGCCTGGTTGTTGTTAATTATCACTGCTGGAGCCATGATTTGCTCTGCTCTGTTTGAACGTCGATTTTGGTGCCGCTATCTGTGCCCCATTGGCGGCATGAATGGTCTATTTGCCAAACTCTCCATGACGGAATTGCGGGGGCAGCGGGGCGTTTGTTCCGCCAGCTGTAGTACATATCAGTGCTATAAGGGCGGTCCTGCCAAAGGAGAGGGGCAAGAGACTGGCGGCTGTCCGGTGTATTCTCACCCTGCACAGCTGGTGGACAATCGCAACTGTGTGCTGTGCATGACCTG
Organism: Leptolyngbya cf. ectocarpi LEGE 11479; assembly: GCF_015207065.1. Classification (GTDB taxonomy): domain Bacteria; phylum Cyanobacteriota; class Cyanobacteriia; order Phormidesmidales; family Phormidesmidaceae; genus Leptothoe; species Leptothoe ectocarpi. The sequence continues at coordinate 13,743 of NZ_JADEXP010000047.1, read as the reverse complement.
TTTGAAAGCCTGTCCCCATCGGTCGGTGGAGTTTAATCTGAGACCGCCGGGTATTGAGCTGTGGACCACCCATACGCCAGTGGGTCATGAGGTGGCGCTGCTGCTATTGCTGTGGGGGGCGGTGTTTGTGCATCGTTTGCCGGAGGTGGCAGCTTTATTGGGGGTTTCAGCGATGGTAGAAGGGTTTTGGGGGCATGCGATCGCAACCCTCATTCTCCTCTTTGCCCCACTGCCCCTCGCCTGGAGTATCCATAAACTGACCCATCTGATCCAGCCTCGGCTCAAAGCCCGCCCCTTTATCCAAGTCGCCTACGGTTGGCTGCCCATCGTTTTATTGAGCAGTCTGGCCCATTATTTATCCCTGGGGCTGACTGAAGCGGGCCGCATTATCCCAGTTTCCCTGGCGAGTTTTGGTCTTGCCAGTACGGGGCCCGTAATTGTGGCCCATCCGGCTGTCATTGCGTTTCTTCAAGGCGTTTGTTTGATCTTGGGTGCATTTCTGAGTATTTTTCTGACTCAACGCATTGCCCGACAGCCTTGGTTAAAATTAGTCCCCCTCCATGGGCTGACATTAGGTATGACAGTTCTACTGTATCGACTCATTGTGTAACATTCGGCATCTGAGCTAGCCTAAGAAAACAAGATAAACGACCCTCTGTCCATGGCATTTCCTACTCCGCTGCTAGATGCTCGACTCGCTAGAGAGAAAAAACAGAATGAAGCGGATCGAGTCAGACTGCTCCAACTAGCGTTGGAGTGGTTACACAGCCATGGGGGCACCTATGGCATCACCCATGGGTATATTTTCGGCTCAGTCACCGAGCCGGGACGCTTTACTCGGACATCGGATATTGATATTGCCGTCGATACCTGGAAGACGGGGGATATTTGTGGTTTGATGGGCTATCTATCGCTGCATGTAAATCGTGATGTCGATGTCATACCTTTAGATCAGTGTCATTTTGCTGATAAAATTCGTCGCCTAGGAACACCATGGAGCGTGAACGACTCGCCGGACTCACTGCAGAAATCAAAGGACAGTGGCGACTGATCAAACAGGCATGAATGACTATGCTGATATGCTTCGACGGGAAGAGGAACTATGAGCATGGCTGTCTAATCTTCAGGTTGCTTTGATAGACGGCCATCTTCCATGTAGATAATACGGTCGGCGATGTCTAAAATGCGGTTGTCATGGGTGACGAGTAAAATTGTGCAGCCTTGTTCTTTGGCCAGCTTGTACATGATATCCACGACGTCGCGGCCTGATTTTTTATCCAATGCAGCGGTGGGGTCATCGGCTAGGACAATTTTGGGATGGCTGACTAGGGCTCGTGCGATCGCATGGTGGACGGCCTTGTCGATCTGATGATGACGGGTGGCCATTACCAGGCATAAAGAACTTGGCGATGGTCGGGCTAATTTAACGAGTTCAGAAGAGCGGTATTGTAATGGCTGCCCTCAGCTCCCCACCTACCAATGCTAGAAAGCATCATCTGGATTCTCCTCACAGGCTTTTTCGCTGGACAGCTAGCTCGACGGCTCAAAGCACCAGCCTTGGTTGGCATGGTCCTCGCAGGTATCTTTCTTGGTCCGCAAGTCGCCAACATTCTCAGCCCCGGAGTGCTGGATGCAGCCGACTCCCTGCGCACCATTGCCGTCATGGTGATCCTAATGAAAGCGGGATTGGGGCTGGACCGTGACAAATTAGCCCAGCAAGGTACCGTCGCCCTCCGACTCGGCTTTTTGCCCGCCACCTGTGAAGCCATTGCCGTTGCCCTAGCCGCCATCTGGCTCTTCCAATTTGACTTAGCCACCGGACTCCTGCTCGGCTGCATTCTGGGGGCAGAATCTCCAGCAGTCATCGTTCCAGGCATGCTGCGGTTAAAGAGTCTGGGCTGGGGTGTAAAAAAAGGCATTCCCGACGCGATTTTGACCGGCAGTGCGCTATCAGATGTACTACTATTGCTTGTCTTCAGCCTGCTATTAGCTTTTCTCACCCAGGGAACCGCTACAGGGATTACATTGGGCCGTCTCAGCCTCAGCCCTGTACAACTGCTGCCACTGCAGGTCATTCTGCAAGTCAGTTTAGGAATTCTGCTCGGCTGGCTCACCGCTCGTATATTAGTAATTCTTTTAGCCAAACACAACTGGACCCAGAACGCCGTCCAGGATGCCCTTGTAGCCGCCAGTATTGCCCTACTGCTCGTTGTTGTTGCAGAACATATGCCCGTTTTCTCTGGTTATCTAGCCGTCATGGCCACCGGATTCTTTCTTATTGAGTTCGATGCTCCCCTGGCAAGGCGACTGCGGGAAGGCTTCAACAGTCTATGGGTGATCGCTGAGATTATTCTGTTTGTGTTGTTGGGCTCCAACATTCAGCTGCATGTTTTGGGCAACACGCTCCTGGTCGGGTTACTGATATTGGCTATCGGTACATTAGTGGGACGCTCCCTGGGCTGGTATCTCGCCACATTAGGCAGCAACTGGACCAGAAAAGAACGTCTGTTTCTACTCTCAGGAAATTCTGCAAAAGCCACGGTTCAAGCAGCAATAGGAGCAATTCCCCTAGCCCAAGGTGTTGATGGGGGCGATACCATCCTAGCCCTGGCGGCTCTATCCATTTTGGTGACGGCTCCTTTAGGTGCCTGGGCCATTCCCACCTTTGCCCCCAAACTGCTAGAACGGGGTGAGGTGGATCCAACAAAAGTCTCTGTCAACCGTCGCATTGTCCTTCTTGCAGCTGTTGATACCTCTCCGCTGGCTGTACCGGTTCTCACCAAAGCGGCCGAACTGGCCCGTCGATGTGATGGAGAAGTGATAGTTTTACATATTTTGCGAGTTGACGATCCTCAAGGCATCAAGCACCTAAAACAAAAGACCAGACAACACTTAACCGATATCCGCCATCGATTTATCACCACATCTGGGGCTATCCCTACAGAAATTTTACGCATTGCCCAAGATTATGGTGCCGCAGAAATTGTTATGGGCAAACGTGGTCACCGTCATCTAGAAGAATTATTTGTTGGCTCCGTTTCACGAGCAGTTGTAGAGACTAGCCCCTTACCTGTCATCATCGTAGAAGCGGCCTGACGAGCTGGGCGTGAACAACCTGGACGAGCTTGATGCCGGGCAGTGCCTTATGTAGCATTGGGTAGATCTCTCCATTTCAGCATTTCAGCCTCAGAAACCTGAAGAACAATTATTCTAAAATCGCTTGTGCTTTTGATGCACTCGTGCCAGCTAGGGGGCCGCTGGCTTTAACTATCGAGCTGGCGAATAACTCGGCATGGGTTCCCGGCTGCAAATACTTTTGGCGGCACGTCGCGTGTTACCACACTCCCAGCTCCAATTGTGGAGCCATTGCCAATCGTAACGCCAGGACAAATAATCGCACTGCCACCAATCCAAACGTCACTGCCTATTGCAATCGGTAAGGCAAATTCCCAACCGTCTTTGCGATCAACCGGATTGAGGGAATGAGTTGCCGTATAGATTTGCACTTTGGGACCGAGCAATACTCGATCTCCCAGATGAACGTTATTGCAGTCAAGAATTACGCAGTCGTAATTAATAAATAAATTCTCTCCAGCAAAGATATTCGAACCATAGTCACAACGAAATGGTGGCTTGATTTCAGAGTTTGCTCCAAGTGCTCCAAATAATTCTGTGAGTAGAGCCTGCCGTTCTTGAGTCGCATCGAGAGTTGAGCTGTTGAAACCATGTAAAATTTGTTGGGCATGAAGATGCATGTTGCTAAGCTCGGGGTCGCTGGCAATGTAGTTTTCACCTGCAAGCATCCTCTCTCGCATAGATTTATTCATGCTTAATTGACTCATAAATTAATTGCTAATCTTCACGTCTCAACACAAGGCCTGTTGCTGCAAATTCCTCATTGCCTTCAAGCTGACCTTCTATACGCTCTATCACCTGAAAGCCTTCAGAAAGATAGAGTTCTAGAGCAGGTTTATTGCCTTCAAGCAGTTCAATTTTCATTGTTGGTGCTGAGTTTGTAACAGCATGTCGGACTAACGCACGTCCCACTCCCTTCCTATAAAATTTAGGATCAACGTAAAGCCAAGTGAGTTCTTCATCTCCATAAGCAACAAATCCTTGCACAGTGTTATTGACGTCTGCGACAAAGAGCTTGTGATTAAAAAGGCCCTCATTATCGGCAGTTTTCTCAAGGGAAAGAAACGCATCCGTACCTACCGTTAAATCTAGCTCATCAAGACGTGATATGTCATGTATCGCGCATAGCCTTGACCAGTCTCTAGATTCATAAGGACGTATGGTTATCATCATTCACCCCTCAGAAGTTAACGCTTTTGCAATAGCCTTGATCAGGCTCGCTAGTTTAGCGTAACGTACCTGACAAGAGTTGAGGCGTAACCAATCATTTGATCACTGAGAATGGCAAGATTCCTCTGACTAAGGGATATGCCAGGACTGGATATCGACAAAAATAGGAGAGGGACTTGGAGAGGACAGCCCCATCTTTGGTTAAAGTGAGTTATGAAAGCAGACGACTCACTCTACAAGAGATTGGCTCCCCTTCTCCCCCAGGGAGAAGGGGGTGGGGGATGAGGGCTCGAAGCTTTGAGCTTACTCTCCGACTTGTGTGTACACTGCAGCTCAGGATTGGGAGAAGGGGGAAGTAAGCTATAGCTCCTTAACGGAAATTACAAACTACACCGGCCCATATATTAGTAATCACCCCATCGGACTCATTGGCAGAAAGTAAGCCAAAAAGGCTATTGGATGCATTAAACTCTGCTCCTAAAGAGCTTTCTATCACTCCAACGTCATAGTTCTCTTCTAAATCCGTTAACGTTGAACCTATCCCCACGCCGTCTACCGTTGTCAAACTGTCACCTGTGATGTCTTCACGCACTGACCACCCAACAAACTGATCCTGCATAGCACTGATCTGAAAGCCGTTGGACCAGGTAACAAAACTCATGGGCCCAGCGCCACATTCGGCATTTTCGCTGGTTTCTGTAGGGTCCCCTAAAGCAGCAGAAATCGCTGTCTGAGAGGTTGCCAGATCGGTCTCAAAGGGAATGTTTTTAGATTTGCCAGACTGTGAATCGATGACTGATACGCCGTCTCCAGACAGAGCTAAGACGATTTCTGCTTGTTCTTCTGGTGGTTCTGGCTCATCAACTTCGAGTGGTTCTTCAACTGGTGTGGATTCCACAGGGGGTTGAGATGTATCTGAACTGCTAGCGCCTGTATTGGCGGAGTTGCCACCACAGGCTACAACCGTGAGAAGCAGCAAACTTAAAGGAAACAATGCCTTGATGCGTAGGCTGTATGTAGACATGGTTTTACAACGGATGATTATTTTCAAAAGGTTTTTTCAAGCCTGATCGAATATACACCCTAATGTCGGTGGCAAAGTCTTCAAGAGCTATTCTGAACAAATAGCGGAGGTTTCGATGTAAGCGTCCCCTGAGCGGAGTCGAAGGGGATGCTGGTTGTATATGTTGGCTTCGACTCCGCTCAGCCAACGTTGTTCGTGGACGGAGAGCTATGGCTCGCATTTGAGGACAACGGTGTCTGAAAACTGTTGTTGAAGTTCCGTCAAGGTTTCTGGACTGGGTGCTTGTCCAAAGGGTTTGCCCAAATCGTCAGGGGCAGGAATTGTTGCCAGGGTGGTTTGATCGATGTCGGTGACCACCACTACTTGATCAATCCTGCGCTGGTTGGCCTGGCTCTTTTCATACAGGTCGCTGTAGGGCTGGACTACAGCTATTTCCCACTGGGCCGGAGGGCAGTAGCTTTGGTCTATGATGACGGTTACCTGGGGTACCTGTACGGCGTAGCGCAGGCCCAGTCCCAGTCCTCCAAAGGCTAGCCAGCCCAGACCCAGGGTACTTAACAGACGTTTTGTTGGATTTTGTGGGGCCATTACAGATTTACCTGGAATAAGTCCTTAAACAAGGTTTGTACATTTTCAGGGTTGCCTTGTTTTACGGTTGATTCTCGCAGGCTGGCGATGGCCTGGAGTTCATCTTCGTTGACGTCCCCGTAGGCGATGGGGTAAAAACGCACATCGCTGTATTCCATAATGTCTTTGACGTCGCGAAATAGGTGGCCTTCATTGACGTCACCGTCGGAGAGCAGCAACAGGTAGAATCGTCCATTAGGGTCGTTGGCGCGTTTTTCCATTAGTTCAGAGAGCGCGACCATGACGCCGTCGTACATGGCAGTGCCGCCGTAGGCTTGGAGCTGGTCAATGGCGGCCAACAGTTTTTTCTGCTGTAGTTCATCGTAGGGGGTGAGTTCTAGTCGGCGTACGGGCTGGTCGGCAAAGGTGACGAGACCAACCTGATTACCTTGGTTAATTTGCTGGCTGGCGATACGTAAACCGGCTTGAACGGCCTGGAGCGGTTCTCCTTCCATGGAGCCACTGGTGTCGATTACCATTTCGAGATAGACGGTACGGCCGCTGTCTTTGTTGCTTTTCCAACTGGATTGGGCGGCTAGTAGCGTCTCGCCATCGGGGATCGGGGGATGGGTGTTTGTGAGATAATCCGTTTCAACAAAGCCTTGATTGTTGGCTAGTTTGACCATGTCAGGAGACTGGGCAAAGGCGGCAAATTTTTGCAGGGCGGCGGCAGTTTCGGGAGAGTTCCAGCTAAAGCCGACTAATGGGTTGTTGTGGGGAATGCCAAAGGGAATAAACTCGGTGGATTCAAACCCGGAGACTTGTTTGAGGGCCAGATAGTTTTGATATTCCAGGGGGAACGCCTGAAGTTTAGTTTGGTCTCTGAGAAAGAGTTCTTGGAGTTCTAATGTGGTGGGTGTGGTGATTAACACCTGGGATTGGAACTGGTCAAAGACTGATTTTACCTGCGGGGTTTGTAGCTCGGCTTGGGTGAGGCTGCCGCCGTCTTTTTGGTGTCCGGCAGCGCGCCAGTAGAGGGTATATAGCAAGTTAAGCGCGGTGGAGCTTTTGTAGGGGTTAGGGTAGGCGACGCTAACCTGACCGGCTGCGATCGCATTCAACAAACTATCAAACGTCACCTCACCACTGCTCTCTAGTTGTTGATAGACATCGCCGGGCACCACCCAGCCAGCGGTATTCGCCACTAGCCGCTCCGCCACGGGTGTGACATTTACCCCCTGGCTTTTAATCATCGATACCCACAGATCGTTAGAGGGGCTATAGCCGGTCGGTTGCACTGTGCCCGCACCGATCAGCCGCGCGGCGGTACCGGAGGCAATTTTACGAACGCCCACCTGAATTACTTTGCCAGAGCTGCTTTTCTCCTGGCGCTGGTTAAAGGTCTCGGCTACTTCCACCAGCCAACGCTCATTTTGCCGGTCAATGTTGGCCTTTTCAGAGGAGCTGTAGATTTCTAGATAAACTTGGTTTGCCTGGGGCTGGGCTGCGTAGAGGGGAAAATTCTCAATATCGGGCAGAGGCTCGGCAATTTGATCCACGGTATAGCGACTGGCCACCTCGTCGGCGACCAAATTGCTGACGACGTCAATTTTGGGCAATACCTGTTTTGCCAGGGTGGCTTGAGCGGTTTCTAGCGAGGTAACAGGGGACTGACAGCCGCCTAGAAACCCTAAACTCAGGGTGATGAGCAGTCCTAGGGTGGCCAGCAGTAGCCGTCGATAAGTGCGATTCAGTAGTTTAATAAACATCGATAGTATGGAGAAGCGATTGAAGAGGCGTTCCATGGAACGCCTGTACGTCGGTATGGCTGCAGAGGTGTTCCATGGAACGCCTGTACGTCAGAAAATAGAGGCTAATGGAATCCTGATTTCTTAGGTTTCTAAAATTTCTTTGTTGGCGGCAATCAGGGTTTCTAGACGCCTTGGTAGAGAGGCATCTCCCTGGGAAAGGCTGGCCAGGGCCACCTGGTCTTGTAGCTGCTGGAGCTGCTGGTGGGTTTGCTGCATGCGATCGCAACTCTGCTGCAGCTGCTTTTTGGCCATTTGCTGATATTTGGGGGTTTGAATCTGGGCCTGCACCCGTAGACCGTCGGCTACCTGCTGGGCTAGCTCCACCACGGTATACAGCGCTTCGAGTAGCTCAGGGCGCAGGGTGGGTTCGCGATCGCAAATGCGCACCGCAAATGTCTGTGACTGTAGCGCCCAATCTTTTACTGGCTGCCAGGTTTGATGGCGGGCCACCTCCGACTGGATGGCATCAATCCGTCGTTGAAAGTTCGCCACGTTGAGTAAATCGCTGTGATCGTGTGCCCCCACGGGTGAGGCTCGATAGCCCGTTATCCAGCTACCTGCCATCACGGCGGCTACCGCACCGCCGCCCACCCAGGCCACTGCTCGGTTACCGGCTAGGGCAATCAGTAGACCATAGCCAAACGCTGTACCCAAAAGTAATAAATACGTCTGCGGCTGCCGTCCCAGGGCTGGCCAGTTGATGGGCATAGAATTGCGCCTCCATACGCGGTGGTTAAAGCAGTCTAATTGTCACACTTACTACAGCATGACTTTTCCAATGGTAGTGGAAGGTATTGCTAACCAGGCATAGAAGGAAAATCAACGGACCAATCGCTGGAGCGGCATTCCAGGAATGGCCAGTTGATCTATACAAGGTTTACGCACGTCCATAGCTCAATCCCGATATCACTTGATCAATGTCACTTGCTCAATGTTAGTGAAAGGGGGTAGCTGCCAGGGGCAACGATCACCTGATCGGGGTTGAACGCTAGAGGTCTAGAGCCTCAGCGGGCCGTACGTAAGCTAGTGGGTATCCACCAGTGCACTTGCTAGCTATATATACGGTAGACGGCCAGACGGTTATGCTGTTCATAACCTGGGTTATGACTTTGGACAAGTGCTGGTTATGAGGCTAAAACCCGTCCCACCAACGATTACTAGCACCTCCCAGCCAAATTGTCCCTTTTAATGGACAACACTCAGTTAGCGCTGGATTTTCAACCCAGCGTGGGCTTCAGCTACTGGCATATTTTGCGCAAAAATAAACTCGCTGTAATCGGCTAAATCATCAATCCCAAGCATCGACAGGACGACTTCGGCTGCTAACCAAATAAAAATCTTGCACAGAGCAAATCTCCATTGACTATCCATGGGAGTTTTCTAGAGCGACCCCTGCATCGTAGAAAGATAGCCCATCAGGGAGGCCATAACCGTCGTTATGAATTGAGTAGATCCAATAAGCGTTGACTCGATCGCTTTATGATAGAGATGCTTATCTGATTGATGTAACGTGCGTTTTAGAAGCCTGACAAGACGATGGTTTAAGCCGCTAAAGCTCTTGATCCTGGCGCTAGTGGTCCAAGTCGTGTGTTTGCTGTTGTGGGGGTTAACCTGGCCGAAAACACTCTCATTTGTGGTGCCCCGAGAGGAGGTTCAATCCTGGAAAATCCTGGCAGCTGACTTTGAGAAGTCTCACCCAAACATTTACATTAATTTAGTCACTAAGCCAGATGATACAACGGACTATACAACCGACGAGCGGAAAGCCATCTACACGGCGGATTTTCAGAACAGGGTGGCTCAATATGACCTGGTGTATATGGACATTGTCTGGCCGCTGCAGTTTGCCGATAATCTCCAGGATTTAACACCCTATATCCAAAGAGATGGAATAGATACCTCCGCGTTTTTGGAAAGTGAAGTGAAGGTTGGGGAATTTGATGGGCAGCTGTATCGCTTGCCGATGCGGGCGGATGTGGCAGTTTTGTACTATCGTCAGGATTTACTTGAGCAGGAGGGTCGATCACGACCTCGCACCTTAGCAGAGCTATCGAAAACCGTTGATGCCTTGAAACCCTTAACTGGCTATCTGTGGCAGGGGCGTCGCTATGAGGGGCTAGTCACTAATTTTGTTGAAGTGATGAAGGGGATGGGGGCTACGTGGATTGATCCAGACACCGATAAAGTGGGTTTGAACACACCGAGTGCGATCGCAGCGGCTGAGACATTACAGGGGCTGATTGGGGAGGGGGGAATTTCACCAAATGAGGTGATTACGTATACCGAGAAAGATGCGCTGGAGCAGTTTATTCAAGACAAGGCGGCCTTTTTGCGGGGCTGGCCTTATTTTTGGGTAGAGCTGGAGTCGAAATTGAAAGAAAAGATTGAGATCGCACCTCTCTTTTCCTTTAGCTCAGACCCAGACTCTGGCGTAGGCTGTCGCGGCGGCTGGGGCTTTGGCATTCCTAAAAATTCTGCCCATCCGAAAGCAGCCTGGGAAGCGATTAAGTACTTTACCAGTGACGCTGCTCAAAAAAAGTTTGTCCTAGAGTCTGGCTTTCTACCCAGTCGGTCTAATTTATTTCAAGATCCGGAGATTTTGGATAAATATCCCCATATGCGATGGCTATCGGCCTATCTAGAAGATTCATCCACGTTCCGGCCCTCTATCAAAGAGTACGGGCCAGCCTCAGAAATTTTGCAAAAAGCACTAGGAGATATTTTGAGCGGTCAGCAACCTGCCAAAGATGCTATGGATTGGGCTCAAGCTGAGACTGAAAAACTGTTGAAACCCTTGGATCAGGGGGGATAACAGATTGCTCAGCCAGACGCTGATGAGCCTTGTACCATTGCCAGCCCACCAATAGGTGTAACAACAACATCCCGACGTTAGCAGCCATCAGCCAGCGCGCTATGGTTTGCTCTTCTCTTTGTTCGCTGACTTCGCTGATTTCTCCATTGCTCCTTACACCAATCTGGGGTGCAACAGGATTAGCTAGCCGCTCTAGCAACACTTCAGCATTGAGGGGACGCTGGCCTGGAAACGGAGCCATCATGTCATCTAGCAGCTGGGCGAACCAGTTGTCTACGGATGTGCGATCGCGCCAGGTCAGGCGTCCGGTATTGTCATCTTCGGGGAGGTCAATGGGGTGAGCGCCCGTGAGTAAATACACCAGCGAACGGCCCAGGGCATAAAAGTCAGACTGAGGCACCGCGCGACCATTGATTTGCTCCAGGGGCGTATATCCCGGTGACACTACGCTGGTGATATCCCGTTGACCGGCGACCTTGGCAAAGTAGGTACTGGTCATGGGGCGCACCGTGCCAAAGTCCACCAGGGCCAGGTTGCCAGTGGGACGCAGCATAATGTTGGCGAGTTTAATATCCCGGTGGAAGAGTTCTTCTTGGTGGAGCAGCGCCAGCAGGTCCACCAGCTGTTTCATCCAGTCCATGGCCTGGGCCTGGTCAATGGGGCCATGTTGCTGTAGCCAATTTTCCAGATTAATCCCCTGAATGTTCTCCATCACCAGGCAGTGGAGCGGTCGTCCTTCAATCTCTAAGGAGAAATAACCATCGGGCTCTACCTGGGGAATACCGGGATGGTTGAGAGTTTGTAAGGTGGCGGCTTCTCGTTCAAACAGGGGCTCCAGTATTTTCTTTTTAAGTACCTTGAGTACTTTGGTCTGGCCCTGGTCGTCGATTTCAAAGACTTCAGAAGGTTCCCATTCATCTAGATCCCGCAGTGGCCGGATCAGGCGATAGCGACCTGCCACCAGCAGCGGTGTGCCACAAGACTTGCAGTGGGACAGTCCGTCGGGGTTATCACGGTGACCACACCGGGGGTTAATGCAATAGCTCATGGGCGGTCAAGGACGGTCATGGCATTCGGGGAGGGCTGGAAGGATCTAGGGCAGCTGCTCACGCACATATTCCATCACTACAGGAATCAGGGTAAATCCAGCCGGGCTTTTTTCAATCAGGGATTTGCTCAGCAGGGCGCTAATGGCGGCTAAACAGTCAGGATGCTGAATGTCTTCAATGGACAGGGGCTCGGCCCTCTCGGCCAGCTGACCCAGAATATCCTGCTCTGCTGCGGACAAACGGTCATATTGCTGATCGATCAGATATTTAATATCACCAAACATGGTGCGGCCATGTCTGCGAAAGCGATCTACATCGCCATCGAACAGTTCCTGAATGGTCATGGCGACAATTCTTAGCATGAGTGGATTGCCCCGATACTGGGCGACCAGACTTTTCCAGTGCGGCTTACCGGAGGCGGGTAGGCGTTCTGCGGCTAGCAGCTGGGCCGCATCGTCATATCTCAGACCTCCCAATTCTAGATACCGAACGGGACTATTGGCCGCCCTGGACCCGGCCAATTCTCGGTTGCGTTCACGGCTGGTGACCACAATGCAGCTTTGGTGCGGTTGCTCGCCCAGTCGCTTTAACAGTTCACGATAGTTACTGTAAGCTGGCTCATACTCACTGACCAGACTGCCGCTGCTGAGAATACTTTCTAGGTTATCCAGCACCAGGAGACAGCGATGGGTTTGCAAATAGGCCATCAGGGCACTGAGCTGGTCGTACCATTCATCGGAATGGGGGATGACGTCGTCAGGGAGTTCATTTAGCCACTGGCCTAGGACATTATCGAGGGTGGGCCGATGTCGCAGGGACTGCCAAATGACGCCGTCAAACTGGGTTTGGACAGCCTGCGCCAGGGTGATGGCTAGAGAGGTTTTACCCATACCCACAGGACCAATAATCGATACAAACCGACAGGCCGATGTGCCCAGCATCCACTGCTTAAGCTGGTCTAGCTCCACCTGACGGCCATAGAGCACTGGTACATCGGGCATTTGGTCCCAGTTGATGGCAACCTGAGTGCTGCGATAGCCAGCGGTTTCTAGCCAGTCGGCCACATCACGCCAGCTGTCTAGGGCGTTGCGATCGCGCTCCGTCACCTGCTCTACATACCGATACAGACCCTGGCTCAGAGCCACCTCCACCGTGCGAGCTTCTATGCCCTCTTGATCCGAAATTTCAGCCGGACTGTATCTCAGCAATAGCCCCCTCAGTCGTGTTTGCTCTAGATCCGTCAGCCCGTAACGCTTATGGGGCATCAGTTCAGCCTTGGCCTTGGCCAAATCCCCATAGAGCGGGTCTAGATTCCACTGTGCTGCGGCTTGGGTAAAAAGCGGTGCTGTAGCCATACGTAGAACAACGAATTACGGACGATCTTACCCGATTATTCGGTGAGTCATAACCGACTTCATAACCAGCTACAGGCTCCAACCAATGGTCAACGCGCTTAGCCTGAACCTATCTGAACACAACAAATGTACGAAGCATAAGCCGATTGATGACAATCCTGAAACGTTTTACTAACTGGCGGTCGTTTATAGCTGCCGCATTGGCCTGTTTTCTCTGTATAACCACGGGGTTGGCTCAGGCGGCCACTCCCTTCTTTTGGGACTCTATTGATGTCGATATTACTTTAGAAACTAACGGCGATTTTTGGGTAAGCGAGACTCAGAAATATGTATTTACAGCCGACCATACGAACGAACGCTACCGATATATTCCCTTAGATGGCATTGATACCATTACAGATGTCACCGTCTCTGAAAACAACGAGCCCCTACCGGTTGAAACTGGAACGCGTAACAACAACTATTGGATGCGTTGGCAACATCCGCTGAACGCCCCGGACACCCACACGTTTGTGCTGAAGTATCGGGTTGTGGGCGGTATACAGACAAAGGGAAATCGCAGCCAGCTTTATTGGAATGCTCTCTTTCCTGAGCGCAGTGCTCCCATCAACCGAGGTCAGGTGACGGTGCATGTGCCGGAAGCTTTAGCAGGTCAGATCAGCAATTTTCAAGGTGAAGGGGTGATGAGTCGCGATCTCAAAATTGACTCTAACACCTATGAATTTGTTGCCGAGGGTTCCTTAGAGCCTCAACAGGCGCTAAATGTCCGGTTGGAGTTTCCTGCCAGCATCCTCAATATCTCTCAGGCTCAGACAGACTA
>NZ_JADEXP010000601.1 GCF_015207065.1 Leptolyngbya cf. ectocarpi LEGE 11479 | reverse complement strand
TAGCTGACCCGGTGATGATTGTCGGTACATTTCCCTGGTTAGGTGCAAGGGTTTTGAGCATTTTAGCTGATTTCCTTTGCACCTAATCAGGGCGTAATAGCCGGTAACCCTTATCAGGCTTACGTAGCTATCTTTTCAGCAAGCCCTAAATATATCGATCCTATCCTTTGAAGTTTCAGAGAAATAGTTGATAGAGTCCTAGCAACAGTATTAGTAAGCTAAGGCATATTGTAGTGATTTTCAAAAAAGACCTGTAATTTTTCTAATTTATTGACAAGCGCATCAAGATGTCTAGTGTTTGAATTTGACTCAAACTTCTCTCCTTCTACGTAAAACAAATACTCAATAAAGTCTTTTGGTTCACAGCTTCCGCTACCATGCCATCTATGAAAACCACGATGAATATCTGCATGCATAACTAACAAATTGTCCAAAACATCTGCCAAATCAGGGCGTGTTTCGCGATCAAATAGATGATGAGCATGGAGATCAAACGGTTTAGAAGCAGTGCGTTTTTGGCAAGAAACCTGGCATGTGTCACCAGCAATCTTTTTAACTGTTCCTATTGCCTTTTTTATCCGAGCTTCGGATGATTCCAAATATTTTCTTTGGTCCCGAATAGCGTCTTTAACTTCTTCATAGACTGTATCTGTCCATGCTTTTCGGGATGCTCGGGATCTCTTTCCGTGATTTTGAGACATGTCTCGAGCCACTTTAACAATTCCACGCTGACTCCAGTATTGTGTGTCTTCTATAGACTTTAGATCTTCGTTAGGTTCTAGCGGCTCTTGCCCTTCCAGACTGTCATTACCCTGTATTCGCCTCATTGACGAATTCAAACCTTTGCCATTTGTTCGCAAGATGCGAATTATCTTAGGTCTTTCTAGAAAAACTAACTCGGATGTCAGATATGCATCATCTAGACTCGAAAACTCAATAGAAACTTGTCTACGAACCAGATGACGACGCATTCTTTTACGTCGATGAGTAAATGCCTCAATGACTTCGTCTACTAAGCTAGCCCAAAAACCTTTTGTTTCAACCTGCTGCAGGTACTTGGCAATTGCTACAGCACCTGCTTCGTAGAATTGCCGTTTTTTTACATCTTTTCGGACCCACTCAAAATGTTCACCCTCGATCAGATCCCATTCATCGTCATCTTTGCTGTCAAAAAAATCACATTTCTTGTAAAGCTCCTCAATTTCAATTCTTAAAATTCGTGCTGTTTCTTCATCAGATAAAAGTATATATTTTCGTTTTGCTGCTGCCATCTTTAATTCTTGTCTGAAATATTTAACGCATTAGAAGTAGTGAGTCACGCATCTTTTGAAGTTCTTCAAAAACCCTTCGGTCTCCACCAGCATCCGGATGATGTTTTTTTGCTAACTGTCGAAAAGCCCCGTTTATGTCATCGGCTGTAGCGGTTTTTGCATCAAGCTGGAATACATGCCAAGGACGAAAATTCTTGAGAACATCAATTCCATTGATCGTAGATGGTCCAATTTCATTCCGCTCGTTTTCAGGGACTCGTACCCATTCACGATAGAGAATCCGCCAAGGCTCTTTACTACGAAAGTTAAAATCACGTCCAGCAATGGCTAGCTTAAACGCCTTATTTTTCTTGAGAGCTTGATAATTTGAACAATCAAATGCTTGACAAACTGCTTTCTTCAGTTCGGTCATGCTCGGTTCAACTTCCTTGAACTTCCCACCATGTATGAATTCCGCAAAGTCCAATAAAATTTGCTCCTCATACTCGTACTGCTTTGCGAGATTACGAA
>NZ_JADEXP010000600.1 GCF_015207065.1 Leptolyngbya cf. ectocarpi LEGE 11479 | reverse complement strand
AAATAATAGAGTGATCGAGCCGTTAACCATTTTCCACCGTCATGACTGGAGCAATGCAAGATCAGGTCGCTATCATTACGGGATCATCCCGAGGCATTGGTAAAGCAGCGGCCCTCGCCCTCGCCGCAGAAGGGGCCAGCGTTGTGGTGAACTATGCCCGCTCTAGCACTGCTGCCGATGAAGTCGTGGCCGAAATTACTGGCGCAGGCGGTAGCGCCATTGCCCTTCAGGCGGACGTATCCCAAGAAGATCAGGTAGATGCCTTGGTCAAAGCCACTAAAGATCAGTTTGGTCGCATTGACGTGTTGGTCAACAATGCAGGCATTACCCGCGATACGTTACTGCTGCGGATGAAACCAGCTGACTGGCAGGCGGTCATTGACCTCAACCTCACTGGCGTATTTCTTTGCACCCGCGCTGTCGCTAAGATCATGCTCAAGCAGCGTTCCGGGCGCATCATTAATATTTCATCTGTGGCGGGGCTGATGGGAAACCCTGGCCAGGCTAACTATAGTGCGGCCAAAGCCGGAGTGATTGGCTTTACCAAGACCGTGGCGAAGGAAATGGCCGGTCGCAGCGTGACTGTCAACGCCGTTGCCCCTGGTTTTATTGAAACGGATATGACCAATGAGCTACCGAACACTGAGGAAATTCTTAAGTACATTCCATTGGGGCGCTACGGTCAGGTTAGCGAAGTGGCTGGGCTGATCCGGTTTCTAGCATCGGATCCGGCCGCAGCGTATATCACTGGCCAGGTGATGAATGTGGATGGTGGCATGGTGATGTAGTGGCACCGCCCCTACGTGGGTGCCTGCATTTCATTCTTCGATAATGCTGCCTGCACCGCTGCCTGCTGATCCCGATGGGTCATCCAGCGGTGATAAGTGCGATTGTGCACCTGTACTGAATGGCCCATCATTCTGGCGGCAACGGCGTCGGGCAAACCCATTAATATAGTGCGCACGGCCCAGGCGTGCCGGAGGTCATAGGGGGAAAATGGGATCTGGTAGCGGCGAAACTGGGTGGTGACCTGCTGCCCCACTCGCTGGAGGGTGGTGTTGGTCAGGTCGGTGTTGACCTTAGGCAGTTGGCCATGGGCAAGGTCAAAGCGCTCAACCCACTCGGGGTAGAAAGGCCATACTTCGTGGCGACCGGTTTTAGTGGTTTCGCGGACGGTGATGTTGGCGGTGTGGTCTGAGTGGTGGTCTGAGTCGGTGCGTTGGCCAAGCTGCCCCCAGGGAGTATCGCAAAAAAACACTTCATGGTTGCGCAGGCCATAGGTAGCCATCATGCCATAGACATATTTCCAACGAGGATTTTTGAGACTGTCATAGACTTCAACGATTTGCTCATCGGAGGGTAGCTGCCGCAGCTGAGTTTGGCTATTGCCATAGTTACCCCAAAAGGATTTGAGATCGGTGGGGAGGTCTAGATTGAGAAACTCAGCCAGGGCAGCCAGGGCAGTACAGCAAATCTGGCGACTGCGGGAGTTGGCCTGGGTCCCTTGCACCGTCGCGTAGATCGCTTCGGGCAAACTCAGCTGGCTGTGGTGCTCTGCCGTCCCTTGAAGCTTCCGTAGATAGGGCACATAGGCTTTCTCCCACGTGGTTCTCAAGGAGGCAGCCGATGCGTTTGCCTGACGGGTCTCAAAAAAATGACGCTCAAAGGCATCAATCTGAGCTGAGAGATCGGCTCCGGCTATCCGTAGACCGGCCCCAGGCCCCAGATAGTCCCGCCAATCGAAGATATCTTGCAATAACTGAGCGGCAATGATTTTAGCCGTCTGCTCACATTGTTTGAGCCC
>NZ_JADEXP010000046.1 GCF_015207065.1 Leptolyngbya cf. ectocarpi LEGE 11479 | reverse complement strand
CTCCCGCGCCAGCTTGGCCTCGGTCAGATTGGTCATCCCAATCACCGCCGCCCCCCAGCTGCGATACAAATGAGACTCCGCCTTGGTCGAAAAAGCAGGCCCTTCCATACAAACGTAGGTGCCCCCTCGGTGGAGCGTCACCCCGTCAAGCTCTAAGCTCTCGACAGCATCTCCCAAAACCGTCGCCAGATTTTTGCAAACCGGATCGCCAAAGGCAATATGGGCCACAATTCCCTCGCCAAAAAATGTAGCCGCCCGGTCCTTAGTCCGGTCAATAAACTGATCGGGAATCACCATATCCACCGGCTTCACCTCTTCCTTGAGCGAGCCCACCGCCGATGCCGACACCAGGTACTTTACCCCCAGACTTTTCATGGCGTAGATATTGGCCCGAAACGGCAGTTCGGTGGGCATCAGCCGATGACCGCGACCGTGGCGGGCCAAGAATGCCACCGATGTGCCGTCCAACTTGCCACAAATCAGAGCATCAGACGGCTGACCAAACGGTGTATCGACCGTGACTTCTTCCACATCGGTCAGGGCATCCATTTTATAGAGGCCGCTGCCGCCAATAATGCCAATATCTGCTTGCGCCATAGTTTGCTCCGAAACTGCGTTGGGTCGGTTCGACCGCAATGGTACAGGAGGTATTCCCAGAAAAGCTGATTTTTCGGAATCTGTTTATAGATGAGTCACCCCTGAGCAAAGGAATCTCGTAGGGTGCTGTTAGGCCCAGCCGTAACGCACCATTAATTGTTTCTACAGATGTAGGGTGCTGTTAGGCCCAGCCGTAACGCACCATTAATTGTTTCTACAGATGTAGGGTGCTGTTAGGCCCAGCCGTAACGCACCATTAATTGTTTCTACAGAGTTTCTGGGTCAATACCGCGTTCTTGCAATTTTCTCAGCAAGTCTTCTCGCAGCTGACGTTCATGGTTAGCCTCGTTTTCTGCTTGCTGGCGTAGCTGACGTTCACGAGCAGTTCTGGCTCGTTCCATGGCAATGATGTTTTCAGGTGCCGGGTAGGGTCGGTTTTGGCCATCATACCAGTAAAGCCAGCTGCGTAGCGGCAGACCTTCTTGGATGCCGGTATTCATACCAATGCCTAGACCAACTTCTGGCATCCACACAGGGGTAATCGATTGCAGTACATAGCAGCCATCAATTAATCGATAAACTTCGAAGGGCTGGTGCTGGTCTCGTTGCCAATAGTCAGGATTAAAGATGGTGTAATACAGAACGCCTAGCTCAGCATAGAGGATCATTTTGGCATCATATTCTTGTCCAGGGGTTTTGGAGACGATTTCTAAAACCCACTGGGGGATAATGCCTTCTTGCCAGAGGAGATAGCTGAGGCGCAGTCCTTGTTCTGGGCGATAGCGGGGGACACCAATACTGAGAAATGCGTCGGGGCCGATGGCGGGTTTGGTGGGGTCGTAATAGAGTCCGAGGTTGATGCCGAGGAACCAGTCCATGCGGTCGGGCCATGCTAGCGCTAGTGTGGCCCGCAGTAGTGTGGGGATGAGGATCTGAAGTTCGTTATCCACAGAGGAATTGTCAGTTTCGGGTAGATCGGTTTCTGTGGGCAAAGATAGAGGGGGCCTGTATTGGACCATGGGGCAAGCTCCAGCAGACGGGCAATGGTTCCCTTATTTGGTTTATTCTATCTGGGTTTTGAAAGGAACGGTTTGGGTGAAAATACAGCCGTACGCTAGCCAGTTGGATAAGATATGAGTAATGCTTTACCTGAGCGGGTATTAATTTAATGACGCGTCCGCCAATCTTAGATAAAACTCAAAGCTATACGTTCAGCAAGTACTTTGAGCTAACAGCTGACCCAGAAGATGTTTTTGCGGAACTGGGGATTACTCTCAAAAAGCAGGTGCTGCGTCTGCCGGTTGTTTCAGAAAGTCTAGATTTTTTATCCAGCCTCGAAAAGAGACTTTTGCAGACGCTACAGCTGGTAGATCTAACCAGTGAAATGGCACGGAGAGAGACTTTGATTGCGCCTGTCTTATTAGATGTGTGTGCCCATGCTCATCAACAGCTCAAGATTGAATATACGGTTGATGTGAGTAAATGGCTGCGGGGAAGTTTTGATTATTTTATTCCCGGCACTCAAAATCTATTGATCATTGAGGCGAAACAGGCAGATTTGGCGCGGGGGTTTGTGCAGCTTGGGGCAGAGTTAGCTGCATTAGACCAGTGGACACGCTCGGATAGTCCACTGCTGTATGGAGCCATTACGACTGGCGATGCTTGGAAGTTTGGGTGTTTTGAGCGTTCTAGCAAAACATTGCTACAAGATATACGTCTTTATTCAGTTCCCTCAGACTTGAAGCAACTGGTGTCTATTTTGTTAGGCATTATTCGCGGCGAGCATACTGATTAGGACCAAGGCATCAATAAAATCCATATTCCTCAGCACTAGCATCAGAGGACTGAGCGGAGTCGTTCGCGAAGCGTTTCCTACGGAAATAGTCCGGCCAATCTCGAAGCTAGAAGGTTGAGCGAAACTGCACTTTAACCAAGTTAATCCAGGTTAGTGCTTATATCTGAGCCTTGAGTGAGGGAAGGTGCTCCGGCGCAACGTTGAATTGCCTGCTGGGTAAATTAAATGCGGTTTCGAGAAAACTGGGCTTAAATAGAGAGAAATTGATGGTTCTATTCCTGAAAAGCTGTGTCCCAGTCTTCATTTTTTCTCGGTCGTACTCAAGAGCAAGATCAGTTTCGGCGGGTGTTGGGGCAATATGTGCCTGCATCGCTAGTGCAGAAGCATTTACCTACGTTATCAAAGCTGGTGGGGCGAGCACCGAAGCTGCCGGATGAACCGTATATTTTCTTGTTTCATGGCCCAGGGGGAATGGGGAAGACCACGCTGACCCGACGGCTAAAAGAGCTAGCCGCTGAGGAATTTCAGGGACAGTATCAAACGGTACTGCTCGACTGGGATCGACAGCGGGACTTAAATGTAGAGCTGCAGCGGGGGCACAGCAGCATTAAGCCTCAAACGGTGCTGGACGTGCTACATAAGGAACTTGAGCAATCTCTAAACGGCTATGCCGGTGAGTTTTATAGCCAGGCACGACAAGAGATTCAAGATATTGAAAATAAAGTTGAGAAAACGCTAGCGGCAGAGCCACCCAACACGGAACTTAAAGAAATAACGGCCCAGTACGGTGGCAAGGCAATTGCCTGGATTTTAGGTAAAGCCACGGAAGGGGTGATTACAACCGACCCGATGGGGGCTGCTGTGGCCATCAAGGTAGGTGCCACATTGCTAAGTCAGGCCCGGCAGCTGGCAGCCAAATCTCTAAACAATCAAGAGGTCAAGATTTTTCAGCAGCCGCCTTGGGAGAAACTGGCGGACGGGCTGGGTAAGGACATTGCTAAGGCGACACAACGACAGCCCGGCATTGTTTTTCTAGATACCTATGAGATTGTTGATCGGCAGATATGTGACTATGTGCTGCGGAAGGTGATGCAGCAGGGAGGCCGTCGGACGATCTGGGCGATTTCAGGACGGTCAAATTTGGCAAAAAGTGGTAAGCGGGGTGAGACGTTTTTTCGGGGCTATGCGGATGATTTTTCTGAGGCACAGATTTATCCGCGAGAGCTTTTGCAGTTTAGCTTTCGAGAAATTCAGGAATATTTTGAAGAGAAAGTGCCTGAGGTGTCGCTGACAGAGGATGAAGCAGAATCCATTGCTGAATTTAGTTTAGGCATTCCGTTTGTGGTAGATCTGGCAGCGGTAATGTGTGGCAAGGGGAAACCCATTGCTGAAATTGTTGCGCCAGTACCCAATGAGAATGGTGATACTAATGATCGAGACCAGGTGATTAAAGAGACCTGTGAGCGATTTTTGAAGCATTGCTTGGATACGCCAGAAACGTTACAGGATAGACAGCTGACGTTTGCGTTGGCGATGTTGCGGCGGTCACAGATGGATTTGTTAGGTGCGATGGTGGATGCACCGACGGGCTTGAAGGAGCGACTAAAGACACTGCAGGGGCGGTATGCGTTTTTGGCGGAAGATGAACAGCGGCTGGATGAGAAGATGTCCAACTTTATGCAGGACTATTTGCTGCAAGATCTGCAGCGGCAAGATGAGGTAGTGCAGGGGTTAAATGATAGTGCCATTGCTTGGCTAGAACTACAGATTGAAGAGAAACAGAAAAACCTGAGCGATACGGCAGAGTGGTTTGAGGATGAGCGCTTAGCGGCGTGGATGTTGGATTTGGCCCATCATTATGGCTGGCAGAGAGAGGATGCACTGTGGGAGTATTTGGTGCCGCGCTTTATTGAGGCATGGCAGTATGACTGGGCATGGGCTTGGAACTTGTTGCAGGTGGCAGAACCATTTCAAAGACTGTTGGCAACAAAACAGCGCAAAACTCTAAGTCGGATGGAGCATATTTTAGAAACAAAGCCAGATTTAGCTAAACAAGTTTCTTTGTTGGAAAATTTGGAATCTTGGCTGACCAAGCAATTATTAGATACAGCAAAGAAGCATGAACTGCAGGCAATTCTAAAGTTAAAACGTGGATATCTGTGCTTTGAGCAAGACCAGTATGAGGCTGCTCTAAATACTTGCTTATCAATAGTAAGCAGCTGTCCAGCAGGACTCCGTTCACCTTTGGCCACAGCACTACGACAGATTGCTTGGAAGTTTAGTTGGAAAAAAGGAACGGCAATTCCATCGGAACAGGGACAACTAGCGGCGAAGAAAGCGACAGAGTTAGATGCAAGTGAGGCCGCTAACTGGATTGTTTTAGGGGTAGCGCACTATGGCTTGAAACAGCATAAAAAAGCTGTGGAGACTTTGAAAAAAGGGTTGGAGCTTTCAGAAGAAGCGTATGCAGTGAATTGGTTGGGTTTAGCATACCAGGCACAAGAACGTTATGACGAGGCGATCGCAAGCTACCAAAAAGCCATCGCGCTCGACCCGGACTATGCCACGGCCTACAACAATCTCGGCACTACGTACTCTGAACTGAAGCAGTATGACGACGCGATCGCAAGCTACCAAAAAGCCATCGCGCTCGACCCGGACTATGCCAAGGCCTATAGCAATCTCGGCACTACGTACTCTGACCTGAAGCAGTATGACGACGCGATCGCAAGCTACCAAAAAGCCATCACGCTCGACCCGGACGATGCCACGGCCTACAACAATCTCGGCAATACGTACTCTGACCTGAAGCAGTATGACGACGCGATCGCAAGCTACCAAAAAGCCATCGCGCTCGACCCGGACTATGCCACGGCCTACAACAATCTCGGCAATACGTACGATGACCTGAAGCAGTATGACGAGGCGATCGCAAGCTACCAAAAAGCCATTGAAATCGATCCGGAATACGACTACGCCCATGATCGCCTCGGCTGGGTATACCTACTGTATGACCAACTAGACAAAGCTCAACAATCATTTGAGAAAGCTGTATCGCTTGATGAAACAGATCGAAGTTATATTCTCAATTTAGGCTTAGTTCATGCTCGAAAAAATAATCTTGAGTCAGCCCATGACTGTTGGCAACGAGGCCTAAAACTCATTGAAGGAGACAGCCTTTACGATAAAGCCGTCATTGCCCTTTATGTTCTAGCGTTAGGAGATTCAGAGCAAGGCATAACAGATATGCAGACAACTATCGAGGCAGGCGCTTCCGTTGCCGCCGTAGAAAATGCTTTAGGCGACGCTGAAATCCTCGCCACCTGTCCTCAGCCTCCCGACCGCATTAACGACATGATTACCCTACTCCGCAAGGCCATCACCCAACAATCCACCTAATAACAAGAAAAGTTGTTTTAACGATGACATTGACGCATTAGCAGCCAGACTCCCAATCAGTAATATTGGCCACCATCTTCTAAATCCCCATCTGTTAAAATGTTGGGTTACCTATCTGCCCTACATTTCACAATTTGTATCTTGACTCATCTAGATCAAGTGCTCTAGTCTCAATAACAGGTCCCCAAGACCTAAACAAAGCTCAAACCCTTAGCGCTATCGGCAGGTGATACCAACACCTACCGACAGCTAACCTCACAAGCTGATCGCCCAGCTTGAAGGCTGATGTCAATGTACCTTAGTCCTTCCAGTTTGCAACACTTGCGGGATGGCTAAGGCTTGAGTTTTGGTCCTATCCCCCTCATTGGCACTGCCTACAGCAGTCCCCGAGGGGGTTCCTATCCACTACGAAAAAAGGCCAAAACCATGTTTCAAGACAACACCCAGGGCGCAGGCGCGTCCAACATTCCCCCTGCCGACAATACTCTCCCCGAGTACGAGTACGAAAACGTCAACCACACCCTAATCGGCACCCTCGACGCCGTCCAAAACACCATCAAACTGCTCCATAAGCTCAACTACGCCGAACCCAACGACTGGAGCCGACCGTTGCCCACCGGACGAGTCAACGAAGTCATGGCCATCCTAACCAGACGGGTGCGCATAAACTAACCCCCTAAACCCAAAAGGGATATCCCCCTCAAAGTCCTTCTCCCCCAGGGAGAAGGATTTAGGAAGAGGGCAAATCCCCCCTCAGAGAAGCTTCCTACACAAAGCCCGTCCAAACACGTACCAGCCAGCCACCCTTTGCTCATAGGAGGTACCGCAGACAGAGGGATCTCGACCGCTGGCGCCAGCTATCTAAACCCCTCCCTGACGGTTCCCCTTGGTAAGGGGAACCAAATGCTACCAAGCCTTTCAAGCCGATCGCCTTTACGCCAGCCCCACCAGCTTCTCACTCAGCTCCCACAAACGCCGAGCCTTCACATCATCCAATGCCTCATTCGACATCTCCTGCACAAAAGACTTACGCCCCTCCTGCTGGCGATTACCCCAGCTCCAGTAATAACCAGACTGCTCATACCCACGATCAGCCGCCACCGCTGCCACGCGATCGCCCGCCACCGTTTCAGTCACATATCCCTTCGTAATATTCTTCTGGAACCAAGGGAAAATAGTCCGAAACGCAGAGTAGTGATTGCGGAACAGCTCAGTTTCTGCCACACAGCCCGGATACAGAGAGCTAAACACAATGTTCGTAGAATCGCCATAGCGACGGTGTAGCTCCCGCATGGTCAGCACATTGCACAGCTTACTGTCCTTGTACGCCTTACCTGGCTTAAACTTTTTGCCATTGGCCATGGTCACAGGGGCCTTGAAACCCTGCTCAAATCCTTCCAGGTTGCCCAGGTCTGGCGGTGCCGGGAATGGAATCTTGCCCCCCAGCTCCTTAGGATTCGCCGTTACCGTACCGAGGATCACCAACCGGGGATGGGACGACTTTTTCAAGTCCTGGAGCATGAGATTGCACAGCAAAAAGTGGCCCAGATGGTTAGTCGCCATGCTTAGCTCATAGCCATCTTCACTACGCTTGGGCTCCTTGAGCAGCGGTAGATAGACCGCCGCATTACACACTAGCGAATCTAGAGTTTTGCCACTAGCCCGAAACTCATTGACAAAATTATGCACACTACCTAGGCTAGCTAGATCAAGCTTCATGATGGAGTAGTTACCAGCAGCCATGCCCACTTCCTTAGCCACCTTTTCCGTTTTAGGCAGATTGCGACAGGCCATCACCACGTGCCAGCCCCGATCGGCCAACGCTTTTGCTGCATAGAGACCAACACCGGAGGAGGCCCCGGTAACGATTGCCGTTGATTGCTGAGATTGAGCCATGGGTATAGATGTCTAAAAGCGCGTCTAAAAGGGTTTGAATCCGTAAGTACACTAGGATCTCATAAGGTTGAGCAGTAATGGCTAACTGAAATAAACCTTAAGCAATGTGGGGCTAAGTTATGAAATGTAGGAATGAGTAACAGGATATTAAGGGTGGCCGCTCAGCTATCTGAGTGCGCGGCGTAGAATGATAAGTAGTAGAAATATAGGCTAGGAAATAACATGAGAGCCCCCTTCGACTCCGCTCAGGGGGCGATTCGGTAGCTGAGCAAAGTCGAAGCTAGCTTTTAGGCGATCGTGTCACCTTACCGCCAGAGCCACCTTTTGATCCCCATGAGGGAGACGAGCCTTTACCCTGAGTCTTACAAAACGATCCCTGAAAGCGGGAGGGATCACCAAAAGCTAGGGGAGGCTCCTGCTCCAGCTGCTGTTGGTTGGGTTCTTGCACAAAGCCCAGGGCCTGTAGAGCTTTTGAGCTCCAGGGTTTACCCATAAATATAAACATACCGGGAGCATCGGCAACGGTTAGATAAAGATGGCAACGGCGTTTGGTATGCCAAAATCGTTGTTGTTTCATAACAGTTCGCTAGGTGAAAGCAGAGGGTGGCTAGAACGTATTTTTGGAGACTGTGATAAGAGCAAACTTAAATTTCCCAAAGCAGACCTAAAGTCTCTAGGGAAGAATAATATTTTTTGATAGATGTCAGTAGTTAAAATCAGCTATCTGTGAGATAGTGATTATCCTGGGGATCACTTATGCTACCGTAGTTAGACCAGGTAAAAGTCTTAGAAACTATACCTAGATTGGTTAAACTTGCGTAGTCAGGTAGACCAACTACGTCAGGGTGATAAATGCTATGTGACACAGTCTCCATGAGACTTTCTGTCCGTTCTACTTTTCGTACAGTTACGGAATGACCCGGATTATTTAAAGGGTTTGTTACAAAGCTAATTTCACGATGCTAAACTTGCCGCTGGCTTCGACTTCGCTCAGCCAGCTAAAACACGAGGAGTGAGCGGAGCCGAACTCCGGCTGATCTAATGACTCTCCACCTGCGGAAACAAATGCGTCCCTAGTACTCCCGCATCACACATGCGACACTGCCGACGACCATAATCCCCAGCCGTATTAATCCCCATCACCGCCAACATTAGCGCCGATGGCAGCTCATAGGGATCCGCCGCCGTATAGTTCACGGCATAGCCCAGATCCTCCAACGAACCCACCGTTAACCGGCTCAGCGGATTTGGTCCGAGGTTCAAAAAGCCGGTCATCAGCTCATTGCCAAATACGGCTTCTCGCCAGTGGCCATCGCGGGTGCCCTGGCCTCCTGTATTTGCCACCGGCACCGGAGTCATTCCCTGGGCACCAATCAGTGTCGAAAACTCTCGCATACCGTTTTGTCCTACCCTGACTTTCAAGTACCAGATCCAACGACCACCGATTTAGAAAACCACCGTCAACGAATGCCTGATCTTGAATCTGCAATGTCCAAGTGCCGTTGGGGTCACTGCTGAGCAAGTTTGCTAGCGGCTGCTCAGGTCGGAATGTGCCCTGAAAAGGGGCAGTGCAACAATATTACATGCTTAAACCCCAGTTCCTGTCATTTCTCTTTCATAAGCTGTCAGCTGGTCATCCTTGTCATCATCCGACCCTGTTGGAGGTTTAGACTGCTCACTAAGATTCTTCACGACGATATACAAAATGGGTACTACAAACAAACTCAAGAAGGTGGCGACAAACATACCGCCAAAAACGGCAGTACCTAATGACTGACGACTACCCGCACCTGCTCCCGTCGCAATCACTAGCGGAAAAATACTACTCAGTGTGGAGATCGCTGTCATCAAAATCGGTCGCATTCTGGATTGCGCAGATTCCATGGCGGCTTTGGTAATGGACAGCCCCTGATCGCGCAGCTGGTTGGCAAATTCCACAATCAGAATGGAGTTTTTACTGGCTAAACCGATCAGCATCACCAGACCAATCTGACAGTACACGTCATTGGGCAGTCCGCGCATGGACTGGGCCAGTAGCGCACCAAATACGGCTAGGGGTACAGCAAAGAGAATGATAACTGGGTCTACATAGCTCTCATACTGAGCGGCGAGCACCAGAAATACAAACACAATTCCTAGACCAAAGATAATTGGGGCCTGGCTGCCCCCCTCAATTTCTTCTAGGGCACTGCCGGTCCATTCATACCCCAGGCTGGCAGGTAAGACCTGACCGGCCACCTCTTCCATGGTGTCGATGGCAACACCGGAACTGACTCCGGGCGCTGCCTGGCCATTGATTTCAATGGAGCGGAAGAGATTATAGTGGTTAATGGTTTGGGCTCCGGTGGTTTCGGTGAGGGTAACCAGATTACCCATGGGAATCATGACGTCATTGTTGGATTTGACATAGAGTTTGTTGATATCGTCTGGGGCTGATCGGTACTGCTGGTCGGCCTGGACATAGACCCGATAGGTACGCCCCTGGAGGGTAAAGTCATTGACGTAGCGGGAACCGAGATAGGTTTGCAGGGTACCAAAGATATCGCTAATGTCCACATCCAATGACTTGGCCTTATCGCGGTCTACATCGATCTCGATGAGGGGAGAGTTGGCGGCATAGGTACTAAAGACGGCCTGCAGATTGGATTCTTGGTTAGCCGCACCCAGCAGACCAAACATATTTTGCACCAGGCTATCGACACTGAGGGTACCGCGTCGGTCTTGAAGCTGAAACTGAAAACCGCTAAAGCTGCTAAGGCCTTGAATCGAGGGGGGATTCACGGGAAACACACGCGCTTCGGTAATGCCGGAGAACTGGCCAAATAGCTGACCGATCAGGCTAAAGGAAGTCACCCCCGGTGGTCGTTCTTCCCACGGGACGAGGGTGGTAAAGACGACACCGTTGTTGGCAGTGTTACCGCTAAAGCCAAAACCGCCTACAGCAAAGGTGGCACGGACTCCATCCTGGGCCAAAATAGTTTCTTCTACCTGGCGCATCACCTGGCTGGTTTGATTGAGGGAGGTGCCTTCAGGTCCCTGAATTAGGGTGATGAAATAGCCTTGGTCTTCGTCGGGTAAAAATGCGGACGGTACGCTGTTATAAAGCCAGCCGGTTAAGACTAGGGAGGCGACAAAGGCAGCTAATACAAAGATCTTGAATCGATTGAGTATGCGTAGAGTATCGCCATACTGGTTGCGGAGATTGTCTAAAAATCGGTTGAAGGGGACAAATATTTTGTCTAGCCAGCCATGGCCCTCTGTGTTTTGCCGCAGGAGCAGCCCGGCCAGGGTGGGGGTAAGGGTGAGGGCATTAAAGGTGGAGAGTGCGATCGCAAATGCAATGGTCAACGCAAACTGCCGATACAGCGCCCCGGTGGTCCCTGGGAAAAACGCCACCGGAATAAACACCGCCATCAGCACCAGCGATGTGGCAATTACTGCCCCGGTGAGTTCGCGCATAGATTCAATCGCCGCCCGCTTCGGGGGTAGGTCTCGGTCTTGAATCTTAGAGGCAATGTCTTCTACCACAACGATGGCATCATCCACCACCATCCCTGTAGCCAGGGTGAGACCAAACAGCGTCAGACTGTTAATGGAAAAGCCAAAGATTTTGATAATGGCAAATGTGCCAATCAGCGCCACCGGAATGGTAATCGCCGGAATTACCGTGGTTCGCCAGTCCTGGAGAAACAGATAGATTACCAGCACCACCAGGGCCACCGCCTGCACCAGCGTCCACACCACCCGAGACAACGACTGTTCAACAAACTCAGTGGTATCAAAACCAATGCCGTATTCCATGCCGCCGGGAAACTCATCCGATAGCCCCGCCATCACCTCTTTTACACCCTGGGCCACCTGCAGCGCATTACTCCCCGGCAGCTGAAAGATACCCAGACCGACGGACTCATTGCCCCTAAATCGCAGAAACGTACTGTAGCTTTCCGCCCCCAGTTCAGCCCGACCCACATCCTTGAGCTTAACTAGCGCACCATTCTCACCGGTTTGCACCACCAGCTCTTCAAACTCAGACACCTCCTGCAAACGACTCACCGCCCGCAGGTCAATCTGAAATGTCTGATCGTTGGGGGTGGGCGGCTGGCCCAGCTGACCGGCTCCAACCTGAATATTTTGCTCCTGTAGCGCATCCACCACATCGTCTGCGGTCAGGTCACGACTGGCCAGCCGCTGCGGGTCTAGCCACAGCCGCATGGCATAGGTGCGCTCACCAAAGATCACCACGTCCCCTACACCGGGTACTCGCCGCAGGGCATCCACAATATAGAGATCGGCGTAGTTACTCAAAAACACATTGTCAAAGGTGCCATCTTCTGAAAACAGACTCATGGCCAGCAAAATATTGCTGTTTTGTTTAGAAACCACCACACCGGTCTGTCGCACTTCCTCTGGCAGCTGGGGTTCGGCTAAAGAGACTCGGTTTTGTACGTCTACAGCGGCAATATCTTTATCTCGGCTAGAGTCAAAGGTGACAACAATGTTGCTAATGCCGTTGTTGCTGCTGTTGGACGAGATATAGCGCATCCCCTCCACCCCGTTAATCTCCCGTTCAAGTACGGTCGTTACCGCTTTTTCAACGGTTTCAGCGTCGGCACCAATGTAGCTGGCTGTTACATTAATCTGGGTAGGGCTAATGTCCGGATACTGGGCAATGGGCAGCGTGGGAATGCTCACCGCGCCAATCAACAAAATAATGATGGCGCAAACGGTGGCAAAAACAGGCCGTTTAATAAAGTAGTTGACCATGGGGAGATGCCGGTGGGATGGGCTATTTTTGTAAGTC
Source organism: Leptolyngbya cf. ectocarpi LEGE 11479 (assembly GCF_015207065.1). Taxonomy (GTDB): domain Bacteria; phylum Cyanobacteriota; class Cyanobacteriia; order Phormidesmidales; family Phormidesmidaceae; genus Leptothoe; species Leptothoe ectocarpi. Next base: position 13,234 of record NZ_JADEXP010000046.1, on the reverse strand, counting down.
TGTTGTTAACGATTGCACCAACCCTAGGGTGATGCGCTAGCCGCCTCTTCTTGGGGGGTAATGGATGCACCGTCCTGCAGGTTCAACAGACCGGTAACGACAATTTCTTCACCTTTAGAAAGACCGTCTAAAACCTGAAAATCGTTGCCCTGCATGGCCCCCAACGTAACTGGTCGAAGCTGGGCGACCTGCCCCTCAGCCGGGGGTTCCCCTTCTTCTGGCGGTGGCGCATCCGCCGCCACATACACAAACGATTGACCGCCCAACCGGGTAATGGCCATGGCCGGGACCAGCAAACCGGGACGCTCGGATAAAATCACCCGCACATCCACCCGCTGATTGTCCTGGAGCACTCCTGTAGCATTGGTGAACCTGGCCTTGGCCAGAACCGTCTGGGTGGAGGCATCAGTCTGGGGCGAAATAAAGCTGAGGGAACCGTTAGCAACAGGGGTGTCAGAGCCAAAGGTAAATAGCTCGACGGGCATGCCTAAACTAACTTTGCTGAGCTGTTCAGCGGGAATATCAATTTCCAGTTCTAAGCTTTCATTTTGGGTAATGGTGGTGAGGGTGCCGCCGGGCTGTACATAGTCCCCCAGCTCCACCGGAATATCACCCACCACACCGGCAATGGGGGCCGTTACTGTTTTATCCAGCAGGTCTTCGCGGGTGGCATCGGCGGTGGCCTGGGACTGTTCTAGAAAAGCTTCCGCCTGGGCGAGACTGGCCTGGGCGGCACCAATTTCTTGCTTGGCGGCGGCCAAGGAGGCAATGGCGGCGTCGCGATCGCGTTCCACCTCATCCAGTTCCTGTTGCGACTGAGCCCCCGCCTCCACCAGCCGTTTTGTGCGAGCAAACTCAGTATTTTGTAGCTTCACATCCGCTTCTATGCGAATCCGCTGCGCCACCAGCGACTGCAGCTGAGCCCGAGAATTATCGCGGGCCGATTGGGCCGCACTAATGCTGGCCAGGGCTGCACTCAGCTCCGCCTGGGACCGATCGGCACTCAGCTCCATGATCGGCGCGCCCGCCTCCACCCGGTCCCCCGACGACACATAGATTCTCGTAATCCGTCCGTTGGCCTCAGGCTGCAGGACCACCCCTGCTTGGGCATCTAGAGTCCCCACAAACGAAGCCTGATCGCGCAGCGTTTCCGGCTGCATAACTTCTAGGGTAACCGGCACCGCACCACCCATGGGGGGACCCTCGGGAGCACCGCCACCGCCACCTAGCAGTCGCCATAGGGCAAAACCACCCCCAGCTAAAACAATCACAGCTGCTAGCCAAATTAGCCAGTTGCGTTGAGGTGAAGGCGAAACAGAGGACTGCACAAGGGGTGTCTCTGCCACTGCTGAAGAATTGGAGTGTGAAGTCATAAAAAGAAGCAACTAACAGAAAACGTACACAGAGTCCCTAGAGCACAATTGTTCCATATTATCGAACTTATTTGAAAATAATCTATCTATAGGTAGAGCGGTGTGGGCGAAGTATTAAAGTCTAAAATCTTATCAGCAAGGTAAAAACAATCTCTGCCTAAATCGCCCAACACAGTTGAGCGAGCAGGCGGTTAAAACAAAATTTCTATTAACTTGAAATTACAAACGAGTCTTAAACTTGGGAAAATTCTCCGTACAACAAAAACGCGACATGTGCAGGTTGAATTAGCAAAGCCCCAGAGAAAAAGCGTCGGAAGCTTCTTATGACTCACCATAGCGCAAATGTGTTTTTTCATGGGTCTAACATGGGTCTAATCTGTCTATTGACTCCCATGAGCAAGATTCATAGATTAGGTAGCACAGAGGCAAAACAGGCAAGACAGCGTGAGCTGAGTCAGCTTAATCTGAGCAGGTACTGTATCAGGTGTTTCTATGACTATGGCGTCTAAGCTGACGCGGCGGCATGAATTTTGGGCCGGAGCCCAGCAGACTATTCCACTGATTGTTGGGGCTATTCCCTTTGGGATTATCTTTGGCACCCTCGCCCAGGCCAGCGGTCTCTCCTTGGCTGGGGCCATGGGCATGTCGGCCATTGTTTTTGCAGGCTCGTCGCAGTTTATTGCCCTTGGTTTGCTGGGGGCAGGTACTCCCCTCGGGATTATCGTACTCACCACCTGGGTGGTCAACCTGCGGCATCTGCTCTATGCCGTCAGCCTGGTTCCCTATGTGAAACATCTCAGCCAGGTTTGGAAACTACCCCTGGGGTTTTGGCTCACCGATGAAAACTTTATGGTGGCGATCCAGCGCTACCGCCAGGACGATCCATCTGCTTACAAACACTGGTTTCAGCTGGGGTCAGCCCTGGCTATGTATGCTAACTGGCAGCTGTGTACCCTGATCGGTCTCACCTTGGGGCAGAGCATCCCGAACGCCAGCGCCTGGGGTCTGGACTTTGCCATGGTGGCCACCTTTATTGGCATGACCATTCCCTATCTGACCAATCGTCCCATGGTGGCCACCGTCGTTGTATCGGGCATTACAGCGCTGCTGGCCCAGGGGCTACCCCACCAGTTAGGACTGATGGTGGCTGCGATCGCAGGCATTACTACCGGCGTCCTGTTCGAAAACCGTTTAGCAAAAAAATTACAACAGCACCCCCATGACTAACGAAGTAATGCTCCTCGGCGGCATGATGCTGGTGACGTTTGGTGTGCGCTATCCGCTGCTGGCCATGAGCGATCGCATTACCCTGCCCCCCAGACTGATGCAGGCCCTGAACTATGTGCCCCCCGCCGTTCTCACCGCCATTATTGTTCCTGCCGCACTGCTAGAAAACAACAGTCTCTGGCTCACCCCCGATAACCCGCGACTGGTGGGTGCGCTGGCTGCGCTGGGTATCGGCCTCTGGAAAAAGAATCTGTTGCTGACAATTCTCGTCGGCATGGGAGTTTTCTTGCTGTGGCAAAGTCTGATGGCCTGAAGAAAATGCCCTAAATTACCGCTCCACCCATTCCAGCTGTATCACCTCAGCTGTCCCGTTTTCCACCCGCCAAAATAGGCTGTAATTCCCCAGCTGCATATGCCACCGCTGTCCCTGGCGACCGTCCTTTCCCCGCTTATACCCTGGACGCGGATCCTGGCCTAATGTCTCTTCTATTAGACAGCGCAGCCTCTCTGGTCCTGGATCCAAACTCTCCATGAGTACCGCTTCCGCCTCAGCGCTCCAACATACCGGCAATGGAGTCTCCTGGCCAACGGTCCAGGCCCCTTCGGCTTCTGCGATCGCATCCGCATAGGGCACATAGGGCTTAATATCAATCACCGGCGTACCATCTAGAAAATCTCCCCCCTGCACCTCCAGCCGTAGTTTTCTCTTTCTCTCAGAAATTTTTAGCAGTCGTACGGCGCTCATGCCAATGGCATTAGGACGATTTGGACTGCGGGTTCCATACACCCCAACACTTTTATTACCCCCCAGCCGAGGTGGTCTCACCAGGGGTTTAAACTCACCATAGGTCTGGCCATGGAAGACAAACAACACCCACAGATGAGAAAAATCCTCAAGCCCCCGCAGCGCTAATTTATTCTCTTCTGTCGCGTCAAAAACAATATCGGCATAGGCGGACGCCACCAAACCGGCCTGTCGAGGAATGCCAAACCGATCGGGATAGCAAGATTGAATATGGGCAATGGGGGTAAACGTAACCTCAGCAACCATCACACAGTGGCGTCAAATACCTTCCCAGAATAAAACAGTCCGTCGAGAAAACAACAGGGGGCACCTTGGTCCACCAGACTATAAAAAAGAACCATACCCCCGAGGAGCATGGTTCAAATCCCAAATTCAAACAGACAATGTATCTAGACAGGACGATCAAAGCGGCGGTCTAACCCACCGAGTTCGCCCAGTCCCTGGCCCAGTTCAGATGCTTGTGCACCTCCTCAATGGTGGCGGCTTCAGAATAGAGACGTAGCACGGGCTCAGTGCCGCTAAAGCGAATTAGCAGCCAGCTGCCGTCAGCTAGCGAAAACTTGTAACCGTCAATGGACAGGACATCGCTGACCGTTTTGCCCGCCACTTCCGTCGGGGTGGAATTTTGCAGGCTGTCCAGCAGCTTGGCTCGCACCTCCATATTGGCCAAGGGCAGGTCAATGCGATCGTAGGCGCCGGAAAAATTGGTCTGCTGGCGCAGCGCCTGGTTGAGCTGGCCAAAGTCTTTACCACTTTTAACGACGGCTTCTAGTAAATATAGCGCCGATAGCAACGCATCCCGCTCAGGAATGTGGTGGCCGTAGCCAATGCCGCCGGATTCTTCCCCACCAATCAGCACCTGGGTTTCCAACATGCGGTCGGCAATGTACTTATAGCCAATGGGGGTTTCATGCACCGACAGGCCGTGCAGTTCCGCCACCTTTTGCATCAGGTTAGAGCCGCTGATGGTTTTGATCACTTCACCGTCAAAGCCACGGCGGGCCTTGAGGTGGTCAATCAAAATGGGAATCAATACCTGGGAGCTGAGAAATTCCCCCTGGCCATCCATGCCGGCAACGCGATCGCTATCGCCATCAAAGATGATCCCCACCGTCAGACCTTCAGCGCCAGACTGATAGCGATCTTTAACGGCCTTGTAGAGCTTGGGAATATACTTGGGTAGGGGTTCTGGAGCCCCCCCTTCAAACAGGGGATCGGCGTCGCCGTTGATTTCATGGATCGGCATGCCGAGGATTTTTTCAAAGCCGCCTGCGGCTGACCCATGCATCACATCCGCAAATACGGTGAGCTGGCCATCGGCAATGGCGCCTCGAATGGCCTCAATATCTACCATGCCCTGGAGTGCTTCGCAGTAGCTGGGCCAGGGATCAAAGGCGGTGATAGTTCCCGGTGTCTCGGCCACGGGCTTGCCCTCGGGCAGCATGGCCTCAATTTTCTTGGTGACATCCGGCGGCACCGAACCACCAAAGGCTCCCTTTACCTTCAGGCCAGAATAGGCCGCCGGGTTGTGGCTGGCTGTGATCACAATGGCCCCGAGGGCACCCTGGGCATGGGCAGCCCAGCTAAACGCCGGAGTGGGGGCAAAACACTCGGACAGCAGGACATCGTATCCAGCTTGGGCGACGGCCTCAGCCGCATGGCTGGCAAATTCCGGCGAGAGAAAACGACGGTCGTAGCCCACAATGACGGTACGGCTACCGTTACCGCCGTAACACTCTTCTAAGACTTTGGCAGACACTGCGGCCACCAAATCTACTCGCTCAAACGTAAAGTCGGCGGCAATCATGCCCCGCCAACCGTCCGTACCAAATTTAATTGATTTACCTACAAATACCGATGGAGATAATACAGCTGCCATAATGATTTCAGTAATGCCATGTCTAAGGACTACACAGATTTAGTGAGTGATCCTGAGCGATCCCCCAGCAGTTTAAACAGTGCCCTTAGGAAATGCTAGAGGGTAGAACTCAGTAGCATTGTGTTTTTTGAACTTAGCCTTACTGAAGTAGACTGACTTGACCTCCGAAGAGTTGCCCAGACAGTAATTTTTATAAAGCTTAACTAGCTCTAATGGGTGGAACCCCCATATGGCTGACTACACACATAGCCCCTCAATGGTAAAGGGGGCATCAGCATAAAGCTCGATCATGTCAATCTTGCTCATGTTTTCCAGCTTCAAAATCTGTAGCGGCAGGAGTGTCGTTGCTGAGCTATCGGGCCACCGAAATGCTTTGTCGCTGTGGAGCTGTATCACCTTGCCGCTGCTTTCTAAGACCTTGAGGATCATGGGTTGGGTGCAGCGTCCCCAGAGGGAAAAGGAGTTGACCGATCCTTCTAAGGCAATGGATAACCGATTGTCATTACCGGTGGGCATCAGCACTAGCTGCCCTGCCTTCAAAATAAATCGGGGATTTGATGGGATCAGTGCGATCGCACAGCCAAAACTCACCTCAGCAAACTGGTTAGTCACCATTTCTAATGGAGCTAAATCTTGAAAATTTAATCCCGTAGGGACATCAGTAATGTTCAAAATGCCTGCCTCTACTTTATGGGCAGTGTGTGAACAGTCAATATTGAGGGCAAACACGGATTGTCTCCTAAGCGGCTACCTTTCGCTACATGGGCTGACTCGGTTATTCCTTACCTGTCTGGTCCCAACAGCGGCACGTAGTAACGGCAAAACTAATGTGTGTCAGTAAAACGAGAATAATATGCACCCTTAAATTAAGCATGCACATATAAAACCAGATTGAAACGTTAGGTATATAAAGAAACTAACGAACGTGGGCTTAGATCATTGAAAAATCTATAAAGCCATCTGGAAATAACAGGGCACACGATGAATTTACCTCAGCCATAGCTGTCTCAATTTACTGAGACACCGCCCTAGACTAGTGTGATAACCTAGTCTGGTAACAGCAACTAGCAGCATAGACGCTTCAAGTTCAAATGGTAATTTGCTTGCGTTAATATTGGCTGAGAGTTAGCTGAGACGGGATGTAGCGCAGTTTGGTAGCGCACTTCGTTCGGGACGAAGGGGCCGCTGGTTCGAATCCAGTCATCCCGATTACTAAGACTTAATCCAACCAGAGTCCTCGGGGCCACTGGTACTCATTGAGAAGCTGAACTACGAGTTCAGCCATGCCGATTTTTGAGACTTATCACACACAACACACGAAATAATGAACAAATTTCAAAGGGCCAGTTAGTACTGGCTACAAACACGTCCTCACACGCTCAACCAGCGCCTCTAAGGGCACTAGCTCTTTGAAACTAAATCCTTAAAAATCAAACCCTGATGTCCTAAGTGGCCACGCAAACTGAAAATGTTTCACCATGCCCGCTAGTAGCTAAAAACTAAAGACATGTGGATAACACCGGTAAGCTCAGGCCATAAACCAATGCTGGTAGAGATTATTACGCAGATAAACGCGTTATACCCTCAATTTAGCACTCCCAGTATAAAAATGAGTAAGCTGTGTTACCAACCTTATTCACTACACATACCGAGAGTCTTGGCTCCCCACCGTGTAAGGCACTGAGCCATAAGCCAAAAGACGTATAAATATCTGCTAAATACCTAGCTTTAGTGACCATTGTAACAATTGCCCCTGGTGCGTTTCCGTATGGTCCGTAACGTTTAATTGCCAACGACCATGAATGCCCTGATTCATCAAAAGACTGAGGGCCGGGCTATTCTCAAAGGTGTAGGTCTTACGCAGCTGAGTCTGACGTCCCAGGGTACGGCCTTGGAGCAGCACTGATTTTCTTTGGGGCGAAATGATGGCAATGGACACATCGCCTAAAAAGCTATGGCGAATATCCACATACACTTGGATATCTTGCAATAGACCCCGCTGGCTAATCGTAATACCGGCCTGCTGGATTGCTGATCTGGTGGCTGGGATCGTCATGGTGACTGCACTGGTGCGCTCCACTGTCTGACTGAGACGTCGAGTCACCAGGTGACGATCGCGCGATGCTTTGACGGCTTTGTAGGCATTGACTTTGCCATGACCAAACCAGAGGGAATGGCCTCGATTATCATATTTTCCATAGGCTAGCCCTAGCTGGGGATCACGGTTAGCATCTTCAATTTTGTCGGCGGTATCCTGCAAAATTTGCTTCACATCTCCAGCGCTAAGCTCTGGATTAGCCGACAACATTAGACCGACCACACCTGCTACCACGGGGCAAGCACTGGATGTACCGCCAAATCCGCTGGTGTAGTCAGTTTTGCTATAGCCGGTGTTGCCGGTGCGATCGCACGTGGTCATTCCCAAACCATCAAACGATCCCCTCACCAAAGGCCCCGTTTCCACCTGCCCCACATCCGGCAGAGCCATACTTGGCGGGCCATTGTTGCTAGGGGCCGCTACCGACACATGTTTACCCCAGTTACTGTAAACCGCCTTCCGGTTCAAGCTCGTGCTGGCCGCCACCGTAATCACATCCGGATGCATGGCAAACCCTCCCAACCACTGGGTGACCCCCCGCAGAACATTCCTGGGCCAGCCCAGCTCACTCACTTGGCCATTCAACGGTCGATTGGCATTGCCCGCCGAGAAAAGGACCACACAGCCCTTACCATTGCGGCCTTTAGTCGCCGCTCGATTGATCGCACTGCGCTGTCGAAATGACAGGGGAAAATACACCGCAGCAGGCGACCAGCTACAGGAAATCACTGCAGCCCCCTGCTCCACCGCCCAGTCAAACAGCTGCTCAATCGATTCATCATCTAAATAGCCTGTGGTTTGAATCGGCATCAAGCTACAGCCAGGTGCCACCCCGACCACACCACTGCCCGTTTCTTCCGCCACCGCCAGTCCAGCCACCGCTGTGCCATGGTTTTCATAGTCCTGAGCGGGCATCGGCAACCCATCCCGATTCTTAAGATCCCGAGGCCCCACTAGCTTGCCCATCCCTTGTAAATCTGGATGATTGAGATCAAACGCATCATCCGTGATCGCAATCACCACAGAACGACTGCCACGGGTAATATTCCAGGCCTTTTCAGCCTCAATATGTGAATTGACTGCCAGGCTACGTCCCCCCTGATGGTGCAGATGCCACTGTTGGCCATAGAGCTGATCCTTAGGACGGTACAGCGGTGCAGTAGACACAACCACATTGGGCTCAGCCACCAGCACATCGGCATAGCGCATCAGGCGATTGGCCAACTTAATCGGGTTTTCAACTGCCGTTTTATCCACCCGAAAAACATAGGTACGCTCAGCACCAGCCAAGCTTTTTTCCCGCGTCAGACCTAGCTCCCCTGTGCGCTCATCAATGCTTCTCAGGGGCACATCCGTCGTAAACTGCACCGTTAGCTGCTCTAGCAGATAGAGATGGGTCTTGGGACTGGCTGCCAGCTCATATACATGGCTGGCAAATCGCACACTCTCTATCTGTCGAGCTGTATGTAAACAAGTCTCTAGCTGCTGACGTCGCACTTTAAAGGCCACTAGCTGCCCTTGAGCCACTGATTTGATCGCCAGGGGATGCCATTGGTCCTTGAGCTGCTCCAGCAGGGTAGCCTGTACTGTCAGGTCTTCAAGCCGTAGCGTCAACCAGTCAGGGACCTTATAAAGCCGCAACTCTTCGCCACCGCGCTGCAAAATCAAACCTGATTGCTCTGGGTTCACACCCTGTAAGCGTTCTCCTGCCATCATTTCGAATCTTTCATGGACGACATCCACTTTGACAATAGGCACAATGCCTGGAAATCTAAGACGTATGTATTGATAACCTCTGTAACGATATATTAGGGTTCTCAACCTAATGCACCTCAGGTGCGCAAATCGTTACGCTTTGTTATCCCGCCTTGTCATCAATTTAGTTGGCTCCATGGTTTCCTTATCACGCATCGTTCAACCTGGTGTGTTCTCCTTGTTGGGAGCAGCTGCCAGCCTAACTCTGATGGCTCCTTCAGCCACCGCTGTCCCGGCAACAGAAAGTCTAAACAGCTCCAATCAGGTACACCTAGCCCAGGCAGACATTGATGGCTTAGGTATTGCTGCCGGTGAGAGCCTGCTGGCAGATGCGGAAGCCGCCATTGATAGTCAAAACTATGACTTAGCTATTCGTAAACTCCAAACGGCTAGGGACAAGCTCAACGAAACATCCAACAGCTATCAAAATATCGCTGAAGCCTTTACGGGGGTTGATGCTGACATTAGCAGTAGCCTACGAGTAAGTGCTCGCGACGCCGCCCAGATGCGAGATCAGGCCACCTTGCAACAGGCCCTGATCTACCGGGCTCAGGGGCAGGCCGAACTAGCGGTCCCCCTTTTAGTCGAGATTGTTCAAAGTCAAGGACCGACCCGCGATCTAGGTCTTGATGCTTACCGACAGCTGTTTGAATTAGGTTTTGTTAGCCGTCCCTATCGCCGTACGGGGTCTGAAGACCCTAGTTCAGCAGTGGCCGATGTCGCTCGCCCCCTCAACCAGGCCGATAGCCCCATTGGCATCCAGGCAGCTGAGCTGATGATGGCAGACGCTGAAAATGCCTTTGCCAACGGCGATTACGCCACAGCGGTAAATCGTCTGCAAACGGCGCGGGAAACATTGAACACCGCATCTGCCTACTACCAGAGTCTGTTTACCACATTTACAGGAATCGATCGCCGCGTTAGCAACGAGGTCCGTCAGCAAGCTTTGGAAGCAGCTCAGCTTCGAGACCAGGCCACTCTACAACTAGCCCGTGCCTACCAAGCACAGCAGCAGCCCACCCTAGCGGTGCCGCTGCTAGTCGAGGTGCTCAGCAGTCAAAACCCCACTCGCGACCTCGGGAAGCAAGCCTACGATCAGCTGCTCGAAATTGGATTTGTCGCTCAACCGTATGTGGTCACAGAAGAAACAGCCACCTCCTCTGAACCTTAGGGTAGGCATTGCCCACCGTCTGCGTTAGGCTTAGAACTTTCTTCGCGTCCTTTTCCTATGATTCCCGCCGACCAAGTAGAGCAACTCATTAAAGCCAAGCTGCCTGATGCCCAGGTCGCCATTCAGGACCTCACGGGTACTCAAGATCATTACCAGGCGACCATCGTGTCCACCTCATTTTCAGGGTTGAATCTTGTTAAGCAGCATCAGCTGGTTTATGGCAGTGTTAATGCCGCTATGGCATCTGGTGAGCTGCATGCGCTCACACTTAAAACCTTTACCCCTGAAGAGTGGGGGCAGCAAAGTTAGCCCAGCCAATAGTCCGATCAGAGCGATCTAACTGAAATTCGATCTAAGATAATTAGCCTAACCACTGAGTGCTGTAGTCATGTCTCCAGAAGTTAAAGAAAAAATCGACAGCTTAGTCACATCCAACAAAATTCTTGTATTTATGAAGGGCACAAAATTGATGCCCCAATGCGGGTTTTCCAATAATGTGGCCCAAATCCTCAACTCTTTAGGTGCCCCCTACGAAACCATTGATGTCCTGGCAGACTATGATATCCGTCAAGGCATCAAGGAATATTCCAACTGGCCCACCATTCCTCAGGTTTACATTAGCGGTGAGTTTATTGGTGGCTCAGACATTATGATTGAGCTATATCAGAATGGAAAACTGCAAGAAATGGTGGAAGTGGCTTTAGCTTCTTAAGTCAGCAACTGAAAAAAGGCAGCAGAGGTTGCATGAATAGCAACTCTGCTGCCTTTTAGAGAACCTAAACCCTAGCGATAATCTGGTTCCGGCTGTGCCACAGCAAAATTTGACGTGTCAAACAAAAAGCGGACTACTTCTTCTTCTAAACGATGGATAAGATAGGGCTCCAACGCATCGGAATGGCGAAGAGCCGCTAAATACCCTGCAATGTAGCGCCGCAGATCGTCAGAACGATATCCACGGTTCCATTGATCCACTAAAGCATCTGTGATTCTCTGGTAGTAGCGAATTGTTTTGGCATCTTGAAGCATATTCTATGGGGCCTCCTCTAAACCACTCACTGGGAACCTATCTACTATTGCTATTGGTGAGTCAAACAATGGGGTGGATTGGGTAATCGATGTTTCCGCGATATGTTTCTGCTAAAGAACCGACACTTACCTGAGAGGTACAGAGTAATGACAGCGGCAGAAAAACTGCACAAATGAAACCTGAAGTGGTAGATACAGGTATAAACGCAAGCTGCTACACGTAACTATCCTAGCGCGTCTGCCTGTGTAAAGTTTTCTTTTATTTTTCGGTAATTATCTCTAAGATCTTATCAGTTTAACCAGGACAATCACCCTTTTTTCGCAAATACTTAGACTTCGACCTTCAAATTTACGTCTATTGATGTATTTTCCTTGACAAGAGGGCTCATCTAGTAGGCAGATATACGTCGTTGCCATCGTCGCCTCGTAGCCGCAACTACAAAATGTTTCTTGGGTCTTTGATACGCTTCTACGAGAGTGTTATGAAGCCTGGGCTTCCTATAGATAGCTGTGGCCTCTACGTGTATTCAAATAATTGAGGGTAATCCCCATCTGAGATCGCTACTGAGTTGGCATCTCCAGCAGGCAGGCTATCGGGTCAATCAGTCTGCTGATATGTTGCGGGCAAAGGAAACCTTTCAGACGGCTCAACCTAATTTGGTGATTATGGAGACGGATCTGTCGGATGGCAGTGGTCTGGAGCTATGTCATTGGTTACAGCAGAGGGGGCGTCCACTGATTATGATTCTCTCGGCTAAATCGGGGGAGCCTGATGTGGTGGCAGGACTACAGGCCGGGGCTGATGACTACTTGAAAAAACCCTTTGGCATGCAAGAATTTCTGGCCCGTGTTGAAGCGTTAACTCGCCGTAATCGTAAGATTACGGCTCCTGTATCCTTGACCTACGGCGATCTAAATATTGATCTAGTACAGCGACGCGTACGCTTCAAAGAGCAATTTATTGACCTCACCCCTCAGGAATTTAGCTTGATCTACGTGCTTACTCAGGCTGAGGGGTCTCCCCTAAGTCGAGCCGATCTACTGCGACGAGCCTGGCCCGATGCCATTGATAATCCCCGTACGGTTGATACCCACGTCCTATCCTTACGTAAGAAAATTGAAGCTGATCCTCGTCAGCCCAGCGTAATTCAGACTGTCCGTAATGTAGGCTATCGATTAAATATCGAACGACTTCATACCAATAATGGTCATCATCCGGTGGGTGTGGGTCCCGTGAGCGCGATTAAGGCGGTTGGGTAACCAATTTTCTAATCGTCGTCGCCCCAATCATCGTCGGTTTGGGCGGCTATGATGGCTTGATTGAGGGATAACCAATCTACCTGGTCCGCAGGTTGATAACTCACCAGTTTGCCTTGGCTCAAAAACGAAACATGGGTAGCCCAATCGGCCATAAACTCTAGCTGATGATTGACCATCACCACGGTGCTGGGGTTGTCTGAACTAGCCAGATAGGCAAGCAAGTGTTGAGCATAGCCCATATCTTGGGCTGCAGTGGGTTCATCTAAAAGGAGAATGTCAGGTTTGGTGGCAACGGTGCGTGCGATCGCAACCCGCTGTCGCTGCCCCACAGACAGCTCTCTTGCCTGTCGTCCCAGCCAATCCTGGGGAATTTTTAACCGCTCTAACCAGGGCTGGAGGGTACGTCTGGCGGCGGCAGCACCTACGCCTTGCAGCCGGGCAGGATAGCATAGGGCATCCTCCACAGACTGCCCCAGCAGCCTACTATCCTGCATTACCAGACCAATTTTTCGGCGTAGATCCAGGACGGGATACTGGGTAAGGAGCTGCTGTCGATAGGTAATCTGACCGCTAGTGGGCTCACTCAGACGGTTCATTAACCGTAGCAAGGAGGTTTTGCCTGCCCCAGAAGGTCCCACAA
>NZ_JADEXP010000599.1 GCF_015207065.1 Leptolyngbya cf. ectocarpi LEGE 11479 | reverse complement strand
GTACGATCCCTGGGCCGTTGGCGGTGGCGATGTGAGGCTGATTACAAATCCCACCTTAGATCCACGGATTATTTTTGGCTATTTGTTGCGAAATCCGTTTGGCGGTAGCGGCTGGATTGTCGGTGTTGATAATCTAGAAGATGTGATCGGCGGACACATCTGGATTGGCGGTATTTTGATTGCGGGGGGCATCTGGCATATTTTGGTACCACCGCTGCGTTGGACCTATAACCTTTATCCCTGGAGCGGGGAGACTTACCTCTCTCAAAGCTTGGGAAATATCGCCGGACAGGCATTTATTGCTACTGCCTTTATCTGGTTTAACAATACGGCTTACCCCAGTGTGTTTTATGGCCCCACGATTCCAGAGGCATCCCAGGCCCAGTCTCTCGTATTTCTCATGCGGGACCAAAATCTGGGCGCCGATGTGGCGTCGGCCCAAGGCCCCACGGGTCTGGGTAAGTACCTGCAGCGAGCCCCGACGGGCGAGATTATCTTTGGTGGAGAAACCATGCGGTTTTGGGATGCCCGTGCCCCTTGGTTAGAGCCCTTACGGGGCACCAACGGTCTGGATTTGGATAAGCTCAAGCATGATGTGCAGCCCTGGCAGATTCGGCGAGCGTCAGAATATATGACCCACGCGCCGCTGGGCTCTCTTAACTCAGTCGCCGGACTTGCAACTGAAACCAATGCGTTTAACTATGTTTCTCCACGCACCTGGCTAGCGACTGCCCACTTTATTTTTGCGTTCTTCTTTTTAGTGGGCCACCTCTGGCACGCTGGACGCGCTCGGGCGACTGCGGCTGGGTTTGAGACAGGGATTGATCGAGACAATGAGCCGGTGCTCTCCATGCCGCCGATTGATCCTAGCCTGCGGGACGATTGATGGGTTGTTAACCCCCTCCGTCTACGGTACCTCCCCTTCGAAAGGGGAGGACAACCTACAACAAACTTAAGGAGAGAAACTAAATGGGACTGCCTTGGTATCGCGTCCATACGTCTGTTTTGAACGATCCAGGACGATTAATCGCTGTGCATCTGATGCACAATGCTCTGTGTGCTGGATTTGCTGGCTCCATGCTGTTATTTGAGCTGGCCCGATATGATCCCACCGACCCGATGTTAAATCCGATGTGGCGGCAGGGATGTTTTTTGATGCCGTTTGTGGCTCGCTTGGGGGTGACAAACTCCTGGCAGGGCTGGAGTATTACGGGGGATACATTTGTCGATCCAGGCTTTTGGACCTTTGAAACGGTTGCGATCGCACATATCCTATTCTCCGGTCTAGAATTTCTTGCTGCCTGTTGGCACTGGGTCTACTGGGATGTTTCCACCTTCTTTGACCCCAAAACCGATAAACCCATCATCGACCTGCCCAAGGTCCTCGGTATTCATTTATTACTGGCTGGATTACTGTGTTTTGGCTTTGGCGCTTTCCATCTTACCGGCGTCTTTGGACCGGGCATGTGGGTCTCCGATGCCTATGGTCTGACTGGTCATGTTCAGGGCGTTGCTCCCGATTGGGGAGCCACCGGATTTGACCCGCATAATCCAGGCGGTGTGGTTGCTCACCACATTGCCCTGGGCATAGTGATCATTATTGGCGGGCTGTTTCATATCTCTGTTAGGCCACCGGAATACCTCTACAAAGCCCTGCGCATGGGTAACATTGAGGGAGCCCTGGCCAGTGGTTTAGCTGTTTTCTTTGCCGGAGGCTTTATTGCCGCTGGCACCATGTGGTACGGCACCGCCACCACCCCCCTCGAACTGTGGGGACCCACCCGCCACCAGTGGGATCAAGGCTATTTT
>NZ_JADEXP010000598.1 GCF_015207065.1 Leptolyngbya cf. ectocarpi LEGE 11479 | reverse complement strand
ATATAGTGCCACAGCTGCCCCACCCGCGCCGCCAAGCTAAACAACGTCATGCCATCTTCCATGGTGGGATGGTTGCACACATACACCACCCGCGCCCCATCGATGGCTCGCAGCTTAGCCACATCGTCATCACAGACCACCAACCCACACCGATACAAACGCTGTAGGACCAGATACGACACACTCTGCACCAGCCGAATTAATAACGGCTGCTGGTTGGGCGGAAAAAATAATGGAGTTTCAGAAGCCATAGGGTCAAGGGTGTGCTTGTCTCAATGCTTATCCTGCGCGCTCTATCTTAGCCTTATAAAAGTTCCCCAAAGCTTTAAAACCGTTAAACACCTTTCTATGCAACGAGTCAGTCCATCAGCTCCAGATACAAGCGTCGTTCCCTGGAACAATTTGGGTCAAAATCTCAGTCTTCAAGATTCATTACAACCGTCTACCGTCATTGCCTTTATGCCTCTAACGGTTCTATAAAATGGTCAAGGTTAGTTCGCTACTGACGTCATTGGGGATACCTCTTGTAGGTGCTTCAGTAGCTCTCAATTTTTTCCTCTATACTCAAGTCAAAAAATACTACGTTGAACTCAGTCAGGTACGTTTAGACCCGCTAGGTCTTAGTTACTATACCCAAGACTATAAACGCAAGGACAAAGAAGATGCCAAGCGAGTAGTTTTCTTTGGAGATTCTAGAGTGGCCAGCTGGCCAGCTCCTCGGATTGACGGATATGAATTTATCAACCGTGGTGTCGATGGTCAAACCTCCGCTCAAACCAGCCAGCGCTTTGAACATCATATAAAAGATTTAGATCCTGATATTGTTGTCATTCAAGTTGGTGTGAATGACTTAAAAACCATTCCTCTGATGCCAGAGAATCGTAACGTTATCATCGATCTTTGTCGCGCTAACATTCGCCAAATGGTCGAGGAGTCCAGAGCATTGGGAGCCACCGTGATCATAACGACCATTCTTCCCGTAGGCGAAGTGCCTATCATCCGTAAACCTGTCTGGTCAGATGACATTGCCCAGGCCATTTATGAGGTAAATGGCTACATTGATTCGTTAGATAATGATGATGATCAGGTAATTGTCTTTGATAGTTTTTCAGCCCTTGCCAATGAGCAAGGGCGCATGGCTGAGAACTATCGTGAGGATGAACTACATCTGAATGAACAGGGCTACAATGCACTAAATCAGGCGTTTGTTGAATTCTTTGAAACAGCCAATCTACCCAACGTCGAGGATTCTGACACTATTGCCTCAGGAGATTCTTAACTAACCAGAAGATATCGCACAGTAAAAGCCCCGCTCATGGCGGGGCTTTTGGGGAGACGTTTGTGATAGAGAGAGTCGTTAGTCAACAAAACAGTGACTAGAAGCTATAGCCAACGCCAGCGACAAAGTCAACATCGTCGCTACCATCTTGGAACGGAGACCAAACAACAGAACCATTGACGAGCCACTTGTCAGTCACGCGGTAGTCAGCACCGCCGGTTACAGCTGCTTCTATAGAGCTGTCGTCACCGAGTTCGCCATTGATGCCAGCGCCTAGGAAAGGATAGAGACGACCACCGGGATCAACAGAATTGAAATCATAGGTGATGGGTAGGACGTAGACCACATCTTCACCATCGTTAAAATCAAAGTCGGTGCTCACAGCAGGACGAACTGAGAGATTGTCGGAGAGGGTGACTTTACCATTCACGGCAAATCCCTCATCGCCACCGCCAACACCAAAATAGTTATAGTCAGGCGCTTCTTGAGCAAATGCCGTGAGAGGGGCTGCAGCAGGAACAGCAGCGGTGA
>NZ_JADEXP010000045.1 GCF_015207065.1 Leptolyngbya cf. ectocarpi LEGE 11479 | reverse complement strand
GCTGGCTTCTGCTTCTGCGATCGCAACCAGTAATCCATTCAAATAGGTATAGGCATTCCCCTCTAGCTCGACCCACTCAGACGGATACACCCGATTGACGATGGCATTGCGGGCGAGTAGCGCCGTACCCAGAAGCGTTGCGATCGCAACGCCAAACCCCATCGTTAGCCATTGCTGAGTGCGAGAAAAGGTCATCGGACAGTCGCCTCTGTTAGTCACCTCTGTTAAAAGGCATCTACACTAAATCATCAGCTTGCAGGATCCACCATAGTCTAGACAGCTCGATTTAACCGTCGTTATAGTCGAAGTAAGCAACTTTAAACGTTTTCCCATGCGCATTCTCTTAGTCGAAGATGATCTGCAGCTAGGTGAAGGATTAACTGAAGCGCTAACTGATGAAGGCCATGTCGTAGACTGGGTAACCGATGGTGAAATGGGTTGGATTCAGGCAACGGATTTAACCTATGACCTGATGATACTGGATGTCATGCTGCCTAAGATCAACGGTATCCATCTCTGCAGGCGGCTGCGGGAGGCCGGTCGGCGGTTACCCATCTTGATGCTGACTGCCCGCGATACCAATACGGATAAAGTGGCAGGTCTAGATGCAGGGGCCGATGACTATGTGGTCAAACCCTTTGACTTACTAGAATTACTGGCTCGACTGCGAGCCCTGCTGCGGCGCGGTACCTTGAGCGATACAGGCACCCTGCTGGTGTGGGAACAGGCGCAACTCGATGCAGCCACCCACGAAGTTTTTTACGATGGGACTCCCCTGCAGCTAACTCCCAAGGAGTTTAGCCTACTGGAGCTGTTTTTACGCAGCGGTCGTCGGGTATTAAGCCGGTCGGTCCTGATTGATCAGTGCTGGGCAGCCCAGGCGCTCCCCGATGAGGAAACTGTCAAATCCCATCTCAAAAGTCTGCGCCAAAAATTGAGAAAGGCGGGGGCACCGTCAGATTTTATTGAAACGGTCCATGGTGTAGGCTATCGCCTGAAACAGCTCTAGGGTATTAGTCTGTTATCTTGACGGGTAGCTCAATGACAAATTCGGTCCCTTCACCCAAAACCGAAGAACAATAAAACTGCCCCTGATGGTCCCCGGTCACAATTTTGTAGCTAATAGATAGGCCCATCCCCGTCCCAATCCCCACGGGTTTGGTTGTAAAGAATGGGTTAAAGATTTTGTCTTGGGTTTCTGGCGTCATGCCAATACCATTGTCTCGGAATTTGATCTCAACTATCTCAGAGGATACAACTGTTGTGGTAATGATGAGACAACCCTGATACTCAGGAGATACTTTTTGCTGTTCTTCAATGGCATCAATTCCATTGACTAACAAGTTCATAAATACCTGGTTAAGCAACCCGCCATAACACTCAACCAATGGCAGTTTGCCATAAGCCTTGACAACTTCAATGGTGGGCTTTCCGGCTCGACCGTTTAAACGATTTTGCAAAATCACTAAGGTGTTATCAATGCTGTTATGAATGTTAAATGCTTTAACGCCTTCCTGTTGGGCATAAGAAAATGTGCGTAATGATTGCACAATTGTTTGAATTCGAGTTGCGCCCGTCTGCATAGAGTTGATCAGATGAGGAAAGTCTTCAAGCGTATATCGAATGTCTACCGCTTCAATAAATTCTGAAATTTCTGGATGGGCTGTTGGATAGTGTTTTTGGTAGAGTGAAATTAACCGGGACAGATCGTCTATATACTCTTGACACGGCTTTAAATTGCCATAGATAAAACTGACTGGGTTGTTGATTTCATGGGCAACACCCGCGACCAGCTGTCCAAGGCTGGACATTTTCTCCGATTGAATCAGCTGTAACTGGGTGTCTTGGAGCTGCTGGTAAGAGGCTTGAAGATCGGCGGTACGAGCGACTACTTTAGCTTCAAGGTCTTGGTTAAGGTGTTCGAGGGCATCAATTGCTTTTTGACGCTCTAGTTCAGCGGTGGCTCGGGCGGCAAAAGAACGGATGAGTTTTTCGGCTCGGTCTGAATGCTCTAGCGGTTTGCGGTCCAGAATACAAAGATGTCCGACCACGTCTCCGTGAGAGTCTTGCATGGCAAAGCCAAGATAGCTCTCGGCTCCCAAACTAGCTAAATCTGAATCCTTAGGGAATAGCTCCTGGACGGACTGGCTACAATGAAATTCACCCGCCTGCAGCACTTGCTCACAGGGAGTGCCCACTATCGGATATTCATAGGTGGGCTGTAGCACCTGATCGGCAACGAACGCCAATGTGCGCAGCGTATCACCATGGCGCTCGGCCAGAATAGCATGGGCAACTCCCAGGGATTCTGTTAGCTGCATCACAGAGATAGGAAAAAAATCAGCTCCCGTTTTGGTCGCGGTGACCTCAAGTAGTTTTTGCAATTGTTGCTCAGCTTTGCGGCGCTCTTCTAGTTCGGACTGGGCCCGTTCGTGGGCTTGCGCCTGCTGCACTGAGATCGCAACCTGTACCCCCAGCTGACGTACTAACTCAACGTCTTCAGGGCGCCACTGCCGAGGTCCATGCCGCTCACTGGTCAGGATCAGCCCCCAAATTTCGCCTTCAACGATAATGGGCACTATCATCTTGGAGCGAATGTCAAAACCACTCAGCATGTCCTGATGACATACCGTCATTTCCCTTTCGTAAATGTCATTGACAATGCGTACCTTGCCTTGGCGGTAGGGTTCAAGCCATTCAGGGGTAACACAGGGATCGCGGACTTCGCTGTGGAGCACCGATCGCGATGGATCATCAATGGATTCAGCAATGACTTTACCGGTGAGGTCCGAGCGCAGACGATAGGTAATGACGCGATCGCACCCCAATACCGTTTGTAATTCAGCCACGGTTGTCTCTAAAACAGTTTGCACATCCAGCGACGAGTGAACCTGGGCAATGATTTTATTCATCACTTGCTCTCGCTGCATTGAACGGCTCGGATGTGAGGGTGGCAGTGCTTTGGGCTGTGGCTGAGCAGCAGCGATGGGAGCGCGCACAGGTGCCACAGATTGCACCTGACTGACTAAGGCAATGGCGTGCACTTCTTCGTAGGTCAGCAGACCGGCAAGCTGATTGTGCTCATCTACGATCACAATTGGACGGAGCCGATGCTGGCGCAGTAAATTCAAGGGCGTGTAGAGTTCCGTCAACGCGGATTCGCTGAGGGTGGCAAAGGGTTGAGTGATGCACTGAGCGATGGTGGGTGCTGGACCGACTAGGTGGTTGCAGGCAAGCAGGTCTTGAGCCGTCAGCAGGCCAATAATTTTCTGATGCTCCATCACGACTAAATATCGCGATCGCAGTTCATCATGGAGTTCTCGCGTAACAAAATCAACTCGATAGGTCTTCAGCTTTTCCTGGGGGACCAGACAGGGCTTGTGGGGGTTCTCTAGATGAGTAATCGCGTCCTGAAGTGTGGTTTGTGGCGTAACCACTGTTGGGTTACGCGTAATAGCAGATTTGATATCAAGGACAACGGAAGACATCTTACAGAAAAATACTAAAGTGGCTGATATGTGTTAGCGCTTGATTTACTCTGCATAAGAAAATCGTACAGCTCTACATCTATTCAACTGTAGAGTTTTGCCATAATTCACGATTACCCATCACCACTAGCAATCTGGAAAAACCCGGCAGGAATCCGGATACAAGATGCGTTCTAATGCTCAGATTAGTAAATTGTAACGGTTTTATCACCGGAGAAGCCTTAATCCGTACTGACTTGTAAACGACCCATAAGGTTTCAGTAGAGCACAAATAAAACATCACAGCGTTGCTGAGCCCCAGCATGCGTTCGCCAAGACTTGGCTAGTAGCGAACGTTACAAATTGGTTTATCCATGAGCCCTGCGATGTGTCTGTATTCGAGGCTACCAATCACTGGCTATTAGTTTGATTTTGTGGGCTTATAGGCGTTCCGTAGAGTGCCTCTGCAGATCAATTTTTTGAATCTTATCAAGTCCTTATTCCTGACCTAACCGATATCTCCCCGAATTATTCCTCAGATTTTCCCAAACCACTTTCTAACGTAGAGAAGTCGCATCAAGGAAATGTTGATTTCTAAAAGATTATGAAACTTAAACTTTTGTCTACGTTACTAGGCGCGATTTCACTGCTGGCTATGCCCCGCCCCGTCCAGGCAGAGGAAGCGGCCTGTCCGACCAAATATGATGGCATCGAACTGAGCGAGACTCAAACAACAGAATTACAAGCATTGCAAGGAGAATTAGACAATCAAATCACTGGAATTCTGGCCGATTCTGAGGCGGACTCTCCTGAAGCAGAAGAGACACTAGCTCAATTAGAAGAAGAGTTTGACAGTCAGGTTACTGCGCTCCTTTCTCCTGAACAAGAGGAACAGGTGAACCAGTTAGATGCCTGGGCCGAAGATCAAATGGCTACCATTGCCCCTGAGTTACTTACAGAGGAGGCAGATCCGGCCTTAACGCCCGATCAAGAAGCGGCATTGAATTCCCTTGAAGAACAGTATGATCAATACTTCCAAAGTCTCCTAACCCCCGAACAACAGCAGCAAGTGGGGATGATCGAAGAAGAGTTTGATGCGGAAGTAGATGCCTCTGGCCTGGGTCCCAGTGCTGAGCAAGAAGCTAGCATTGAGATGGCCGAAGCTGCCTTTGAACAAGATGTAATGGCGCTATTGACCGATGAACAACATCAGCAAATTGACGACAATCTAGCCGCTTGCGCTGAATCGGTTCCTGAATCTGAGCCTGAAGCTGTTCCTGACCCGGTCTCTGAGCCTGAAGCTGTTCCTGATCCGACCTCTGAGCCGACAGAAAAATTCTAGGGCAGCTCTAATAGGCCTAGTTATACCTTGTCTTCAGAACAAACGTTCCCTGAGCGAAGTCGAAGGGAACGTTTGTTCATTCAGGGGTGCTTGGGAAGAGCATATGATAGTCATATGCCATTAATGCCCGCATGAGTTCACCCCGCATCCATCCAGATACTATCGATGATGTTCGCCAGCGTGCGGATATCGTCGATGTGGTGTCTGAGCATGTGGTGCTTAAAAAGCAGGGCAAGGACTTTACCGGGCTGTGTCCATTTCACGATGATAAGTCCCCCAGCTTTAGCGTCAGCCCGTCTAAACAGTTTTACTACTGCTTTAGCTGTGGAGCCGGGGGCAATGCCTTTAAGTTTTTGATGGAGCTGGGCCAGCAGTCATTTGCTGAGGTGGTACTGGACCTGGCACGACGCTATCAGGTTCCGGTTAAAACTCTAGAACCGGCAAAGCAGCAGGAATATCAGCGTAAGGTCACACTGCGGGAGCAGCTGTTTGAAATTCTGACGGTGACTGCCAAGTTTTATGAGCATGCGCTGTATCAAAGTGCAGGGCAAGAGGCGTTAGAGTATTTGCGATCGCAGCGCCAATTTAGCGACGACATCCTCAAACACTTTACCTTTGGCTATGCCCCTGATGGCTGGCAGGCCCTCTATGTCTATCTGGTCGAGCAAAAGCATTACTCCGTCAAACTGGTGGAACAGGCGGGGCTGGTGGTACCCAACAAAAATGGCACTGGCTACTACGACCGTTTTCGCAATCGGGTGATGGTGCCGATTTACGACCCGAACGGGCGCATCATTGGCTTTGGTGGCCGTGGTTTAGGGGATGAAAAGCCCAAGTATCTCAACTCGCCAGAAACCGAGCTGTTTGATAAAAGTAAAACGCTGTATGGGTTAGACAAAGCGAAGGGTGCGATCGCAAAGCAAGACCGTGCCATTGTCGTCGAGGGCTATTTCGATGTGGTTGCCCTCCACGCGGCAGGCATCACCAACGCAGTCGCATCCCTGGGTACGGCCCTCAATGCGGGGCAGGTGCGCCAGCTGCTGCGCTACACCGAGTCCAAGCAAATCGTATTTAACTTTGATGCCGATGCGGCTGGCATCAAGGCCGCCCAGCGAGCCATTGGCGAAGTGGCTGAAATGGCCCACCGAGGCGATGTCCAGCTGCGAATTCTGAATATCCCCGATGGCAAGGACCCGGACGACTACCTGAGGACTCACGTTGCCGATGAATACCATGCCCTGGTCGAAGCCGCTCCTTTATGGCTCGACTGGCAAATTCAACAAACCCTACAGCCCCTCGACCTAAAACAGGCTGATCAGTTTCAAACAGCGTCCCAAGATATCGTCAAACTACTAGCGGATATTGCCAACGCTGACACCCGTACCCACTATATTCGCCACTGTGCCGAAATCTTTAGCCAGGGCGATGCCCGCCTCGTACCGCTGCTAGCCGAGAATTTTTTGGCCCAGGTCCGGCGTCAGCGCCGTTCGCCTGAAGAGGCCCAAAAAAAGTTCAAGGTCGCCATCAAAAAAAGTGCCCTAGAGGAGGCAGAGGGCTGGCTATTGCGGGTTTATATTCACATACCTAAAAATCGTGAGGCCGTTAAACAGGCCCTTGAAGAACGCGATTTACAACTGAGCTTTTCCCACCATCGTGCCCTCTGGCGCATGATGCTGCAGTGGCAGGTGGCAGATGACGCCCAGGAACCCTCTCCTGTCGGGCTGCTGGAACAACTACGCAACCTCGCATCAGAATCTACTGGCCCGCTTTCTCAGGTTCATCACCTACTCTATCTCGACGAAAAGACCCAGCGAGATATTCTCCGCGCGCCATTGATTATCCGAGCAGCTGTGGCCTGTATGGAAAAAACGCTGTGCGAAAAGCGCTATCGCTACTTTCTCAAACTTTGGGAAGAAACCGACCTAGAAACCCAGCCCAATGAATGCGCCTACTATCACAAACAAAGCTACGCCGAAAAAAAACGGATTGCCGAATTAGACCAAGAGCGACAGGTCGCCTTCGAAGATTTGGCCAGTCTGCCCTGGGTCGGCGAGTTCTATGGCCAGCTGGATGGGTAATGGCCTATCTGTCCGTAACTATCGGCCCGTAACCGTAGAAATAATCACCGTCACTGTCGCTGCCGCAATCAGGCTAAAGGCCAGCTGCACCACCCACTGGGTCGCTTTTTGGTACGTCTCGAATTTCTGATTAAAGGCCCTGACTTCATCCTTATACTCGGAAACTTCTTCCCTAAAGTCAGAAACATCACCTTTCAGTGTGCGTAGTTCTTCGAGTACTTGGTTTTGAGAATCCTGTGAGCTATCTGCGGCAGCGGTCATGATGGGCTCTCTTCATTCGAAGCATGGCTGTGTTCTACGATCATACTTCCCAAAATAGTTGGACGCCCTCAGGTAGCTGCCCGCATTACTTACGAGCGCCCTTGAAGATGCGTCCCCAGCCGCTGCCAGGGCCTTCTACTTCAAAGCGAGCCCCTAGATTTTTATAGCTGTAGTGACGATAGGAGCCATCGGTGGAGCCAGGATAGCCGCCGTTGACTAAGTCCATATCTCCGTAGGGATCGTGGATAAACATGCCAGTGTCATCGTAGCCCACGGCCAAAATCATATGGCCACCGCCCCGAGGGCTGCTGACCGGACCTTTGTGTAAGACACCTAGAACCACCGGACGGCCTGCATCCAGTTCTTTTTTGACATCATTCATAGAGAGGGCAGTGTGCCACTCAGACTTAACGCCTAGACTTGATAGGGCATGGGTCTGGGCTCCATGGTCTGTAGTGTCACCATAGGCTTCTACCTTAGGCAGGTAAAAATTAAGATCTGCATTTTGGTCTTCGCCGCACTCTTCCCATAGGGCTGTTTTCATATACAGCGCCCCCATCCAGCAGCTGGCGGTGTTGCAGGTGCGATGGGCCTGGGCCGCATTATCACGCTGCGAAAAATACATGACAGGCAGCTTTTTGCCTTTTTGGGCTGGTTTTTTGGCCGGCGCTTTGGCCGTAGGTTTAGCGCTTTTGGCCGCTACCGGAGCGACTGCCGTTACCAACCCTTGTTTTTGGAGATGTTTGAGAATGCCAGCAGCACCCATTTCTGAGCTTTTTTGGGCTAAGACATTGGTGCGACCCCACACCCATGTGGACTGGGTACCGGAGCCATCCTGAAAGCCATTCCAAAGGTCAAACCCCCAGAGATAAGCTGCTAAGGTGCGGATGGTTGCCTGGTGATATTTTTTCGCAATGAGCACATCCGCGACCTGCTTTTCAAATAGGGCAGGCTCTCGAAAATTCCACTCTTTGTAATGCAAAATGCCAGCGAACCACCAGGGTACAGTGGTCGCTTTTTCTATGGCGTCGTAGTGCGATCGCAGTGCCACCATCCGCTTAGCAATCCCGTGGACTAACCCCAGAGACTCTGAGCCCACGGCGCATCGCTCAAACGCCTGCTGATACTCAGTGTGAATGTCTGCTTTCAGTGTTTGGCTCATAACGTCGTCTACTGGGAACCCTAAGAGATCTGTGCCCATGGTACCCAGTTTGTAGAAGAATTTTAAGCCAGCAGTACTTGATGTTACATCCAGCCCCTGGGGAACTCTGGCCATGGAATTATGGCGTCCAGACATGGCTGATCAAGACTTGGGAATATATGGGGAGCAGCTGGTCCAGGACTGGCTCACCCAGGAAGGTTGGGAGATTCTTTATCGGCGCTGGCACTGCCGCTGGGGGGAGCTAGACATCGTTGCCCAGGGCTATAACGCCCAGGGGGGCAAGCTCAGTAGCCAGATGTTGGCCTTTGTCGAGGTCAAAACCCGGAGCCAGGGTAACTGGGACTTAGATGGATTGCTGTCCATTACCCGCGCTAAACAACGCAAACTCTGGACCACAGCTCGCCTATTTTTGACCCGTCATCCTCACCTGGCTCACATGCCCTGTCGCTTAGATGTGGCCTTAGTCAGCTGCCATCAGCACCAGCCTAAAGTCACCAAAGCTTGTCTGCAGCTACCAGATGGGCAACGATACCTGGCACTGCAGGACTATTTAGTCAATGCGATTGAACGGTAGATCTATTAGCCATGGGGAATTGATAACGCGCCCTAGGCCAACGTCTCGGGACAATAGCCTAGTCCCTCAACAAACTGTTTGCGAAATTCTTCGATCTCGTAGCGATCGGGTTTGCCATGGGAAACAACGGCGACCTGATAGCGGCGCATGACATCTACGGCGGTTTGCCCCGTTTCCAACCCCCACAGGGCCATACGGATGCGATAACCAGGTTTAGAGCGGCCACCCACCTCATCTAGAAAAGCTTGAAAATTAGAGGCAGTATCTGGTGCGACGCTCTCATGCAGCCTAATGCGCAGGATCCAACCGTCGATACGGTGGATGACGCTTACAAATTCTAGGGGTAGTTGAGTCAGGCGATGCAACCGTTCAACAACCCGGAGAACAAGACTGGCATTGGATAGATAGTAAACGTAATCCATAGGTATAAAGCGGTGCTACAGTCTAGATCGTTTGAGTCATGTAGGCAGCCGGTCCACAGAACATATAGTAACAGTCTGGCATTAAATCTATCGGCTGCGTAAAGCTGATGATCAGCCTTTATAAAAAATCAACGCTATCTCGTCTGTTGTTCTTTTCCCATGTCTTTATCCAATAGCTTCCCCACATATTCCGGCAACCCATTTGAGCAACAGCAAGCCAACAATGATTATTCATTGGCGGCCTACCAATATAACTTGCCGACAGGGCTGATTGCGCAGGAACCTGCCACCCCGAGAGATAATTCTCGACTGATGGTGGTGTCCTCAAAAACTGAGCATCAGCATGTTCATTTTAAGGACTTATCCAGCTTTCTGTGTCCTGGAGATCTGCTTATTCTCAATAATACGCGAGTCATACCAGCGCGAATATATGGCCATAAACCCAGTGGAGCTAAGGTTGAAGTTTTATTGCTAGAGCCGCGTCCCCCGCACCAATGGTTGGCTCTGGTCAAACCTGGCAGACGCTTACAGCCAGGTAGCATGATTCATTTTGGGCCTGATTTAGATAACCCCTTGCTAAAGGCCCATGTGGAGGCGTGCGATCGCAATACCAACGGTCGATTGCTCACCTTTACCTCCACAACAGAGACCCCCGTAGATACCCTTTTGGAGACATTGGGTGAAGTCCCACTGCCCCCCTACATTACTCAGTCCCAGGCCGATCCTGAGCAGTACCAAACCATTTATGCCCAACACCCTGGTGCCGTCGCTGCTCCCACGGCTGGACTGCACTTTACCCCCGAGGTTTTTCAGTCACTGGACCAAAAGGGAATTCAGCGGGCCGAGGTGACCCTGCATGTGGGGTTGGGCACCTTTCGTCCGGTGGAAGCCGAGGCGATTACCGATCACCAAATGCACGCAGAGTGGGTAGATTTGCCCCAGGCGACTGTGGACCTGATCCAAAAAACAAAGGCCCAGGGCAATCGCGTTTTTGCTGTCGGTACAACCAGCGTGCGTACGCTGGAGGGGGTGGCCACCCAAGAGGGAGGTCTTAAAGCCTATCGAGGTCCGGTCAATTTATTTATCTATCCTGGATACGACTGGAAAGTGGTGGATGGTTTGATCACAAATTTTCACCTGCCCGGATCTAGCCTGCTCATGTTGGTTAGTGCGCTTGTGGGGCGTCAGCGGCTGATGGACCTTTATCAAGAGGCGATTTCCCAAGCCTACCGATTTTATTCTTTTGGTGATGCCATGGTTATTTTGCCGGATGCTTGTCATCACATACGGGGAACTCAGCCATAGCCCATACGTCATTTTCCATGTCCCCCATGGAGAGCGTGCCGTCGTGCCTGCTTCATTTCGAAGCTGCGCTGCGAGGCCGTTCTCCCTTTCTTACTTAGATTTGTCGGCCCTTCCCGGACGTTACGGCGAACGTTTGACAAAGGCGGGATGTAAAGACAGGGTTACTTTCAAGCAATACAGGTTTACTATAGTGGGTGATGTTGGCTTTTGACCTGACTACAGGTCGCTTATGCTACTGCACCGCTATGACCCGAAAGGCCCCCAGAGATCTCAACCCAGTTATTGGTACCGTCAAGGGTCCCGGTGAAGACGGTAATCAATACGTTTTTATTACTGCTGATAATAAGCGGGTCAAAATTGGTGAATTTGTCTTTTATGAGATCGATGCGCCTGATAGTGATGGCTCATGGGAAATTTTAGGCAAGATCTCTGAGCGTCGACTCATTGATCATCTGCCTGACCGGATTTTTGCTGATACTCAGATTAGTCCTGAGACCATTGCTTCGTTGATTGGGTTTACTTATCCCAATCCAGAAATTTATGAAGTCACGGTGGATGTGATTGGGTACTTCCACCCAGCCCTTGGCTTTATTAATCCTCGGATTACCCCTGACCCAGGGGCAAAGGTCTCCATTACAGCCGATGATCGTCTGCAGCAGGTTGTTAACAAAAAGCAGCCGGGAGATGTGGGCTCGGCTCAGATTGGATCTTTGCTCCTGCGTCCGGGGGGAGCCGTGCCTGTCACCCTGGATGTAAAAGAAATTGTCAGCACCCACATGGCTATTTTGGCCGGTACCGGCTCGGGAAAAAGCTACACCGCCGGGGTGCTGATCGAAGAGTTTTTGCAGCCCTATAATCGGGCAGCGGTGCTAATTTTTGATCCCCACGGCGAGTACAACACGCTGTCAGAAATGCGGGGGCATCCAGCTTTTCAGGCCAGCGATGGCTACGCTCCCAAGGTCCAAATTCTCACCCCCGACGATATTCAAATTCGGATGTCGTCCCTGGACTATTACGACATTCTCACCCTGTTGCCTGAAATGAGTGATCGGCAGCAGTCTATTCTCAATAAGGCGTTTACTATCTTAGGTAAACACAAGCGGGGCGACTACCGTTGGAACGTTAACGACCTAATTGCGGCAGTCTATGAGGCGGATACCACAGCTGACGATGAAGGAAATGATAAGGTCGGCTCCTCAGCTCCAGCCCTAGAATGGAAGCTAGATCGGCTGGCCCGCTCTCCCTACTTTCACCAGGTCAACCACATGGCTCCCCGCGATTTATTTGAGCCAGGGCAGGTAACCGTGCTGCAGATGAATGAAATCAGCCAAGAGGAGCAGCAGGTAATCTGTGCAGCGGTTCTGCGTCAGGGCTATCATGCCCGCATCAACACCGCCCGCGACAAAATCGAAGAGGGGGCCGAAAACTATCTCCCATTTCCTGTTTTTGTGCTAGTCGAAGAGGCGCACCGGTTTGCACCGGCTAAGGAACCATCGCGATGTAAGGCTGTCCTCAGGACTATCCTCAGTGAAGGTCGTAAGTTTGGTTTGGGAGTGGGGCTGATCACCCAGCGACCAGGAAAGCTGGATTCTGATGTGCTCTCCCAGTGTATGAGCCAGTTTCTGATGCGCATTGTTAACCCGGTAGACCAGGAGAGTCTCAAGTATGGGGTGGAAGCGGCTGGACGAGACCTGCTCAAGGAGCTACCGGCTCTCACCAAAGGTCAGGTGATTATATCCGGGGCCTGTGTAAATACCCCCGTGCTTTGCCAGGTGCGAAAACGCCTCACCCAGCATGGTGGCGAAACTCTCAACGCTCCCCATGAGTGGCAAAACTATTTTCAAAAGCATCGTCTTCGCACTCAGCAAATTAAGGATGCGCCAGTGGCGGCTAAGCCTAAGGCCACCACGTTTAAAGGTGTCAGCATTGAGTGAATCTTTGCTATGTGACGTTCCAGTTGTAGAGAGCTTATGTCCACACCACAGATAAAGACAGAGGCCATTGTGATACCGGCTAAAACGCTGACTAACTTTTGTCAGCCAGCCATAATACCCCTATCCAAAGTTTTTTGAGCTTCATTTCCCTACACTTTTAGAATGAACTCCATTCAAATTAGAGCCTTAACATGCTATACATTCGCCAAGTGTCGATGGACAAACTGCACGCAGATCGACCCCTCACCGACACCAGAGGCCACTCGCTTCACCGACCCATGGCGTACGTCTCCTACTGCAAAGATTCCTGGCACATTGGTCTCTAGCAAAAAGCGATCGCGCTCTAGGGGCCAGGATACTCCATCAGGAATATCGGCTCCGCTGTAAATAAAGCCGCGCTGATCTCGCTGTACGACACCATCGAGCCAGTCTGTACTCGGTGTTGCCCCAATAAAAATAAACAGCGAATTGGCCTTAAAGGTCTTAATCTCATCAGACTGAGAGTCTTTGACCAAAATCTCCTCTAGCCGGTCACCCCCCTTGGCCTCTACAACAGAGTGAAACGGCATTACCTCAATGTTGTCAGTTTCAGCAATCTGATCGATTAAGTACTGTGACATACTCTTGGTGAGCGACTCGCCCCGCACCAGCATGCGGACCTTGCTGGCATACTTCGAAAAATACATCGCAGCCTGACCGGCTGAGTTGGCTCCGCCTACGACATACACATCTTCATCCTGACAGGCTTTTGCCTCCGTCTGGGCCGCACCGTAGTAAATACCAGCGCCTGTAAACTGCTCTACGCCGGGGACATTTAATCGACGCCACGCCACGCCCATAGCCAGAATCAGCGCATGACAGCTAATTTCGCTGCCGTCTGACAGGGAGACAATGCGGTAGTTGTCCTCTAATCGGATGCCTGTGACTTCCTGCGGTGTCAAAATCTCAACACCAAATCGCTTGGCCTGGGTGACAGCTCGACGGGCCAGATCGCTACCGCTGAGTCCAACTGGAAACCCTAGATAGTTCTCAATACGCGAGCTGGTTCCCGCCTGACCGCCAGGAGCTTCCCGCTCAACCATCACGGTTCGCAATCCTTCTGAGGCACCGTAAACAGCAGCAGCCAGCCCAGCCGGACCGCCGCCCACAATCAACAGGTCATAAAACGGGTTCTCGGCCTCGGTTTGCATGCCTACGTTCTGGGCCAGATCGGCTGTACTGGGCTTGACCAGCTTCTCGCCATCGGGCAGCAGTACCAGCGGCAGACAGGGATTATCTTTCTCCCCCGCATAGGCCACGAGCTGTTGAGCCTCCTGATTGGATTCGATATCTAGCCAGCGGTAGGGAATCTGGTTACGTGAGAGAAAATCCCGCAGCGCGTGGGACTGTGGCGACCAGCGATCGCTAATCACTTTTACCCCCTGAAACTCTGGCTTAAATGTGGCCTGCCAGTCCTGGATCAGGTCGTCTAACACCGGATATAGCTTTTCCTCTGGCGGATCCCAGGGCTTGAGCAAATAATAATCTAGCTGTGCTGTATTAATCGCATCAATGGCTGCATTCGTATCGGCGTAGGCTGTCAGTAATGCCCGCTTGGCCTTTGGAAAGATTTCTGAGCCCTGGTTCAAAAACTCAACGCCGCTCATCCCTGGCATCCGCTGGTCTGCCAGAAATAGCGCCACCGTATTGCCGCGCAGCTTGAGCTGCTGCGTGACGTCTAGCGCCGTTGCCCCTGAGTCAGCTCGTACAATGCGAAAGCGATCACCATACTGCTTACGCAGATCACGGGCAATCGCCTGGAGTACGGCGGGATCATCATCAATCGTCAGAATAACAGGCTTATCCATGGAGCAGGGGCTAGTTTATTGATCGCATTCTGACAAATTCTAAGCCGTCTTTGCATCAGAATGACTAGACTTTGATCATAGACAAAATCATCGGGTGAATTCTAGCCGTTTTCAATCAAACCCCATGGATGCGAGTAACCAGTTTGAGACACAGGGGCACGTCATTTTAAGAAATTTCTTCACGCAAGAAGAAATCGATCAAATTAGCCAGATTGTTGACCGGATCTACAGCCAGTGGCAAGCGGAAAATCATCACGCCCTGATCGAGCAACAACTGATCAATATGCATTCGCTAACACACCCTAAATATTTCGAAGGTCATAGCCACGAGCGACTCCAGTTCTTCAACCTAATTGCTTCCGCCAAGCTCACCCATGCCCTAGAACGCATATTTGATACAGATATTTACTTTCACAATACACAGCTATTCTTTAACCCGCACCAAGCAGGAAAACAGCCTTACTGGCATCGTGATCTGCAATACAGTCCCATTGATGATGCGATACAGGCTGCCGAGCAGGCTAACATGCTCAGCCTCCATGTGCGCATTCCTCTAGTCGCCGAGAAAGGCGTAGAACTCATTCCCGATAGCCATCTTCGCTGGGATACCGAGTTAGAAAGAAACGTACGGTTCGAGTTAAATGGCCATCACAATCACGAAGATCTACCGGGCTCAGTCCTAGTCGATCTCGCGCCGGGAGATATTTTAATTTTTAGCGCACAGCTTATCCACCGAGGCAATTACGCTCTCAATTCAGCTCGAAAAGCTCTAGACCTCTGCATAGGAAGCCCCCACCCTTTGGTTCTAGGTTTTCTAGACAAAACGGGATTACCCACTGATGAGGAAATCCAACTCATTCGCAATCGCTCCTGGTATTACCTAGCACGAGAACTGGCTGCTGGCTAAAAATAGAAAACTAGCATGCCAATATCCGGCATCCTTTCCTAGAGATTGAACTTTGGTTTAAATTAAATTTTCCATCAGAATCGGGCTAGCTTCATGGCGCTGGGGGGCTTCGGCAGATTCAATGGTGATTGAGATCGCACGAATCCACTGAAAATTTTGATACACCCCAGGTAGAGGAATCTGCAGTGACACCTGGCCCTGCTCATCTACCGTAAATGTCTGGGTTAAAATTGCATTTTTGGCATCTTTGGTAAAGGGGGCCTCCGGCTGTAGCACCGTCCAAAGTGCATACACTTTACCATCGGGCAATACAGACAGATTCTCGCCAGTCAATGTCGCTTGGAGAGTAATCGGATCAATCTCTACTAAAACAGCACTGGTTTTAGGAACAGCATCGGTCGCTGACGTTAAGACTACGGTGCGTCCCACAGCGGGTTGCAGCTGCGACAGCTGCGCCTGCATCGTTTGTAGGGAGCGCCATAGCACAATATTACTAAGGCCTAGCCCGGCCACTAAACTAGCCGCCAACAGCCCCCAGGGATTAAGCTGCCATCGACGAGAGCGAGATACAGGGGGTACCGACGATGAGCCCAAGATTCTCTCATATAGGTGAGCAGGAGGGGAAATCTCTGGTGGCCCATAGGCCTGCTCTAAGGTTTGCTGCAGTTGCTCAATCTCTTGAACAATCATCGGATTGTCCGCTACTAATGCGGCTAGCGACGTAGCCTCCTCTGGAGTCAGATCATAGAGCACATAGCCTGCGATTAGACGCTGTAGCTCATTTTCCGAGGGTGATTTAGTCATACTGTTGCTACCCCTAGTGACATCCCCTAATCCAGCTGACTTTTTAAAATCTGTTGTAGTTTGAGCAGTCCCCGACGCGCTCTTGTTTTTACGGTACCCAATGGAGTTGCTAACTTCTCCGCAATTTTGGCCTGAGTCAGTCCTTCGTAATAGGCCAATTGCAGGACCTGTCGCTGGCTGTCGGACAGCTGGGACAACGCTGCTTGCACATGCTGCTGCTGCTCTTGTTGGGTCACATCAGCCAGCGGGGGCGATGACATATTACTAGCATGACTACGCTGCAGCCGCTGAATGGATCGCTGCATTGCCTGTCGCGATCGCGCTTGGTCGATGGCACGGGAGCGGGTGAGCATGGCAACATAGGTCCGCAAAGACCCCCGCGCAGGATCGTAGGTTGCTCCCTTAACGAGATGAAAAAAAATGTCGTGGGTTAAATCTTCAGCTTCTTCAGCATTTTTTAGAATATTAAAAGCAATGCCATAGACTAAACCGGCGTGGCGAGCATAAAGCTTTCCCAACGCTTTAGAACTGCCTCGAATACTTTCCAACCAGAGTTGAGTATCGGTTAGTTCGACATACTTTCTAGGGGTAGAGTCCTCAAAATCCATAGACTCTAGATAACCGGAAACCACTACAGCTCATGGTACCTTTTAGCCCACACGTTTATCGGCTGTCGCTAACAAATAGTCCATAGTCCAACAAGATCATCGAGCCACAGAACAGATAGTCCAACTCAACGCTGAGTGAATCCTTATAGGCATAGCTATGGCAACAGTAACCGTGCCATAGCTGCACTATCGTTTAGGATTCTGCCATCGTCGGGCAACCTAAGGGACCGGCCATACCAAGACATCGCTGTTGCCGCCCGAATAGCTAACAGCTAGCGATTACCTCAGATCTATACCTTCAGAAAG
This sequence comes from Leptolyngbya cf. ectocarpi LEGE 11479, assembly GCF_015207065.1. Classification (GTDB taxonomy): domain Bacteria; phylum Cyanobacteriota; class Cyanobacteriia; order Phormidesmidales; family Phormidesmidaceae; genus Leptothoe; species Leptothoe ectocarpi. The sequence continues at coordinate 9,142 of NZ_JADEXP010000045.1, read as the reverse complement.
GAACCACGCTTTGTTGCTTTGTTTAGTGAGAATGACTCGGGCCGCTTAGCTGTCCACGAATTGCCCCATTAGGAAACTGGGGATTGTGAATCTTAATATAGAAATCTCCGGGATTCTGCAGAATTCTTTGCACAATACCAGCCTCACCAGTGGGAAATTTGCCTTCTTCACCCTCGGTTAAACAATCCCCTGCATCACCGTCCTCTGGACCGGCCAATGCGGCAACAACCGGACCATTCTCATCCATCGCGCCCTCATGAATATGGGCCGCCATGCCATCGCCGACTGGCACCAGCTGAATGCCTGAGACTTCCATCGTATAGCACAGGGTGGTTTCATCACCGTCAATGCCAAACACATAGGCTTCTCCCATCCCTGTTGCATCGCCCACCTGCTGGGTTAGATCGCCATCACTAGCAACTACCGCACTGCCATCTAGTACGGTACTCAGTACAACATTAGTATGTCCCGCATAGGCATTTTGAGGAAGCGTCATCCCCACTCCCAAAATCAGGGCACCTAAAGGAAAACGAACATTGCGAAGCATATTTTTCATAGGTTGAATCGTCCTGAATCATCAATTCATGCACAGCGGTAGGACAATCGAGACCGTGGCTTCAACGCCGCTCTATTCATCCTACCTACGGGTCTAGTACGGGCGACTACCTCGTTTGGATTCATGTAACTATACTGAGCAAGTACCCACCGTTCTTTCATGAATCGCAAACTCACCGAAGGCCCCGTCGGCAGGCAACTCCTAACCCTCACCATTCCTATGGTCTGGGGTGTTTTTGCCATCATTGCTTTTAACCTAGTTGACACCTACTTTGTCGGTCAGCTCGGCACTGAGCAGCTGGCCGCCATGAGCTTTACCTTTCCGGTCGTCATGACCTTTGGCAGTCTGGCTATGGGGCTGGGCATCGGTGCCTCTTCCGTCATCGCCCGCGCCATTGGCGAAGGCGACATGAGCCGCGTCCAACGCTTCACGACCAATAGCCTTACCCTAGCAGTCACGGCGGTCATTGTTTTTGTGTGCATGGGTCTGCTCACCATCGACCCGCTGTTTAAAGCACTTGGGGCCGGACCTGACACGCTGCCCTACGTGCGCGACTACATGCGCATCTGGTACTTTGGCATGGTCTTTTTGGTGGTGCCTATGGTCGGCAACAGCGCTATCCGCGCCGCAGGCAATACGCTAACCCCTAGTATTATCATGACCCTGTCGGCTGCCGTCAACATTGTTCTTGATCCGCTCTTAATTACTGGGGCTCTAGGCTTTCCCCGTCTAGAAATTCAAGGCGCAGCCATCGCTACCGTCATTGCCCGTGCCACCACCTTAGTCGCGGCTCTGCTCGTGCTTCGTTTCAAAGAAAATCTTCTCTCTAACCAGTTTCCAGACATCAATGAGACTCTCTGGTGCTGGAAAGATATTCTTACTGTTGGTCTCCCAGCTGCCGCCTCCAGCATGATTACGCCCATTTCCATCGGTGTGATTACTAGCTTCCTTGCTATCCATGGACCCGCTGCTGTAGCTGGTTTTGGGGTAGCGTCACGATTAGAATCTTTTGCCTTGATTACTGTTCTGGCCCTGTCTGCTAGCATGGGGCCGTTTGTTGGCCAAAACTGGGGCGCGCAGAAAACTAGCCGCGTGCGTTTGGCTATGCGTCAAAGCTTTGTGTTCTGTATAGGCTGGGGATTGTTGATGGCCGTTGGTCTAGGTCTGGGGGGACGAGTCTTGTCAACGCTCTTTAACCAAGATCCTAACGTCATCGCCGTTGCTACCCAGTATCTATGGCTCGTTCCCATTAGCTACGGTGCCGCCGGTATCATCCAGGTGAGCAGTGCCGCCTTTAACGCCATGGGTAAGCCTGTCCCCTCCATCGTCATGACTATTATCCGCATGTTTGTCCTCTATATTCCGCTGGCCTATATTGGTAGCCGGATTGCAGGGCCTACAGGAATTTTTGCGGCAGCGCTGGTGTCAAACTTAGGGGTGGGTCTAGGGGCCTATTGGTGGAATCGTCGGATCTGTTGGCACCCGGCTACGATCCAGAAAACACCGCAAGAAGCTGTGAACCAGTAGCGCTGACCATAGCTGGCTTGAATCTTGTTTTTGAGCCATCAAGTGCCCTTTAATCAAGGGCGCTCAGCCCTCTACGAGCGTAGTGGATTCTGAGCTTTAGTCCTAGGGTGACTTGCTTCATCAGCCAATAGAGCACTGTCAGCAGAATAAACGAGAAGACAATCACTGCCAGCGGTCGCTTTGATGTGAGGGTATTGAGGGTACTTGCCAAAACACTAGTCGGATCGACAACAACATCCCAGCTATTAAGGCGAATAAAACGGCCCAGATAAATGCCCACAGCACACAGAGCATGTATGCTCAGCTCAACAGGCAGCGTCAGGGCTTGCAAGCCTTTTTGTCTTAGATAAAAGCTGACGTTGAGAAGAGAAAGGACATAGGCTTCAAACCCCAGCACAATGGCGGTCATGTGCATGGGAATAAATAAGAAAGTAATCACCCAGATCTTAATGGTGCCAGAGCTGGCACCGCGCAGCAGGTGAATAATATCGGTTAAAACATAGGGAGCATTGGGTAGAAAGGCAATAAACGTTGCCAGTCCTATCCACCACAGCCACAGCTTTGATGTATGCGACAGTTTAAACAATAAAATACTGATGCCGAGTGCTACTACCATGACGCCCGCTAGCCAAACCAGCTGCAGCATGGTGCCAGGATCGCCAGCCTGAATATTGCTGATTGCACCAGACATAGCCCATCTAAGTCTGGGGATTCTGGACTTGAGCCCAACAATGCCAATGAGAGCGGTGCCAAAACATGCGATCGCAAACCAAATCGGAGGAATCGCCTTGCGTCGAAATAGCCGAAAGCTCAGCAGCATGGGAATAAAAGCCAGAAACAGGTTCCACCAGATCCAGCCGTTATAGACATTATTGAGTCCCTGGTAAATGTCGAGAGCTATCCAGCGCATAAACCTATCAATCCAATACCAAATATTACAGTTCTACTACCGCTGAACGATCAATTCGGTGAACTATCACGAGCGGAGTAGTCAAAAACGAGACAGAGAATTATTCATCTTCAGTCTCGCAAGCGCCAATGCTGACCCAGCTTGTCGATCCATCCTGCCAAATCTCTTTTTTCCAAATAGGTGCATTATGTTTTAGCGTATCGATAGCATATTGACAGGCCGCAAAGGCTTCTGAGCGATGGGGGCACCCTACTGCTACGAGTACGCTAATCTCTCCCACGGTGAGCTTACCGGTGCGATGGTGAATCACTACATGGGTGACATCTGACCAGCGCTGACGAATCTCTGCTGCAATCTGTTTAAAGACGGCCACGGCCATAGGCTCATAGGCCTGATACTCTAAAGCAACAACGGTTTTGCCCTCGGTGTTGTTGCGGACCATGCCGCTCATGACAACAACAGCACCATTGGCGGCGTCATCGGCTAGACGATACGACTCTTCTAACGATAGGGGAGCAAATGTGATGGCAAAACTATCGGCATCATTTGTCTGGGTTTGAACATCAGGGTTAAAGGGTAGACCAACAGTCATAGGGGGGTATGCCGACAGATGCGGAAAATAAACGTTACTTATTGTAGATAGTCCATTGGAAGTTGAAAAACATCACAATATTGATAAGTTCACTGACTCCAAGGGGAAAATTAGCTAAAACCCCTTTTACTAACCGTCCAGCTATCAGGGATAACGGCTATCATGAGTTCTGGAATTTTTGCGGTAGCGACCATCGGTAATTATCGTTTGTATGTCGGTGAATCCCATCAGCTCAAACCGCGCTGGACAAAAATGATGACCTTGCTGGCCCAAGGCACATTTCCATCTCAAAAAATCCAGCAGGCTTGGGAGGAATCTAGTAAAGACCGGCGGTTTACGTTTCATACGGCCAAAGAAATTTCTGACGATGCGAAACTATTTAACTATCGTCAGTTTTTGAAAGATACGGAGTCGGACCGGGAGCTTGCGCCTTGAGGGCTGCATCTCACAAGCCTCTACTTTCCGGAAGTCCTAGCATGAGGTTCATATTTTGAACGGCTGCACCTGAGGCTCCTTTGCCAAGGTTGTCTAACCGGGCGGCAATTAGGGCTTCGTGGGTGTCGTCATTGGCAAACACAAACAGCTGTACCTGGTTGGTGCCGTTGGCGGCTTTGGTGTCGAGAAACTTGCGATCGCGCAGTCCCTCTACATCCCCTAACCCATGCACTTGAATAAACGGAGCGTCTGCATAATAGGCGGCCAGAGCATCGTGCAGCTGCTGCCCCGTCGGTGGATTTTCCAACGTCCACAACGGCAGCGGCATCTGGACCAGCATGCCCTGCTCAAAGGCCCCCACCGCTGGCAAAAACAGCGGCGTGTGATCCAGCCCTGAATACTTGTGCATCTCCTGCACATGCTTGTGGCCAAAGGTGAGACCGTACACCCCATAGGGATAGTCCGGTTCCGGTTCGCCCCAATAGCCAGCGTAGGCCTCCATCATTTTGCGACCACCGCCGGAATAGCCAGAAATGGCATTGATCGTCACCGGAAAGCTAGCTGGCAGTAGCCCAGCACTGACCAACGGTTTAATCGCAGCGAGAAACCCCGTGGGATAACACCCCGGATTACTGACCCGATGGGACGTGGCAATGGCCTGTCGCTGGCCCGGAGCCAGTTCTGGAAAACCGTATACCCAATCTGGATCGGTGCGATGGGCGGTGCTCGCATCCAAAATTTTGACCGTGGGACTGGAAACTTGTGCCACCACTTCCAGGGCGGCCGCATCTGGCAAACACAGGATCGCTAGATCCACGGAGTCAATCAGCCGGGCTCGCTCTGCCACATCTTTACGCTTGGCAGGGTCAATGCTAACCACCGTGACATCCTGCCGCTGAGCTAGGCGTGAATAGATCTGCAGTCCGGTGGTGCCCGCTTCACCATCGATAAAAACCCTGGGCTGAACCATGCTCAAACTCCCTCTATATCCGTTGCGGCACTGGGAGTCATTCTAAACCCGCTACCGGCGCTATTCAATCGGGCATTCTGATCCCAACCCACCAATACTTCCATGGTTTCCACCCGCGCTTTACAACCGCCTCGATTACACAACCGCTATAGTATTCAGCACACGTTGGGGGCCAGACTCGGACGCAGAACGCTGCTAGGGTACGACCACAGCCGCAGCTGTCAGGTTGTGATCAAATATCTGTGCGTTGATGATCCGCTGATGCCTAAAGATATTGATCGGTTTCGCACCGAAATCGCAGTCCTCAAAACCCTGGATCATCCGTCGATTCCGGCCTATTTAGATGATTTTGAGGTGAATGAGCAGGGCTATAACGGTCTGATGCTAGTGCAAGCCTATATTGAGGGCCAATCGCTCTATGCCCTGGTTAACGCTCAGCGGCAGTTTGCTGAACCTGAGCTGCGATCGCTAGCTCGACAAATGCTAGAGATCCTTGACTATCTGCACCACCATCAGCCCATCATTATTCACCGCGATATTAAACCTAGCAGTCTAGTCCTGGGCACTTCTTCCGGCACCAGCCTAGGCCATGTCTACTTAGTGGATTTGGGTCTAGTGCAGTACTCCCACCAACAGCAGACAGCTGGGAGTCAGGCCGAACCCATTTTGATCTCAGGCACCCCTGGCTATCGTCCCCCTGAACAGCTAGGAGATAGAGCCGTACCCGCCACCGATCTTTACAGTCTAGGAGCCACACTGGTGCATCTGGCTACGGGCCAACACCCCAGCCACTTACCCCAGCGAGGCCTGCGTATTTTATTTAGTCAAGAGCTAGGCCATGTGAGTCGACCGCTAAAGTCTTGGCTCCGCTGGCTGACCCAGCCTAAACAACATAAACGCCCCGGATCGGTTCAATCCGCTCTTTATGGCCTAGAGCAAGCAGATAAGATCTTTGCTCCGCAGCGGTTGTCGCTCGGGGGACTGGGGCATTGCTGTCAACGGGCATTGCTAGAGACCATGGCCCCTGCAAAGACCCAGCTCAAGCTGTTGGAATACAGCCAAACCCTGGAGGTACTACTGCCCCCACTGGGGTGGAAAAACCTTCAGTTTTGTCTGGTTTTTCTCCAAACAGTAATCAACGCGGTGGGAGTATGTCTTGTGGGGCAAGGTTTACTATACCTATGGCCTCAGCTGATCGGTATTGGGCAACAGTTACTGACCACAGGTATAGGTATAGGCTGGATATACCTCAGTTTACGTTGGGGCTACCGAGGTGCCCAAACACTAGTGACCATGCTGTTGCGACAGATTAGCATTCAGCTATTGCCCGACATTATATTGTTGGGCTACCGATTTCCCTGCCGACCTGTGGACTATCAGATCAATACCTACAAACAGGACATTGAAGATATCGATCTTCAACCGGGCGGTTCTACGATTATGTTTCACCTGCGTCGCAACCGCACCATCGTCGGCAAATTAGACTATGCCCTGGTGGCTAAGGATATCGGGGTGACCCAGTCAGAGATTTGTTGGATCAACGATATTCTGCAGCTGTGGTTAAAACAGGGAGTCTCTCAAACCGCTTAATTTTGCCGTTGGCCGACCATACACCGGCTGTCCCTATTCCCCTAAACTGAATGGCATCGCTGTGATTATTTCCCTGGCTTCCTATGCCCCAGTTCGCGACCCCTCAGGATCAGCGCTATGCCCAGGCGCTGATGCAGCCTGCCCTGATTCGTATTATTGATAACATTCGTAAACAGCTGGAGGTGTCCGATTGGGCTGGCTCCTATCGGGATGACATGCGCTGGCCCGCTGAGGCCACCGCTGAACAAAAACAGCAATATTTGGCTTTGCAAGATATGCTTGAAACCGCCACACCGGAAGAGCATGACCAAATTCAATCCAATTTAGCTCAGCTACCGTCGCCCGAACATTTGTATACGCTATGTCTGACTAAACAGGACCAGCAGCAAGAAATTGATGTTTGGCAGCTTTGCTACCGACTTTGTAATGCAGCTAACACGAATGAGGAGCCCATTACGGTTGATATGAGTCTGTTTAATTTAGAGCTGGGGGATGTGGATTGGATTGCGCTAGACCAAAAAGCACAGCGACTGGTTACACAAGTCTTTCAGGCGGTGACATCGAGTTAGCTAACCAGTCTAGCTAACCGGCAGTTTGGCACCACAGCGGCGACAGTAAACGGCATCGGTTTCATGGTTTGATAAACCGCAGTTTTGACAGCGAATGTTACTGACGGCCTGCATCTGGTTGATGTTTTGAATCAGATGACCGATCTGGCTGGGAATTAGGGCAATACCGGTCAAAATCATCATGACGGTGAGGGTACGTCCAGCCTCAGATACAGGCGTGACGTCGCCGTAGCCAACGGTGGTCATGGTGACCACGGCAAAATACATGGCGTCTAGAAAGGTGCGAAAGATCTGGGGGGCAATGGGATGTTCTACCTGATAAATGGCTCCTGAGTAAATAAATATGATGGAAAACAAGGTAAAAACGATGCGGGCAATGATCAGCCCCTCTCGACCGAGCCAGTGCTCTTCTTCTAGAAATCGGGCTAGCTTAAGAATCCGTAACCAGCGGATCAGCCGTAGCGATCGCATGTCAAACACCCCCGCTAGCACCGGCACAATTCCCACCAGATCCACCAGGGCATAGGGACTGATGGCATAGCGCCACGGTCGTTCAGCGGCCCACAGGCGCACCCCGTACTCTAAGACAAACAGGACCAAAATCAGCCAGTCTAAACGCTTGAGCGCGGTGTGGGTCGCTGGAGATAGGGGATAGGTTTCAGCAACAAATAAACCTGCTGAGATCAGGATGAGGGCTGCGATCGCAATATTTACCCCCAGACCCAGACCCGTTTCTGCCTCTTCTAACTCAGCTCGCACTCGCTGCCGCAGCGTCTCCTCTGATTGCTTTGTTAACATGCCCTATCCTCATCACCACAGCATGACCAAAAGCATACGTCCGCTTGGCAAATATCATCGCAGTAGCGTAAAAATTGCCCCAGCCGCTCTTTTTGCAGCAGCAGCGCTGTAAGTACGGAAACGTTAAATTTTAGTGTGAAGTTATATAGAGAAAAGCTATCTAAACAATAGAAAAAAATCTAGAAACCTATGGGTTAGGAGTTCCAATCCAAGATTTATCTCAATGCTTAAGTCCTTAATAGAACAATCCTTGCATTAAACTCAGGCTGCGATTTGGAGGCGACGTTAGCTGCTAAAACTCTCTGAATCAAAGGACTCAAGGGGTTTATTTTATTTTTTAATAATTGTGTGAGCAATTACTCCTAGGCTTAACGTTTTTTTGTAAACAAGGTTAACTTCTGCAACACAGGTGAGTCTTTTGCGATTCTGAGACTGTAGTTTAGTGACTAATCAGATCTGTATGGCTCCATTCTTGTTTTGTCTTGGGGCCTGCTTGGATTCTTGGATATTCCAAGAATGGAGTTTTTTTCCACTTCACGTCGGACATTAATCAATCTCTGAAACAAAACCAAATTTGATGACTGAATCCTTGGATGTTTTAAGACACGTCTGAGTTTTCTAAGGTTCGTCACTAGAAACAGTTGGTATTTTTCTGAGCCCTCTATTTTCAGGGGTTTCCGTCACTTCCTCTTGTTTCTCCTCAGTGTGCGGCCAGTGTTTTCTGCACAGGTTTTCTCTTTGTGCAGATTCTGTGCAGAAAATCTCCTTGTAAATGGGTTTTCTCTTTGTGCAGATTCTGTGCAGATATGTTGTTGAGATTGAATTTTCCGTGTTTTCTTAGGGAAAGAGAGGAGAGTTCGAATGACCATAAGTCCCCCGGAACCGGGGCAAAAAGTTAAGGTTGTGGTTGATGACGCCCCTACCCCTGCCACATTTGAGCGGTGGGGTAAGCCGGGGCACTTTAGTCGAACATTGGCCAGAGGTCCAAAGACAACAACTTGGATTTGGGATCTACACGCCGATGCCCACGATTTTGACAGCCACACAAGCGATTTAGAAGATATCTCCCGAAAGATATTCAGCGCCCATTTTGGCCATTTAGCCGTTGTATTTATATGGCTAAGCGGCATGTATTTTCATGGTGCTAAGTTTTCAAATTTTGAGGCATGGTTAACCAATCCAACCGCCATTAAAC
>NZ_JADEXP010000597.1 GCF_015207065.1 Leptolyngbya cf. ectocarpi LEGE 11479 | reverse complement strand
CTCACGGTTCGCTTAAATTTAGGAAGGGTTGCCTAAATTATCCGGTGAGTGAGAGGTAGATATCATCCGAAGCCTTCAACAACTGCAGAATGCGCTGTTGCCGCTCAGATAAAGCAGAGAGAAAATATTGGAGGGCCCCGTTAATCTTCATCACGGTGAGCGTGATGCCACGAAACGCTCGTAATAGCAACTCAGCCGTGGGTTTGGTGGTCGTGCGTTTAGGATTTCCCGCATAGAGTCCCGCCAGTTCCTTCTGGGTAGACTCGAGTGTAGAGCGAACTGAAAATTCGAGTAAACAGAGAATACGCAACCCGATACTCAGCAATCGAATCAAACCTTTGACCCGTTGGTCAGAGGCTAAAAATAAGGGGGTTAAGCCGAGCGCTTTCCCCTTGTATCGGCCAAAGCATCGCTCAATCAGATACTCATTGCGATAGCCATAGACCGCTTGTGAGAGCGACAGCTCCAAGTCGTTGGAGACATAGACCCGCCATCCAAGCAGTCGCTGTGCTTGGTCGTAGGCATCTGGGTTAAGCGTGGCGTTCACCTGGACTGTGGTTTCTGTGAGGGTGCGGGCGGGCTTATCCCGATAGGCGCGTTTATGAATCGTTTGGGTTGTGGTTGAGTAGTCCACCTGTAACAAGTCTGTAACCCGATAGCGTTTGAGGATTTTCTCAGCGGTGGCCATGGTTTCATCAACCGACAGCCGTTTGTGGCCGCGCCCCGTGACATTCAAGTGGGCGAGTGCCTCAGTAGCCTTCTCAAGGCGTTGGTCTAACCCGGTTTGTTGCCGTTGTTGATGCTTGAAGGAGCGCACCACTAGCCACTGCTCTGTCCATGTGAACCGGTCTGCATCGGCCCCCAACGACTGCGGCATCGCGATGGCAAATCCCTCTGCAATGGCCTCAGTCTCGGCAGATGTCTCTGCACTGCTTGGCCCGGTTGCATTCACCTCAGGGGCCGCAATCGACTCAAGCTCTTCCTCTCCACGAAACATCGGCGCGAGCAACTCGGCTAAGTCGGTCTTTGACACCTGTACCTCAGGCAACGGACATAAGTAGTAGTTCTCACTCTTCGACAGGTAAGCACGCGTTTCTATCGCCGACATCTTACTGTCGCCGACATACAACAATCCACGCTTCGACAGATGCATTTGAACCTGCTTGATCTCAGGAATATACAGCGGGTCATCGGCTCGGTTGCCACTCACTACGCTCGTACTCACGGGCATTCCTAATGGGTCCAACGCCGCCTGCGATATCTTCACTTGCGGCAAATCGGGCCGATAGTCTTTGCTGTGCCCAAACTGAAATAAACCGTCTGGGGTCGGCTCTCGATGACCGCTGACCGTCGTCGTGTCAATCCGAACGGTCTCTACGCTCAGGTCATACACCCGAACCGTTTGACGATTCAACGCTCCCTCGAAGCGCTCCCACGCTAGGTCATGACTCAATTCGTCTAGCACTGTTGCGAGCCGGTCGTCACTGAAATCTAAGGGGCGTAATGACTCACTCAGACAGGCTTTTAAGCTGATATTCAGTCCCCTTGCCCAGTCTTCGACTTGATTAAGACGATGATCTCCTTGGGAGATAATGTACGATAGCCAACCCAATACTACGTTGCCTAGGCTCAGACCTTTCCAGTTCCCATGGGGCGCAAAGTGCTCGTCGAGTAGCTCACGCAAACCCAGCGTTTGCATCTGGCTTAATAGCAGTGGGATATCATCGACGCGTTCGTTACTGATCAACTGGGCCATTGCTTGGCTGGGATACGATTTTGGGCATTATTACGCTATTCGCTATTCTCCTATATTTTCTAGCGAACCGTGAG
>NZ_JADEXP010000044.1 GCF_015207065.1 Leptolyngbya cf. ectocarpi LEGE 11479 | reverse complement strand
ATGGGGCATGGGGCGCAGCGTACTCCCTACTCCCTACTCCCCTCTCAATCTTTCCCATAGGTCTCTAGCTTCTTCTTCACTCAGGTCTAGCCGATTCCGAGAATGCTCCCAAAAACGCTCCCACCAGTCATCGGGTTCAGTATGGTCACCGTCATACTCCGTCGGGCGGTCTTGGCGACCATCGAGCACCAGGCTGCCAACATAGTCAGCGTCGTTATACACCTGCTGAATTTGGGCATGGATTTCGCCCATGTCCTCGGCAGAAACCACGCCATTGCTGGTGGCTTTATAAAACTGCACCGTCACCCGAATAGGAAAGTCTGGATCCCGTTCAATCTCCAGGTTATCGATTTCGGTAAAGGGGCCTTCCACCTCTCCGTGGCCAATGACAGCAGCTTCAACATTGCTGCGCTCTAGGGGACTAAACTCCGCATCTGCGGCTTCCATGACCGCCGCTGCATAAGGAGCGTCCGATACAAACGGCTGCTTTTGTTTGAGGGGGACTTGAATCAGCATCACCATATTGAGGCCCGCATCGTCTTCTGTGGTTGCATCAGAGCTATCAGTGGATGGGGTGCTGGGGCTGCTGCCAACCTGAAAATCACTGAGCCGCTGCCCCGTCAGGCTAGCGCGTTCACCCGCTTGATTAAAAAACAGCCGCTGCCCCCAGGTACGGCCCGCATCAAACCCGTCGCGCTGGTTGTCAATAATGGTGGCGCTGGTGCCTTCACGGGTGACTAGCAGCGTTAGTACGGCAGGATCACCTGAGTAGGACTGATAGTTAAAAAGAACCGGGTTAAACATAGCCTCATCCCCCTGGGGAATTGGCAAAAATGCAGCCTGGGCACTGACCAACACATGGCTATCCCGGTCAGCTAGCAACGATTTTTCGCTACCTTGCCAAGAATCAGGTTCACTGAGATAGCTGCGCAAATCCCCCAGCACATCCTTGAGAGAAACGCGCTGCAGATCGTCGCCCTGTTCATTACCCGTGAGCACATACAACTGATCGATGGGCACATCCCCAGTGATATCGGCAAAGTTGGGGTAGCGGATCACCGGCATTAAATGCAGCGAGTATTCACCCGTGTCAGGATCCTGTTGCTGCACCTGGATGGTCATATCGCTAATGTTGGGACCGACAGCAGAATTATCGTAGCGACCGGTATCTTCCCAGGTGACATCGAGAATATCTAGCCCCCATCGGTCCGCCAGAGTTTGGCTGCTTTGGTCATGGATCATCGACTGTGTTTTTTCGATGACCTGACGATACTCTTCAAACTGCTGTTGACGCACAATTCGAGGTGTCTCTTGGGCGATAGCGGGTGTATCTGATACAGCGGCAGATTCAGACGATAAATTTGCCTCAGCCTGATAGGGCAATCCCACCATTGCTACTGCCCCTAGCCCAAATAACCACAGCCGTCTAGCCATTACTTGATATCCCTTTGAACGTTAGTCCAGAATAAACAGGGATACATCAAGCTTTGGGCGGGTTACCGAAATTGCAACGATTTTCAATGCTGAAAGCGTTATGAAACAAGGCAGGCAGAAAAACTCCCGTAGAGTAGGTTTAGTTTTTGGGCTTAATATTGCTTGATTCCTTTTCTACTATAAGAACTTCAATCATTGGCACAACTGCAGGGCTTGCAACGACTTCATTTAACTCATCTAGGGCTTCCTCTGAAAACCAGCGGCAACCCCTTTCTGAGGATTACGTAGCCATATATCGCTCTCTAATGGTTCAGGTGCACAGGGTAAGTCGACACCCCAGCACTTATTGGTATTTTCAGGTAAAAAATAATCAACATCGTTGACCCTGATCTGATTGACTGTGACGCCTGGTAGTTCTGGTGGAATCATCAGTTGTTGACTGACGTTAATTCCACGAACGCTCGATAGAAAAACGGTGACGACAAATAGTGCTGATAATCTAGCCTTGCTAGACAGCACTATTCGAGAAATAGATGATTGATGAACTTTGCCAGATAGTTGACTAACAGTTTGAGTACAAACAGTGGAGAGCAACAGCGTTGGCAAGAGGAGAAAATATCCTAGGCCAAATCGAATTAAAGGAGCCTGGCTGAAAATAAAGCCCATGCCCAGTAAGCTGAGGGCAATAATCCAAACGTCTGCCCCGTGACCCTGCTGTTTAGCTTTTCGAAGTCCCCAAACACTAATAGGAACAGCCATAGCGGCTAAAAACAGCATAGCTTTGTTTAAGTGAGAGAGCTGTAGCCACTGACTAAAGGTCCACAGCCACGTATTTGTATCATTGGACGGGGATCCAAACCAGCTTTGCCAGCCGTTAATGCTCGCCAGGGCGTCCGCAGCCTGCTGGTTAGACAAGGTCCAGGGAGCTGATACACACATAAAGGAGGAGGGATAGAGCGGGCACCCAGAGGTAATTACTCCAAATATAATCATGGGTGATAACAGAAGTATCGTCAGGCCAGATCCAAAAAATATAGAAATAGGTTTTTTCCAATAGTGGGCAATATAATACAAGCTTGAAATACCTAAAACAGGTAAGCCATTGAGCTTAAATGTTACGGTGCCAAGCCCTAGTATTAGAGTCACTATGGCAGCATTAGATTCCTGTAACGAGGCATCTACACGAACCCCTGTAAAGTCTTTTATTGTAGAGGCCTGAGAAGGGAGTTTCAGAGGGTATACAATAGTCCAAGCTACGATGCCGGTGAGTAGTATTACTGGGAAATCGGGAGAGGGTGATACTAAAACAGCTGACAGGAAAGGAGTAACAACAAAAAGAGGCAGGGTCAGGAAGCTATAGATTACAAGAAACCAGTCTGTTTTGGTTGCTGTTTTTATAAAAACATAATGGATCGAGATACTGGTTTGTAAAAGTAGGACAAATAAAAGATACCCGTTTAAAATAGCCGTATTGCGAGACCCCATAAAATCAGGATTCAAGGGGGCTGCTAAGGCAAACCAAGCAGAAATAAATGCAAATCCATTGTTGAGTAACGCTAGACCCGGAACCGCACCATAATCAGCCATCCATCGAATTGAGCCAAAGTGGTAGAGTCCTGTGTCAAACCAGGTTACCTGCTGTGAAGTGAAAAGAGCGGTAACCATCGCGATACAGCCAGCCGTGAGTAACCAACGATCTGGTACACGCAGAAGAATACTTGCAACGTCTTTTCTGACATTTGGAAAGTTTAAACACAAACTGGTAATACTTATGAGTGCGGCGAGTCCCACTAGGGGGGATAGAGGTACAAAAAGGGATAGGCTCAGAAAACCATTAGCGATAATAACGAGCCCTAACCAAGAAGAGATAAAGAAGCGATCTCCTACTCGATTAAATTCATCTATCCTAAAAAGATTTAAAATACCGATCCCTGTGATAAAGCTCACACATAGCAGCAGTCCCCATACCAGTATAAAATAAAGCATCTACAGATGTTCCCATATCGCGTCTCTACCGCATCGATCACTATCAATCTATTCAGCATTGCTGATATAAGCAACGTTTAGGATCGGTTTTGCTCGTTCCTCGCTTGGGTTGTCTGACACCGGTGAGACAGCTGATTTTGCCTGAGTATAACCGGCCTCATGATAAGTAGCTTCTGTATTAATCTGCCAAAGGTTGTGGGAATCACCTAAAATATTCTGGGCAGCTAGAATGCCTGCCATCATAGAGTGATCTTGGTTGTTATAGCGATGCATTCCGTTTCGCCCAATAGTTTGCAAGTTCTCAAAAGTCGCTAAGTAGGTTTGAATAGTTTCTAAATGCCGATGGTAGTTGCGATCGTAGATAGGATAAGCCTTACGTTGGCGCAAGACTTTACCATCGATAATGCTGTCCTTAGTGAGTAATCCTAACGTAACTAACTCTCGGATAGCTATTTCAACGAGGCTGGCATCGGAGTAATGCCAAATTTCGTCTGTTTCATTACAAAAATATTCTAGGCCCAGACAAGTTTTACTTGGGTCAGGGACCATCTCAATACTCCAGTTTTTGAAATTTTGAATTCGTCCCACATGGACTTCTGGACTATGGATGTAGATCCAGTTGTCGGGAAAGACATCAGCTTCGTCAAGAATCAGCGCAACTAGTAAAAAGTCCCGGTATTTAAGTGATTTAGCTGCTTGAAGCACAGGTACAGGTGCAGGTGGATCTAAAACTTTGACTAACGCAGTGATGGGCATGCTAGAAACAAAGTGATCACCCGTAAACGTTATCTGAGTGCCTGCAGTATGTGCAATCACCTGCTGAACTCGGTTATTTTTGTGTTTTAGACATTTGACCGATGTTTCTAGTGTAACCGTACCACCTTGAGCTATAACTTTTTGATGGCAGCGTTCCCAAAGCATGCCAGGGCCTAGCCTGGGATAATAAAAGGACTTTATCAGGGTCTTGGTATCTCGATTGCGAATCAACGTATCAACAACTGCTTTAGTTAAGGAGAGACCTTGAATCCGTTGGGCAGCCCAATCAGCTTGGAGTTCTTTACAGGAGATTCCCCACACCTTTTCCGTGTAGGTTCTGAAGAAAGTTTGAAATAGCCGTCCTCCAAAGTGGTAACTTACCCAGTCCTCAAATGTTTCTGGCTTGGTGCTGCGAGAAAACTGAGCCTTTAACTGAGTTTTAATATAACTACCGATAATTCTTATACTCTCGACAACGCCTAACTTAAATAGGGTGTCGAATAGAGTTAGCGGATAGTTGAAGAAGATATCATTGTAGTAAATACGAGATAAACGAGAAACCTTTAACAGATCTTGCCCTAAAATCTCTTCCCAAAACTGTTGAACGGCAGTTAGCTTGGTAAAGAAGCGATGGCCACCAATATCAAAGCGATATCCTTTGTAGCTTTCTGTGCGGGCAATTCCACCAACCTGGCCAGCTTGTTCGAGCACTAAAGAGCTAGTCTGAGCTTTGGTGAGCTGATAGGCTGTGGTCAAACCAGCTGGCCCTGCCCCTATAATGATAGTCGGATAATGGGTCTTCTGAGATAATGTATTGTCGGTTTGTATAGCCATTTTATTAGTTTTCTTTAATAAGTTCAGATGTTAGTGTTTTCTGGAATTATCTATGGTATGTAAACAGACTGCGGCTAAATAGAGCGTAAATTTATTGGGTTGAGAAGTAACATCACCTCAAAAAACACTATTGAATTGTCAGCCAATAAAGTCTCACTTAGATTAATAGTTATCGATGTTTTCAAGGGCAGCCTATTTAAGGATTTTAGATTCTAAGGGGTTACTTTGATAATGGCTTGCAAAAATGGCGAGCATTTAAATTCGTACCATATGTATCCGCTGGCAAAAGCCATACTGCTATATAAGTAGTAAAACCAGTGCCAGCATATGGCTTTGATGCTAAATCTCAAACCATGACGAGAATAGAAAAGGCGATAAAGTGACCGGTTAAGAAATATCAGGCTCAAAGCAAAAATGATTGTCAGCCAGAACCCAATAATTCCGCTCCAGACAATGGCCAGAACAGATAGTATAAGTCCGTATATAAGACAGGCGCTAATTCGGTTCTCTAGTTTCAGATTCAGCTCGTTGTTAATATGACGGTTGGCTAAAATTAAGGATGTCCAAGGTAACGCCCGATAGAAGATATCTGTTTTTAACAGAGAGAACATGGTCCAAGATTTAAGATGCTTGACCTGAATATCTTTGCAAAGTTTTGAGGTATAACCGGCTTGCTTAAGCCGATAGCCTAATTCAATATCTTCAATGCAGGGTTTGCGGTAGCGTTCATTAAAGCCACCCATAGCTAGAAAAATTTTTCGGTCAATGGCTCCGCAACCGGCCCAAAAGCTGGAGACGTCTGAGCAGGAGGCTTGATGGGTGTGGTGATGAAGCAAATTTCGATACTGCGACAGGAAGTTAGGATCTCCTGGTTCGTCATCATAAGAGCCCATGATGGCTGCTAGAGTGGGCTCTTGCTGAAAGATTGCTGAAACTTGAGCAATTGTCATCGGTTTAACTTCTACATCCGCATCGATAAATAGCAGATATTTTCCCTTAGCAGCTCTTGCGCCTATATTACGGGCGACAGCGGGGCCACCAGCTGTGGGCAATCGGATGACGATAAAACCTGACTGTTTAGCTGCTAACCAGCTCTCGTCTGTGTCGCCATTAGAAACAACTATGATCTCTCGTGGTTGAGGATGTAATTGAGCCATTGCCTTTAGGCAACGTTTAAAGGCAACTCCACCATTATGAACCGGAATAACAACTGAGATATCTGATATTGGAGATGATTGAGGCATAGAAAAATTAGTGTTTAAAGGCTAAAGATATTAAATTAACGAGTTATTTTGATACTTAACCTTCAGACTTTTCTTCAAAGAAGAACTCTAAAAAAATACAGCGGCTCAGTACAGGTCAATGAATAAGGCCAAGCTAAAGCTATTTCAAGATATATGGGCATATGCCTAAGACGAACAATCATAACTCAGTTTCTTTATTTAATCTTTATGGGAATCTCCTTTTTAGGTGTTGGTAATGCAATGGTTTAACGAAGCATGAAGTACGTGATTTGTTGTGAGTTTATATGCACCCTGAAGTTTAGATAAACGTCTGTATTAGAGCGCTTTGGCTCAATGTCAACGTTCTCTTGGCGTAATTTCTTAGGCAAATAGGCTGAATCTATATGCGCCATTAGAAAGCTTTTTATAAATCAGGTAAGTGAATAGAACAACGATTATATAAAAGTCATAAAAAATACAGTTTGATAAAGATTGCCTTAATTAGAGAAGTATTTAATGTCTAGGTAGAGTTGCTTAAGTATAACTACTAATATACCTCTGGGATAAGCCAAGAGCTTTAACTTCAAGACTAGCTCTAGCACATTTTGTCTTCAGGGATGGGGGACACGAATTTAAATTCTCTCTTCACATTGCTTGAAAATCAATCAGAGAAACTTATGTCTTCTAATACCAATCAAGGTTCGGTTGTCAGTCAGGGCGACCAGGCTTTGCGAGCCGACATTGCCCGTTCAACATTTAGTCTAAACGGCGATGGCATTACAGTTGGCGTCATTTCAGATAGCTTCAACGCCCTAGGCGGCTTCAACGATGACGTTGCCAGTGGAGATTTGCCTAGCGATTTGACGATCGTACAAGACGACCAAAGCGGTACGGATGAAGGTCGTGCCATGGCCCAGCTGGTGTATGATATCGCTCCGGGAGCATCGCTGCTGTTTCACGCAGGGGGTGCCGATGGGGCTGCTTTTGCTGCTGGTATTAATGCGTTGGTTGCTGCTGGGGCTGACGTTATCGTAGATGACCTGAGCTATTACGACGAGCCGTGGTTTCAGGATGGCGTTGTTGCCCAGGCTGCCGAAGCCGCGATCGCAAGCGGGGTTACCTATCTATCTTCCTCCGGTAACGAAGCCGATCAGTCCTACGACTCGGTATTTCGAGGGGTCACCGATCCGCTTAATACGGACTATCTATGGCACGATTTTGATCCAGGCACTGGGACGGATATATTGCAAGAATTCACCCTGGAAGATGGTGAATCTATCGAAGTAAATTTCCAATGGGATCAGCCCTTTGCATCTGCTGGTGGAGCCCCGACTGCTAATGATATGGATGTGTTTCTGTACGATGCATCCGGCAGTCTAATCCTCGCATCCAGTGAAGACAATAACATTGGCGGTAATGCTTATGAGATAGTTGACTTCACAAATAATACAGGTTCAACGGCTACCTATAACCTAGCATTTGGTCAGTTTATACCGGCAGGTGGCCCATCAGTCGGTCGGGTAAAGTATCTCGACACTGCCGGCGGTACCAGAGATGGTGAGTTCTTTATGCCTGCTTCCACAACCATCAGTAATGCTAATGCTGAGGGCGTACTGACCGTTGGAGCTGCGTTTTATCAAGACACACCCGCATTTGGCCAAACACCTCCTCTGCCCGAAGATTCGACCTCGTTGGGGGGAACACCCATTCTCTTTGACACGGCTGGCAATCGACTGGCAACTCCGATTGTACGTGATGCTCCCGACTTCACTTCCGTAGATGGTACAAATACCACCTTCTTTGCTCCCGGTGAAGATCCTGAAAATGATGGATTTAATAACTTCTTTGGCACCTCTGCTGCTGCGCCCCATGCCGCTGGCGTGGTGGCCCTAATGCTGCAGGCCAAGCCTGATGCTACACCAGCCGAGATCGAGGCAGCCCTAGAGGCAACTGCCATCGATATGCTAACGCCAGGCTTTGATCGGCTAACTGGGGCAGGGTTTATTCAAGCTGATGCTGCGATCTCAAACCTGCTAGGCGTAACTGACGGCTCCGACATCTTTGTCGACGATGACAATATTGTCCGAGGTAAAGCGTTTCAAGCCAATCAGACCTATACGGGTGAGCTATTTAGTAACTCTGACGGTACCAATAGCCCTGATGACACAATTCGCGGCACCTCTGGCGATGACAACATTTGGGCAGGTGAGACCGGCAATGACATCGTCAATGGTAATGGGGGTAACGACCTGATCGGTATTGGCACCGGCGACTCTACGGTAACGACCGATAGTGGCGATGACTTTGTCTACAGTGTCAATGGCGGCGGTGGTACCAACGTGCTCGACCTGGGTGATGGTGTCAACACCGTCTATGTAGAGCAAGGGGACTATGACATCACGACAGGTAGCGGTGACGACTCCATCGGTTTAGGTACCGGCACTGACATTGTCAGAGCGGGCGATGGTGCCAACATTATCTACATGAATGACACCCGCCCCATGACAGGAGATGGGGATAAGGATATCCTTACCGGTAGCGGCGATGACTATGTCCAAACCGGCTCTGGTGACGACCTCATCGACGGTGGCAGTGGATTAAATACCCTCTTTGGCGGTGATGGCGCTGATACGTTCATCTTCCGTAGTGGCGCGTACAACTTTGTTGGCGACTTTACCATTGGTTCAGATACGCTCGAGCTAGACAGTCTGGCCTTTGGTGATTTGAGCTTCTTCCAAGGACAAGGAGATAATGCAGCGGATGCCTTTATCTTTGTCGGGAGCGAGAGCATCGGGCAGGTGAGCAATATCACAGTGGCCGACCTAAACAACAGTGCTAATTTCTCCTAAGCGTCAATAGGTGATGCCAATAGCTAAGGCATAGACCCACGGACAGTTGCTGATCTAGAGAATGAACCAATCTGTAAACCTTGCTATGCAGCTTGACTTTGACAGATGAATTCATCTCAAGGATCAGCAACGTCCTTTGAAAGGGTCTTCAAATATGTCTGTGACCAAGCTGACATCATGCTATTTGATATTTTTTTCAATATTGAAACGCTCTCATGTACTGAAACAAGAAGATTTTAAAGACCAACATAAATTCCGGAAGAAAATAATTGATTTTATCAAAACTTGTTTCTTATAAATTCTTGTCTTGGCAGCGACTAATAGAAAAGTTGGATAAAGCCCACAGAATTATAGGTGCCCATAATTACGCGTGTGATAGTTTTAGGTAGGGGAAAATGCTTCCATAAGGCCGCTACTGAATTTTTCGAAAGATTCTCTATTAGTGGCTTATACGGTTGCTGCGATGCGACTACTTATAAATCTAGGCGTGATTTTTGTTAAGTGATTGCCCCGGCTATTTAAATCACTTTTTTCTATTAGTCTCGCCCGGCTTTAATATCAATTTATCTTTTATATTTGGCGATGATGTTCTCTGAACCGACTATTCTGGTAACTGGTGGTGCTGGTTACATTGGCTCCCATGTTGTCAAGGTTTTACAGCATCAAGGATATCATGTGCTCATTCTCGATAATCTTGTTTATGGGCATCGAAATGTTATTGAGCAAGTACTACAGGCTGAGCTCATCGTCGGTGATATTTGCGATCGCACCCTTCTAGATGCCATTTTTGCCACCCGAAACATCGTCGGCGTTATGCACTTTGCCGCCTATGCCTATGTTGGTGAATCTGTAAAAGACCCGGTTAAGTATTACCGTAACAACGTAGCGGGTACCGTCAATCTTTTAGAAGCTATGATTGCGGCCAATGTTAAGCGCTTTGTATTCTCCTCTACCTGTGCTACCTACGGTATTCCAGCAACAGTACCCATCACCGAAACGATTGTACAAACCCCCATCAATCCCTATGGGGCTAGCAAGCTCATGGTTGAGCGCATTCTACAGGACTTTGATCAGGCCTACGGATTAAAGTCTGTATGCTTCCGATACTTTAATGCTGCTGGAGCAGATCCCGATGGGCAGTTAGGGGAGGACCACACCCCCGAGACGCATCTGATTCCCCTTGTTTTGCAAACAGCCTTGGGGCATCGAGACTCTATTTCAATTTTTGGCACTGACTATGCAACGCCCGATGGAACCTGTGTGCGCGACTATATCCATGTCATGGATTTAGCTCAAGCCCATATTTTAGGACTGGAGCATTTGCTTAACGGGGGCAGTAGCGAAGTCTTTAACTTGGGCAACAATCACGGCTTTTCAGTTAGACAAGTAATCGAGACCGCAAAACAGGTAACCCAACTGCCAATCAACGTAATTGAAGCAGAACGACGCCCTGGCGATCCTCCTGTCTTGGTGGGTAGCCACGAAAAAGCTAAAGCAATGTTGGGATGGCAACCCCAATTTTCTGACTTGAATGATATCTTGACCCATGCCTGGCAGTGGCATCAGAAGCACCATGGCTACTATCGTCGTCCAGTTAAAACTATCCAGTCTGCTGTGCATCGTCAGCAAGAACACGTTTTAGTGGGTAGGTAATCGCATGAAGAGTGAGAATCCACTGGTCTCAGTAATAATTCCAGCGTATAACGCTGAGCATTTTATTGAGCGCACAATAATATCAGTATTGAACCAAACCTACCGCAATCTGGAAATTATTGTGGTGGATGATGGTTCTTGCGATCGCACTGCCGAGATTGTTCGCGCCATGGCCGGTCAAGATCAGCGCATTGTTCTTTTACAACAAACTAATGGCGGTGTTGCCGCTGCTCGTAATACCGGTATACGCCATGCCAAGGGAGACTTTATCGCCCCTCTAGATGCTGATGATATCTGGTATCCCGAGAACATAGTCAAACAGCTCAACTGCTTTCAGAAGACTGGAAAGCCTCTAGGTCTTTGCTACGCTTGGACCGTAGATATTGATGACGATGATCATCTACTCAGAAATTTCCGAGCAGCTAGAATTAAAGGCTCCGTTGCTAGAACCTTACTTTGCCATAACTTTTTAGGTAATGCCAGTGCAAGCCTCATTCGGCGTGAATGTTTTGATGCAGTAGGAGGTTATGATGACAGCTTTCATCAAAAACAGATCCAGGGCTGTGAGGATTGGGATCTTTATCTACGCATAGCCGAAAAGTATGCATTCGACGTAGTGCCAGAATTCCTAATTGGGTACCGCAGAACACCCGAAAGCATGTCTTCTAAAGATACAGTCAAGATGGCTCAGTCACACAGCTATATGCTAAAAAAGACGAGCCTCAGACGGAAGGACGATCTTAGCCTTTGTTATCGATTATCCAAAAGTAGCTTTTATATGTACTTAGCCCGACAAAGCTACCTTAACGGTAATCCAAACCGTACAGTGAAATGGCTGTTGACAGCCCTGCAATTAGACCCGATAACTATCCCTTTTCGATATGGTTTTTACCTGCTCCTATTCAAGGGACTAATATCGACAGGTCCTGATTCTGTTAGCAGCCTGTTGAACTATATAACATCATTGTTGGTTGGCCCATGTCGTTTTTTCAGAAAAGCCGATTCTAGCCCTGTTATTTCTAAACCTCCGACTATTCGCATTCAATTCAAACTACTGATTGGCAACACATTTCATAACCTTATTTCTCGATACTCCCAGCAAAACAGTAAATCAGAGACACTATCCCCTAAAGCAATAGGCTTACAGGCCAGCATCAAATAAGACCTAGTTCGTCATATAGCTAATTATCTAGAAATTCTTATAACATGCTCTATCCAATTAAAATTACTGATATTGATTTAAGTCACCCTATCCAGAAAGTAGAAAATCTGGATGGATATATGGCCTTTAAAGGTCTTGTGCGATTTAGGGAAACGGTCTTAGGCTATATTCAACTCCCCATCACCAGTGGATATGTGACAGCTGAAGCTATTACCGATGCAGTCATGCAGCAACATAGCTGGGGATTTATTGAACGTCTTTTGCGCAAGCGGCTAGCTGACGATAATAAAGCAAATGTCTTTGATATTGAACATCTATTTGAGGCAAGCAATCGTCAGCTGTCTCAGCCATATCCGTTTGTTACCGTAGCCGTATGCACTCGGGATCGAGCAGATGATTTAGCGTTATGTCTCGAAGGATTAGCTACCCTTGACTATCCCAGTTTTGAGGTGTTAGTGGTCGATAATGCACCTTCTAACAACGATACTCGAAACCTTCTAGAACAAAAATTTCCACAGTTTCGATATGTTTGCGAGCCCCGTCCTGGCTTGGACTGGGCGAGAAATCGAGCCATTTTTGAATCTAACGGTGATATTATCGCCTATACCGACGATGATGTAGTTGTCGATAAATACTGGGTCCAATCAATCGCTAAGGTCTTTGCCGACAACGAGGATGTTATGGCGGTAACGGGGTTGGTGGTTCCCTACGAGCTAGAAACAGAGTCTCAGGTACTCTTTGAAACCTACGGTGGCTTTGGTCGAGGGTTTGAAAGAAAGTGGTATCGCAGTGAGAACAAACGTCTTCCATATCAATGGTTAGGGGCAGGACAATTTGGCACGGGTGCTAACATGGCCTATCGCCGTTTAGTATTTGAAGAGATAGGATATTTTGACCCAGCATTAGACGTTGGCACCGTTACTAATGGCGGTGGCGATTTAGAAATGTTCTTTCGTGTATTGAAAGAAGGGCACACCCTCGTCTATGAGCCTAACGCGATGGTGAGACATCGCCATCGCCGTAACTATGAAAAATTAAGGTCTCAAATTGCCAACAATGGCATTGGGCTATTTTCCTATTTTAGTCGTGCTTCAAGCTACTATCCTGACGAGAAAAGTAGCTTTTATCAGTTGAGTATATGGTGGCTATGGTGGTGGAATCTACGTCGGTTATTGCTATCTTATCTGCACCCATTTCGTTTTCCCAGAGACCTTATTATTGCTGAGTTCCGTGGTTGCTTTCAAAGCTTGGGGCGTTATTGGAAAGCCCACAGCAATGCCAAGAAAATTGCCAAGGACTTTCCTCTAGAGCCTCAATTTTTAGAAGTTCGTAAGCAAGTACTCGCTTCTAACAAAAAGGAGCATCAAGAAGGGACAGCTATTCGTAATATCGAACTCAGCGAGCCACTAAACCCAATGACTGACGTGGCTGCCTATGGCGGTGTTCAGATCTTTGCCACGTGGAAAGGACAGTCTCTTGGTAATACCTATATTGCGAATGTTTATCAACCTATTAGCGTTAGTCGCTTAATCGAAGTGCTAACAGCTTCCTTTGGTCTCAAGATTCTAGAACTAGTCGAAAAATCTAATTCTGCAGATGTATGGTCCAAACTACTAATGACCATAAAAACAAGGCTTACACCCAATGACTTACAAGGCCGTCACTCATTAGCCCTACCTGCTAGTGTTTCTGCATCCGTTGTTCTAGCAACCTATGATCGCCCTGATGACCTACGTAAATGTTTAGAAAGCCTAATCCAGCAAGAGTCTGATCGAGCAATAGAAATTATTGTTGTTGATAATAATCCTAAATCAAAATTAACTCCACCTGTCGTAGCAGAGTTTCCAACGGTCAGACTAGTGAATCAAGCCCATCAGGGACTTGCCTATGCTCGTAATGCAGGCATATCCGCTAGTAATGGTGACATCATTGTTGCAACAGATGACGATGTGACAATGCCATCCACCTGGTTAGAAACACTTGTGGCCCCTTTCTCCCGCCCAGATGTAGTTATCGTGACAGGTAACGTATTACCGGTTGAACTAGAAACCTATGCTCAACATCTTTTTGAAAGCTACGGCGGTTTAGGCAGAGGGTTTAACGCCTATGAGGTAGGTGGAGATTGGTTTGAAGAGAATCCATTTCGGACAGTGCCGACATGGGATCTAGGCGCAACTGCTAATGCGGCCTTTAGAAAGTCAATATTTGCTGATCCCAAAATTGGTCTAATGAACGAAGCCCTGGGACCTGGTACTCCCGCAGGCGGTTGTGGAGAAGACACCTACGTTTTCTACAAAGCGCTTAAAGTTGGCTACACCCTCGTCTATACTCCAGACGCTTATGTTTGGCACAGGCATCGCCGTACAACGCAAGCGTTACGACGACAGATTTTTCACTATAGTAAGGGCCATGTTGCTTATCATTTAACAACCCTGCTCAAAGATAAAGATCTTAGGGTTGTAGCGCGACTATTCTTCGGTTTGCCATTAGCTCACCTGTCGCGGATCTACTATCGCTTGAGAGGATTAAGTACATATCCAATTTCGTTTATTTTATTAGAAATACGAGGTAATTTCTTAGCTCCTCTAGGGTTACTACTCTCTCACTGGCGCATAAAGAGAATAGGAACGACCCAGCCACTATCTTTAGTCATTGAGGTACCGGGCTGTTTAGGTGTGGCTGATGATAAGCCTTTAAACGATTTGGTTTCGCCCACCCCCTTAGTTGCCCGTCTTAATCAGGAGTGATAACACTATGTTTTTACCACAGACATTAGTCAGTCAGCCGTTACAGAGAAAATTTATTTACCAGTATGACCTTATCCGTGAGCTAGTTTCACGGGATATGAAGCTACTTTATAAACGATCTATTTTCGGCGTAGGGTGGACCTTAATTGCACCCTTATTGAATCTAGCTGTTTTTGCCTTTATATTTCAGATTGTCCTACCTTTAGATGTCCCTAACTATTCATCCTACGTATTTACAGGACTTTTGATTTGGACGTGGTTTCAAACATCACTCTTTCAAGCGGCAGGAGTCATTATTTCTAACCGTGCATTGATTCGTCAACCTGGCTTTCCGAAATCAATCCTACCGGTTGTAATTGTAATAACGGGGCTAGTCCACTTTGTATTGGCTCTGCCTATTCTGATCGTTTTTCTAGTTATTGACGGTATACAACTTCAGTCAGTGATCTTTTTACTACCAGTTTTACAGCTATTACAATTCCTTTTAACACTGAGCTTTGCCTATTTTTTAGCTGCTGTAAATGTCACTTTTAGGGACACTCAGCACACATTGGGTGTTCTTTTACAAATGTTCTTTTACCTGACACCTATTTTCTATGATATCAGCAACGTTCCCACAGAGATTCAATACTTCTATGGGTTCAACCCCATGGTACACCTTGTAACGGCCTATCGCTCTATCTTAATTGATGGTTCTCTTCCTGCCTTGATGCCTCTCCTTTGGATAGGATTTGGAGCACTGATCATACTACCTCTAAGCCATAGGCTGTTTTTAGATCAGAGTGGTCGTTTTGTGGAGGAGCTGTAGATGAACGGAACAATTATCGCTCAGAACCTCGGCAAACGGTATAAGTACTATAACAGTCAACGCCCTGCGACTATTATGGAGGCGGCTTTATCTGGATTTAAATTCATGCAGTCTGTCCAAAAATTTTGGGCTGTCAAGGATGTCACAATTGAAATTGCCCCCGGTGAAATGCTGGGAATTATCGGTAAAAATGGGGCAGGTAAGTCCACGCTATTGCAGCTGTTAGGTGGGGTTATCCAACCTGACGAAGGACAAGTTATGATAGCCGGTCGAATTGGAGCCCTGTTAGATCTAGCAGCAGGATTCCATTCAGACTTAACTGGTCGAGAGAATATCTATGTAACAGCTATTTCAGCCGGTTTAACTCGCCGTGAAGTCACCCAACGTTTAGATAAAATCATTGCGTTTACTGAACTTGAAAATTTCATTCATCTTCCTCTAAGAACTTACAGCACCGGTATGATGATGCGCTTAGCATTTTCCGTAGCTGTTCATACCGATCCTCAAGTAATGTTGGTGGATGAATTCCTTTCCGTCGGTGATCTAGCTTTTCAGACTAAATGTCTCAATCGGATCAGCGAGCTTAAGGCACAGGGGTGTGCCATTGCTCTTGTTTCCCACAGTCCAGACCAAATTAAATCTTTGTGTAATAAAGCTCTATGGCTAAGTCGTGGACAAATGGCAGCCTACGGTGATCCTGAAACTGTTATTCAGCAATATGTGGATGCAATGCGGTTAGAAACTCGCAAACGCACACCAACTAGCCATCCATCTGTAAAAACAGTTTCAGGTTTTGAACTCAAGGTTAACAAAAATCGATTTGGTTCTTTAGAAGCTGAAGTACTTAGCTTACAAATACAAACCCCAAATCAGGATAGCGTTGTCGAAACCTATGGGGGAAGACCTCTACGGCTACTGATTGATTATGTGGCTCACTCGCCCGTGGAGTCTCCTATTTTTGGTATTAGTATCAGCGATACTAAAGGTGTCAACTGTTATCAAACGAATACTAGTTTGGCCGATGTTGCTTTGCCCACTATTCTAGGCCAGGGACGGATTGCCCTTGAGATTGAATGCCCCAATCTGGAAACAGGACAATATTTTATTGATGTTGGTATTTATGAAAAAGATTGGTCCTATTCCTACGACTTTCATTGGCAAGTATATCCTATTATTATTCAACGCTCTAATACTCTAGTATCGGCTTCAAGCCCTTCTCAAAAATGGGAATTATTAAGTGTTTAGTCTTCTCGCTCGCTGTGTAAATGAGCTCAATTGCTGATTGATCCTCGTAATGACACGATCTGTAGCCGTTACTACTTGAAGGCCTTTCCTTGCCCAAGTCACTACGAGGATCAGTAATGTCAAATATTCTATTAGGCACTCCTGACACAGCAGATGTGCTAACTATGGTAGGACACTCTATGAAAACTAAAAATGCTTTTTTAGAGAGTTATAGTTTAATTCTTATTTTAGCCCTCGCGGCAGTGCTAAGACTGCACAATATTAATCAGCCTTTTATTGATGCTTTTAGTTGGCCCCAAGCTAATACGGCTATGATTGCCGACAATTTCTTTAGGGTTGAATGGAATCCGTTTCATCCCCAGGTTAGTTGGGGAGGATATGAGCCCAACTATCAAGCTCGTGAATTTCCTACAGTCAGCTACATTGCGGGCACGCTGTATTTTCTAATGGGGGAGCATGAATGGATAGGGAGATCGGTTTCTATTGTTTTTAGTCTATGGGGTATTTTTTCTCTCTATCAGCTAGTTAGCCACATCCGAGATAAAAAAACAGCTTTAGTCAGCGCAGCTATTTTAGCAATTATGCCAGGTGGTATTTTTATTGATCGATCATTTTTAAGCGATCCAGCAATGGTGGCTTTAGTAACAACAAGTTTTTGGATGTTACTGCTCTATTTGCGCACTGGCCGTGAACGTTACCTATTTTTTGCTGGAATTACTGGTGCATGGGGATTTATCACAAAATGCATTGGTCTTTTGGTGATTATTCCCATGCTATACGCTATTGCCTGCTATACGCGCAACTCTGCTGGCAAAAAGCGCTACAATTTGGCGGCCTTGGCAACGTTTATCTTATTTACGATAGAGGCTGTTATTTTTAATCTTCTCTGGGCATATCACATCAACCCTAGCCACACAGAGCAACCATTAATCGGTGTGGAAAATCTAGTTTGGGAAGATGGCATAGGTGCATGGATGAGTCAAAACTATTTCCTGCCAACCCTTTGGCAAATAATGTATGAATGGCTATGGACAGCACCTATCTTGCTATTAGCCTTTATCGGATTTATCCTGCCTGGTCTTAAACAGAAAATCGAAAGAAAACCTGGATGTAACTATGTGACTCCGCTACCGTGGTTATTTCATACTTGGCTGTTGGCCTTTGGTATTTTTTATCTGTTGAGCGCTAAAGAGATTATTTACTATCCTTGGTCTCTCGCCATTCTAAATCCAGCTGTTGCAGCTTTGGTTGGTCATGGCATTGTCCAACTGATCTCGTTTCTTACTTCCAATAAACAACCGATACTTTCTGCTAGCATGGCTATATTTTTCTTGTTTTTTGTTGGAGTTAATAGTCACACATCTACCGATCATCTTTATCAAGCTTATGCACAAGAAAGTTATGAACTGGGTTTGGAGCTTAGGAAAATCACTCGACCGGATGAGATGATCGTTACCTTAGCGAATACGATTGATGATCCGATTGCACTGTACTACAGCCAAAGAAAAGGCTGGGTTTTCTCACATTCTACTGAGACCAAAGGTCGTGCATGGAATCATTTACCTGAAGACGATAATGAGGCTATATTTATGTTGGAGAATCTACGTCGCAAGGGTGCAGATTGGTTAGGTATTGTTGATGAGCGAAAAAAAGACTTTTGGGTTGATCATCCAGAATTGGTAGAGCATATCAACCGCACTTGTCATTTTCAAGATAAAACGCCCAAATGGGTGCTTTATAAAGTTCCTCACACAGTTAGTTAGCTACTTTAGGAGACTTTAAAAGCATTAGCATGATCTGCTGACTACTTTAAGACTTTAAGTCTTACTGTTTGTATTATTTAGTTCTTACTTTGGAGAAAAGACATGATTATGAGTTTATCCTCTCAGAAAAAAGAGAAAACCTATAATATTGCCTATGAGCCTGATTTAGTCCCGCCACTCAATTTAATGGATTCAGAGGGAATTGACACCATTGAAGAATGGTTTCGCTGGGCCGAAGAGTGGAGTATGTTGTTGCGGATTTATGGAAAGCTGAATGCCAATACATCTGTTTTAGAAATCGGATGCGGTCTAGGAAGAATTGCCTTTCCGTTACGCTATCTTCTAATAGGTACAGGCTCCTACGATGGCTTTGATATTAGCAAGTACAAAATTGATTTTCTAAAAGAAAAATTTAGCACGGCTCACCCTAGATTTAGGTTTGCATGGGCAGATATTCTCAACACTTATTACAACCCAGATGGCAAGACTAAATCTACGGAGTTTAGATTTCCATATCCATCTGCGTCCTTCGAGTTAGTCTATGCGGCGTCCGTATTTACCCATTTACTACCTGAAAATACTCAGCATTATTTTAAGGAAGCTGCTAGGGTCTTAAAAGATAAAGGCCGGTGTGTGTTTAGCTTCTTTTTGCTAGATAATTATGTATCGGGCAATCCAAGACCTCTGGGGTTCAACAATTCAATTTTTGAATTTGAGCACTCCTACGAAGATTGGGATGACAAGTTTGCGATCGCAAATCCAGAGAATGTAGAAGAAATGACAGCCTATCGCCTTTCTTTAATTGAAGAATTTGCCAGAAAAGCAGGGTTGAAGCTTTCCCAGGAGCCTGTTCCAGGGCTTTGGTCGGGTAATGCATTGCAACCTATCGGTGCACAAGATATTGTTATCCTAGAAAAAATCTAGCGATTTTTGCGATGGCTACTTCTTACGATCAGGAATTCTTTTGGGCTTTACATCATGGGGCAAAGCGCTCGGCTCAAGAAATCGTTCCAGTAGTTTTAGAATTATTCCATCCTAAAAATATTGTTGATGTAGGGTGTGGTGATGGCACCTGGTTGTCTGTCTTCAAGGAGCACGGCATCCAATCCTGTTTAGGAATCGATGGATTAGCAACCAAGATTCAGCTTAGAATTTCTCAAGAAGAAATTCTAGCATGGGACCTCTCCATACCCTTAAAACTGCAAAAAACCTTCGATCTAGTTGTTTCATTGGAGGTGGCAGAGCATTTACCAACCTCTGCCGCTAAAACTTTTGTAGAAACATTGACTTCCTTGGGGCCAGTAATCCTTTTCTCGGCTGCAATTCCCTCTCAGGGAGGAACCGATCATTTGAATGAGCAGTGGCCTGACTATTGGGCCGCGCTTTTTCAAAATTATAACTATGTAGCAGTTGATTGTTTGAGAGATATCCTTTGGTCTAACGATAAGGTCGAACCTTGGTATGCTCAAAATATTCTTTGTTTCATTCGGCAAGACAGATTAAAAGACTTTCCCAAGCTGCATCAGCAATGGTTAGCGCAGCCGTCAGCCTCATTGTCTCGTGTCCATCCCAAAATTTACTTGAGCAAACTTATCTATTCTCAAGATTATCCCATTGCCGAAACTTTTTTGGCTAGTAATGGTAAACTGCTCAAGGTTAACCACAATCGATTTGGGTACTTAGATCTCGAAATCACCTGCGTTGACTTTCGTCCAGATTCGGCTATCGGACTAGATCAAGCATTGCATATAGATATCAACTATCGGACTCAGCAGAGTATCTATGGTCCTATTTTTTGTGTCTACATTGTTGACGCAGAAGATAGGGTTTACTACGAGACCAATACTCAACAGTTGGGTATACCAATTGAATTAGTTCAAGGCCAAGGCACTATTAGTCTGGCCATGGAGTCGTTGCCTTTAAAGACAGGTAACTACTTTATCGATATTGGTATCTTTGAGCGGAATTGGTCATACCTATATGACTATCATTGGCATGTATATCCACTGCAGATGGTAAACAGCAGAAAAGATCTGTAACTGTTATATTAACGTACGTAGAACAGAAATACAATTATCTCTAGACACGGCTTGGAAGGTTATGAGAAATCACCTGTGAGGTTCGGAGTTAGATTTAGGTCAGTATCAATACCGCCATAGTGAGGTCGAGCGATTGCCCTTGCTTCATAGGTTGATTAATTATCTGAACCACTTGTTCGAAGTTGGTCAAATACAGTATTGAGCCCATAAGCGACATGTTCACGAATGTTCTGAGAAAGACGTTGTTGCACCATTCTTGTCAAACGCAAAAACAGTGTAGGACTCAACATAGCTGCCCGATTCCATGCCAGGAGAACCACTGGGCATCCCTGGGACAGCAATACCTGCGATATCTGAATTCTCTGTCAAGAGACGAGCAACATCTGCTGCGGGGATATGGCCTTCAACAACATACCCATCTACCACAGCGGTATGGCATGACGTTAGATTGTCGGGAATATCGTATTGTTCTTTAATCGCGGCCATGTCTTCAGTGATTTGATCGTTGACCTGAAAGCCCGCCTCACGCATATGTTCAATCCATAGACCGCAACAGCCACAGGTAGGGCTTCGGAACACATTGATTTCACTAGCCAGAGCTGCCTGAGCGCTTGGCTCGGGTTCCTGGGCCAAGCTACAGCCAGTGATCAGCAGTCCTAGGGTGATTAGAGCAATACTCCCGATTTTCTTAATCCAATCCATCATGGTGATCTGAGGGTGAACGCTAAAGTGAACAGTTTTCCATCGGTGCATAATCTACAGGGTTCCAACCTGACACTAGGGTGATAGTCAATCATACAAGAGACATAAAATCGCGGCTAGGAAACTGCTTGAAGCTGAACGATAGCTGGAGTGTCAATCTGCTTTAGAGCATTAGTTTCTACATTGTGAGCAGCTGACA
This sequence comes from Leptolyngbya cf. ectocarpi LEGE 11479, assembly GCF_015207065.1. Taxonomy (GTDB): domain Bacteria; phylum Cyanobacteriota; class Cyanobacteriia; order Phormidesmidales; family Phormidesmidaceae; genus Leptothoe; species Leptothoe ectocarpi. The sequence continues at coordinate 5,007 of NZ_JADEXP010000044.1, read as the reverse complement.
CAACCAAGATGGCTCCCATAATGACCATGAGAGCATTTTCGGTAAAACTGACGACGCCTAAAGGGGCTTTAGAATTCCCTCCGACGCAGGCGCAGTTAAGGGCTAATTTGTCGATATACACGGCCTTTACGACTGAGATGACACCACTGAGACCCACTGCCAGGGAGCCAATACCTGTGGCTAAAGGGGCAATACCTGAGAGAAAACCTAACCCAATGGCTAGCTCCGCAAAGGGATAGACCTTGGCATAGGGTTGCAAGCGCTGGGTAATGAGATCGTATTTAGCAAAACTTTCGGTGAAGGCGTCTAAATCCATCAGCTTGAGCGATGCCAACATACTGAGGGAAATGCCCATAAAGCCGTTCAGCCCTAGGGAGGTGGCTAAGGCCATTAGCCCTGCAGTAGAAAATAAGGCAATAACAGGTGTATAAGAATAATCAGCTGTTTCGGCTTCTACTTCAAAGTAACTGGCCAGGTCCGTATACCCGCCGATGCGTTCGTCTCCAAAGAAAATTTGCGGTGTGGTAGGAACCTGATGCTGGGTCTTAAAGTCGGCTGCGGCTTCAGAGGAGGTTAAATGAATATCTTCGAAATCAATTCCCTTTTGCTGCAATAACGTAACTGCTCGCTGCCCCCAAGGGCATGCATGCTCTGGGGTAACCATGCGGTAGAGGCGCACGGGTTGAGAAACAGACTGCGCTGTAGGGGTTGTAGAGGTTATCGTCATGGGGATTGCTCCTGAAAGTAAGTGCGTAGCGCTCCAGGTTGCTCACTCCTTCTAAGGTAAACTCTACAGTGGGCTTTAGAGTCAAGAAAGCTGCAGTAGTGTTAAGAAGATAGCGTCTGTCTAAACCCTACACTGGGCTGTAAGGTTTAAAATGAGCTTATTTCCTAGAAGAAATTAGGGCTCATGTCTACATCAATACGGCTCAAAATTGGGGAAGTCTCGAAGCAGACAGATATATCTGTCGGGGCACTGCGTTACTACGAAAGCTTAGGGATCTTAGAGTCCGAGCGTGGTGAAAATGGCTATCGCTATTACTCACCGACAGCAATCCAACAAATCTTGTTTATCAAGAAAGCCCAGGCTCTGGGCTTTTCACTAGATGACATTAGCACCATTTTGAACATTCATCGACAGGGCAAAATGCCATGCCAGTTAGTGCAGTCATTATTACAAGAGAAGATTGACCAGCTTGAGGCGAAAATCCAACAGATGAGAGTTTTTCGATCAGAATTGGAACACTATCGTGACCGCTGGGCCGTCGAGCCTCCGCAGGAGGGAGATATTTGTCCACTAATTGAAACTGTGACGACTATAGCAAGCTGATCCGCATCCCATGGATGCGTGAACTATTTTTATATTTGAAGCCATGAGATACATGAAGAGAAGACAATTCTTGAATCTGGGCTTAGGTATTACTAGCGCTGCTTTCTTGACTCAGTGTTCTAGAGGCTCTTCTCGATCAAGAGCGTCGAATATTGATGCAGATAGAACCCAACTTTATAGAAGTGAAAACGGGTTACTTAGCCTAGACTTGGAAGCTAGAGCCCAACAGCTGCAGATAGGTGACCAAACTGCTAACCTACTCACCTACAATGGTCAGGTACCTGGCCCTCAGATAGAGGCAAGGCCGGGTGATACGGTTCAGATTCGTTTTACAAACCGGCTGAATCAACCTACTAATCTTCACTTTCACGGGCTACATATTTCACCTGACATCGACAATGTATTTCGAGCGGTGCCTCCTGGTGAACGCTACACCTACGAGTTTCAAATCCCAGCGAATCATCCGGCTGTTACCGCCTGGTATCATCCTCACTATCACCTGGATGTAGCTCGGCAAGTCTTTGGAGGGTTGGCAGGTCCGCTGATTATTCGAGGTGACCTCGATGAGATCCCTGAATTGCAGCAGGCAAACGAGTCGGTGCTGATGCTACAAGATTTTGAGCCAACGCTACAGCCGGTAGAACCCCACGCTCTAGGAAGAAAGTGGGGCCGTGAAGGTTCATTGTTGCTAGCCAATGGACAGCGTAATCCAGCGATCGCAATGCCACAAAATGGTCTGCTGCGACTGCGGTTGATCAATGCGTCAGCCTCTCGGATTTATCAGCTGCAGCTGCGGGACCACCCATGGTTGCTGGTAGCGACGGATAGAGGTGCGATCGCAAATCCCATCCAGCTCAACACCTTACAACTCTCCCCAGGTGAGCGCGCCGAGATGCTGATTTCGGGGCAACAGCAACCTGGAGACTATGAGCTGACGAGCCTGCCCTACGATCGGGGAATTGGTGCCATGGTGGAGTCGCTAGGACAAACGGTTGAACAAATGCCAGGTGTAGTGCAGCCAGTGCAAACGACTGTTGCTACGTTGCGCTATCAGCCAAGCCAGTATGCGGAGCCGCTACCGTTACCTCAGGCGCTAATTCCGATTGAGCGATTGCCAGCGCCGAGTCGTACCCGAGAGTTTGTTCTCAATCATGGTATTGGTGGAGGCGATAGCGGATTTATTATTAATGACAAGTCCTTTGATATGAATCGTGTGGATACTCGGGTCAAACTCAATCAGGTAGAAGATTGGCGCATTGTCAATCAAGCTAGCATTGATCATCCGTTTCATCTACATACCAATCGTTTCCAGGTGATCGAGCGTAATGGACAGCCAGAACCGCTGCTGTCTTGGCAAGATACGGTTAGCATAAAAGGCTATGAGTCTGTGACAATCCGAGTCCGCTTTGAAGATTTTGTTGGTCGCACGGTTTATCACTGTCATATTTTGGATCATGAAGACCAAGGCATGATGGGAATTATCGAGATTGCTTAGACAAAGCCAGGTAGTGCGATAAGTGTTGAAAGTTGTTCATAAAGACCTGCCCGCTCTACCTGGCTAACAAATCAAACTTGGAAGAAAAAGCTAGAGTATCGAAGCATGATTACCCGTTCGGGTACCTGACTAATACGCATGAACAAGCTATACTAGGAGTACATTATAGTACGCTCTATTAATGCGTAGAATCTTAATTCTTGCGGCTAATCCTAAAAATACGACACGTCTGCATTTAGGCGAAGAAGTACGAGATATTAGCGAAGGACTGAAACGGGCCAGTCATGGTGATGCATTTGAAATTGTGCAGCGTTGGGCAGTGCGTCCACGCGATTTGCAGCGAGCCATGCTAGAAGAGTTGCCTCAAATTGTTCACTTTTCAGGTCACGGTGCAGGAGACACAGGACTCTATTTTCAACAAGACGATGGCAATGCTAAACTAATAACTGGTCAGGCTTTAGCTAGCTTATTTCGGTTGATCAGTCAGGAGTCCCCAATCAATTGCGTACTACTTAATAGCTGTTATTCCAGAACACAGGCAGAAGCAATTGTGGAGTATGTTCCTTACGTAGTGGGGATGAATGCTTCCGTAGGCGATCGAGCAGCTATTGAGTTTTCTGTTGGCTTTTATGACGCTCTAGGAAATGGAAAATCAATGGAATTTGCCTTTGAATTAGGCAAAGTAGCTATGGAGCTAAACGGCACCGGAGATGATTCTGTACCATTGCTGCTAAAGGGTAAGAATCAGGCAAAATCCTCTCCAGCTTCAGCTTCGAAAAAACAACTAACAGAGAATAATTTTTTGCTTATTCAAGTGGCACAACTACTTCAGGCAAAATCCTATCAGCAAGCAGTCATATTAATTAACAAAGTTCTTGAACATGATAGCTTGAACTCTAAAGCTTGTTATTACCTAGCACTTGCAAAACTTCGAGGTAGACGCCCTAAAGTTTTGAGACGGGCAGAGGTTGAAGAAATTGATAGACTCCTAAACACGTCACTTATCTCAGCTACCGAAAGCTCTGCCATTCATTTCTTTCGAGCAGTCCTTCGAGACGATTACTATATCAGCAATAGCCTTAGATGCCCATCTCCGAGCCCTAAGGAAATTATTAATTCGATTAATGAAGTAGACGTTAACGCTTTGAGAGAGCTAATTACATTTTTACCAAGGTTTAAATCTAACCTGTATACATCAATTTTCGAAAAGTATTCATAGGAGTATAATATGCAAACAAATATAAAGCTTGTCTCTGATTACTTCAAGACTTTCGAAATTAAGAAGAATCAGTTTCTCTACTTGAAAAAGAAATACTTCAAAGCGCTTATAAAAAAAGATTCAAACGATATAAAAAGACAAAGAATAGGAGCTTATTTTCTAGATGATTTCATAAGGGTTTCAATCATTCTTTGCTTTCTTATTGGTCTAATTACTGCGATCGCCGGTATCGGCATCGTACTGTTGGTCATTGGTTTTATATTGCAACAAAGTAGAACTCAAAACCCTAGTCCTGATGATAGAGTGATCGATCTGTGGTTCGCTGAAGATATAGAAGATCTTAAAAGGCGTTCGCTGGAAAGACTTAACATAGATGAATCTGAACTAACGCAAGACTCTGTTATTATTCAAGGGCCTATTCTATGGAATGTTTCTGGCTCTTCAAAAGAAGAAATCATGTGGCGTAAAGGCGATGATGGTAAAGTTCGCTGTAATCTAAATTCTCTGACTATCATTCACCTCACTGAACACAAGATGAGTTCATATCAGTGTGACTTTAACTTTTTAAGAGGTATTCCCCTCAATGAAAGAGATGATGAATTCTTTTATCAAGATGTCGTATCTATTTCCACTCGTGATGTGAGCGCTGTAAAAGATGAAGAGAATAAAGAATATACTTTACCAAGCGGTCAAATGCTCAGACAAGTCCAGATCTTTAAGCTATCAGTATCAAGCGGTGATAACGTCAATGTTATTGTGAATTCAAAAGAAATTCGTGAATTCGTGGATGGTAGTATAGAAAGTACTGGGCTTGATGCTGCCATAAGAGCGCTTAGAAAGGTTCTTGGTGAGAAGAAAGTTTAAGCTTCTTGTGTAGTGGCCTAAATATCTCCTGATACCTTTTTACAAAGCTCATGCTTTCAATTATATGAAGTGTAGAGAAACTCTATAAATCACCTAATA
>NZ_JADEXP010000043.1 GCF_015207065.1 Leptolyngbya cf. ectocarpi LEGE 11479 | reverse complement strand
GAGTTTATCAAAGCCACCCGCAAAGAGTTTGTAAAACACTTGCCTCAGATTGCAGCGGACCAGTGGCAGCCCATTTACAAGGCTGTGCAAGAGTGTTTTGGCACCTACGAAGAGCGAGCGATTGAGCGCATTAGTGGAGACATTGCCGCCCGGCGATTGGAACTCAGTAGCCTGGTGGAGAAAAAACAGCAAAATGAGATTAATCGCGAGCAGACAGTGGAGCGACTCAAAGCATTAGAAGACAGTATTCAGAAGGAGCTGACCACGTTACAAGGGATGGTTTAAGGTTGCGATCAATGTGCATGAACGCGAAAAATGTATAAATCTCTACTTGCAGCAATTGTCACAGAAAAAAAACCACCGTTTCTCTACCCTAAAGACTGCTCTTTTATAGTAGGAAGATAACCATGAGCGGACTGGGTGGACTCAATAAAACTCCAAATGGTGTGGTACTGGGTATGGTGCAGCTGCAGCTGCCCAACGTCGTAACCCCCGATGACCTGGCAACTCAAACCCAGCGTATTTGTGACATGGTCGCTAAAGCCCGCCGCAATATGCCGACGATGGATCTAGTCGTATTTCCAGAATATTCGCTGCACGGGCTGTCAATGGATACCAATCCGGACATCATGTGCAAGCTGGATGGACCGGAAGTAGCCGCATTCCGCCAGGCCTGTATCGACAATCAAATCTGGGGATGTTTCTCGATCATGGAGTTTAATCCTGACGGTAACCCCTATAACAGCGGCATCATTATTGACGATAAAGGAGACTTAAAACTCTACTATCGTAAGCTGCATCCCTGGGTACCGGTAGAACCTTGGGAACCTGGCAATATCGGTATTCCCGTCTGCGATGGTCCCAACGGCAGTAAGCTGGCTCTGATTATTTGTCATGATGGCATGTTTCCCGAGATGGCAAGAGAGTGTGCCTATAAAGGGGCCGAGATCATGATTCGCACCGCAGGCTATACGGCTCCGATCCGTCATAGCTGGCGGGTCACCAATCAGAGCAATGCCTTTTGCAATTTAATCGTGACGGCCTCGGTCTGTATGTGTGGCACCGACGGCACCTTTGACTCCATGGGTGAGGGCATGATCGTCAACTTTGACGGCGAGGCTTTAGTCATGGGCAGCCATCGCCCCAATGAAATCATTACAGCTGAAGTCCGTCCTGACCTGGTGCGCGAAGCCCGTCAACACTGGTCTGTGGAGAATAATATTTACCAGTTTGGTCACCGAGGGTATGTGGCTGTCAAAGGGGGTGCTCAAGATTGTCCCTATACCTATATGAAAGATATGGTGGCAGGCAATTATCGTTTACCTTGGGAAGACAATGTTGTTTATACCGATGGGACATCCTGTGGGTTTGCGGCCCCCACTCGTGAATATCAGGGAGAAGAACTGTCCTCAGCTATTTTAAGCAAGGCTCAGTAAAACCCTGGCAAAACTAGCCCGTCGTATACTCCTCAAGCCCTATAGCTAGTCCCTTAGCTGTAGGGCTTACTTGTCAGAGAGTGCTTAAAATCATGACAAATCTTTAGATGTTTTCAGTAGTGAATGTATGTAATTACACAACATAGACGCAGCTCTTTAGTCATTCTGTGTAGTAGCTGAGCAAACTGTATTTACGTATTTACACGGTGAGTAAATTATGGGCACATTCCAATGCGGCTTCTGTTAGTTGAAGACGATATGCAACTAGCAGACTCTTTGACAGATATCTTAGAAGCCCAGAACTACAGGGTGGATACTGTCAAAGATGGCGAGTCTGGCTGGTGTCAGATGCAGCTGATGGATTATGACCTCACGCTGCTGGATGTGACATTACCTTATCTAGATGGGATTCAGCTGTGCCAACGGATGCGTAGTCGTGGTTATGGGCTACCGGTGCTGATGCTGACGGCCAGAGATACCAGTCAGGATAAGGTGCTGGGGCTAGATTCTGGGGCCGATGCCTATATGGTTAAGCCGTTTGACCTGGCTGAACTGCTGGCTCAGATTCGGGCATTGCTACGTCGGGGTAGTTCGCCATCACCCATGGCACTGAGCTGGGGAAACCTTAGCCTGGATCCCAACACCTATGAGGTTAGCTATAACAAGCAGCCCCTACGGCTGACACCAAAAGAATTTTCGATTCTAGAGTTGTTAATGCGTAATGGACGACGGGTACTGAGTCGTTCATTTATATTAGAGTCTCTTTGGTCTATGAAGAGCCCACCGGATGAGGAGACTGTTAAAGCCCATATCAAAGGTCTTCGTAACAAACTAAAAATGGCTGGAGCCCCCAAAACGCTGATCGAAACTGTTCACGGTATTGGATATCGGCTGCAGGAAATGTAAGCAGCACTTTATTAAGTGTGAACTTTCATCTCATGTACCCCAACTATTACTGGTGAGATCTATAGTGTGTGTGGGGCGAATAGCTCCCCTGACAGATAACCTGACAGAATAAAGTCACAAGGCTCACAAGAGCTGAGGAGGTTGGTATAGCTGAATCTCAAGAATCTGTCTCGTCAAAACAAAAGCAGCACTCAACCGTGTTATCAATATTTTCTCTAATGGTTTTATGAGAGAATTATAGTTGTTCCCTGATGGGTTTCAACATATCTCTAATTAGGCATTTAGAATGTGAGAAAGGGTTTTGATAGTTATGTTGGGTGCTGCTGTCGTTTAAAGTATTTTTGCTACAGTTAATTTGGTCTGATAACGCTACAGCTTATGCCTGCAGACCGGATATTTAAGGGTGTCGAAACTCGATCTACGGGTATTTTATTGTTTTTCTCTTCAAACAAATTTCTCTTCAAACAAAATACTGACACTATCAGGAATTTGAAGCGGTGTTAAGAACGCTTGCAATTTTTAACTTAGTAAAGTGCCTGTAAATCGCCTCTTGATGCGTAGAGTATAATTCTGACTTGGTAGCGTTTAATCTTTGCTTAGGCAGTTAGCAAGATTGCTCTAAAAAAGGAATAAAGCCAATCAACGTCTTAGGCTTTTTGTTTTATGCAAAGAAAATAGTGGCTAGTGCAGGGTGAGCATCTGTTATTCAGGTCTTTTTGTTACAACATTATGAAATAAGGCGATAACAACATAATACATAGCTAACCAATTATTCAAACCCTTCACTGGAGATAATCCTATGCCTGTTCAAGTCAGCTACCCTGGGGTTTATATCCAAGAGATCCCCTCTGGTGTACGAACAATTACCGGAGTTTCAACATCAGTTGCCGCCTTTGTCGGAATGATTCAGCGAGGGAAGCTCAACACCCCCACTCGCGTTCTTAGCTTTCCTGACTATCAACGGAGATTTGGTACTGATACAGCCGCCAGTGAAATGACGGATCAGGTGAGTCAGTTCTTTCTTAATGGCGGGCAGGAAGCCTGGATTACTCGAATTGCCAATAATGCTGCAGCTGCTAGTGTGCAGCTGGAGAATGAAGCGGGAACGCCTGTGATGGCAGTGACCGCTTGTGAGGCGGGGCCTGATGGTAATTTGATTCAACTAGAGGTTGACTACGACACGACCCAGCCCGAGGAGACCTTTAATCTGCGCGTATTTCGCCCGGTGACGAATACGTTTGGTGTGGTGCAGATTGAAACAGATGAAAGATTTTCTGGGTTGAGCATGGATCCCTCCAGTGGAAACTATGTGGAAACCATTGTTAATCAGCAATCAGAACTCATTCGGATAGATGTGGAGGACGCTCTCACGCCGAGTGAGGGATTGTCTCTGTCTGGCTTGTTATTTGAGGCGGATGACACAGCCAATGCAACGCTGTCCAGTTTGCTAAGCTCGACAACCAATAGCATTCAGATCTCGGTGGATGGCTCTCCATTAATTCCGGTAGTTTTGCCTGATTCTTTTGCACCTGCTGAAAATCCGTTTTCACTCGTTGAAGATAGGATCAATATGGCGCTAACGCCATTTTCAAGGAAGGTAAGTATTGGGTTAGTACCCAATGGGCTAACTTCTAGTCGATATTTAGAAATTCGTAGTACCAACACCGACGATACGCCAAAGCCTGGGGGCTCGGTCGCAATTCAGCCCGCTGCTGCCAATAATGCCACCGTTGCATTGCAGCTAGGTACGGCCCAGGGTGGTCTAGAAATAGCTGGCTATGGGGTATTACGTCCGGCGATAACGGGATTCTTTGCCCGCTTGGGCACATCCCCTGCCTCTGTAGAGGCGCTGTCTACGTTTGCCGATACCAACGCATTGGGCATGTGGACCTTGAGCGATGCTAGCGGATTCTCTCCCCATACTGATTCGCCAACGTTTGCTGGCACTCCTTTTTCTCAAGGAACGGTCTATGATGTTGCGGCTAATCCGGGGTTAGGGTCGCTGTTGAATGTCCGTCAGAATCTTCAAATACTGGCTGACTCAATCAATGCGAATGCCCAAGATGCTGATGGCCAGCCTGTTTGGAATGCGTCACTTCAGGGCTATCGCCTAGTACTGCGGCCCTTGTTTGGGGATAAAAATTCGGATGCGACAGCCACGCTTGTTAGCGACGGGGCTTACGACTTGGGAGCAGATGCTCAGTTTTTTGATCCCACACCTTCAACGGCAAATGTGCTTTCTTACAGTCTGGGAACAACTGGGTCAGGAGACTTTCAAGGTCCCGGGATGAATGGAACACCGGGGGGAATTCCCAGCTCTCAAGATTATCAGGCTGCATTTAACGGCATAGACCGCGATGTCGATATCTTTAATCTACTGATTCTGCCTCGGGCAGCAGGACAGTCTGACCCCCAACGGGAAGCACTTTGGGGCTTAGCCAGTAATTTTTGTCTCAATCGGCGAGCGTTTTTGCTTGTAGACCCGCGCAGCACCTGGGAAACCGTTAATGATGTGGACAGTGAAATTACTCAGCTACGCAACGGTGTGGTCAAAGACCATGCCGCCATATACTGGCCCAGGGTACAGATTCCCAATATCGGCGGCGGATTACGAACGATTGACCCGTCTGGTTCTATGGCTGGGGTGATGGCTCGGACTGATTCTAATCGAGGGGTATGGAAGGCGCCAGCGGGGCTAGAAGCAGACCTGCGTGGGGTGCGTGCGCTCGAACATTCAATGTCCGACCCTGAAAATGGCATTATTAATCCCGAGGCGGTCAATGCAATTCGCAGTTTCCCAACCGGCATTGTTAGCTGGGGAGCGCGCACCATGGATGGTTCTAATGATAATGCCAATGCGGACTATCGCTATGTGCCCGTGCGGCGTATTGCGTTGTTTATTGAAGAGAGTTTATTTCGGGGGCTAAAATTTGCCGTATTTGAGCCCAATGATGAACCTCTGTGGGCGCAGATTCGACTAGCGGCGGGGGCCTTTATGAATAATCTCTTCCGACAGGGAGCCTTTCAGGGACAAAAGGCGAGGGATGCTTACTTTGTCAAAGTTGATTCTGAAACCACCACTCAGAATGATATCAACTTAGGTATTGTCAATGTTGTTGTCGGTTTTGCGCCCCTAAGACCGGCGGAATTTGTCATCATTACCCTGCAGCAAATGGCTGGACAGGTGCAGACGTAGGCGCTCTGACTAGTTTTAGCAAGAACGCCAGTTGAACAGTAGAGGAACACCATTATGCAATTTTCGGTGAATACCAGTCGCATTGATCCGTATAAAAATTTTAAGTTCCGCGTGGCATGGGATGGTCAGGTTGTTGCCGGGGTGAGTAAGGTCAGTGCCCTCAAGCGCACAACAGAGGTTGTCAGTCACCGGGAAGGGGGTGATGTGAGCACTCCCCGGCACTCGCCAGCATCGTCTAAGTTTGATCCGATTACCCTGGAGCGAGGCATTACCTTTGCGCCAGAATTTGAAGCCTGGGCAAATTTGGTCTATAGCACCGAGGGGGACGGGGCTGTGTCGCTAGCAGGTCTGCGTAAGAATATTTCAATTGAAATGTTGAATTTACAGGGAACGGTAGTAAAGCGGTATAACGTGTTTCGCTGCTGGGTGTCGGAGTACACGGCACTGCCGGAACTGGATGCGAATGCAAATGCGATCGCATTTGAAACAATCATTTTACAGAACGAAGGGTTTGAACGCGATGAGGCGATTGCCGAAGTGGCTGAAACCTAGGCTGCAGTGGTGATAGTCTGTATCGCTTGAACGTATTGCTCTCGTATATGGGTCTTATATGCTGCAGGTTGAACTCAACCCAGGGCTAAAAGGAGGGAGATGGGCCTGCCTCCGACCTCTATGTGGCCATGACGAGGCATCGATCGGCGGGGTGGACACCATCGAGAGTATGGCATTTCTAGACCGGTTATTGGTATCGGTGCCTGGGACCGCCGTGACATCAGGGAGTGCTGAAAAGCTAGCGGTGTGTGATTGCGATCGCATCTTTGCCGCCCTTTACCTCAATTATTTTGGAGAACAGGTAGAGAGCACCGTCGCCTGTCATGCCTGTGGTGATTCATTTGAGCTGGCCTTTTCTTTGCGTGATCTAATGGCAAAACTTAACGCCATCACACCGACAAAAGCGACTGGGCCAGACAGTGACGGTATCTATACCCTGGACGACGGACGACGATTTCGATTGCCGACGCTTAGCGATCGCAATACCTTAATTGGTCTGGAGCCAGAGCAGGCAGTAACCACATTGCTAAAGCGCTGTATGGTACACGGAGAGCCCATGGCAGAGTCAGATAGCTTACAGGCTGCCATGGAAGAAGTGGGACCAGTGCTTGATTTAGACCTAGATGCCCAATGTCCCCACTGCACCACAGCCCAGACCGTACGGTTTGATATCCAAACCTATGTGCTACAGTCTCTTGCCTTTGAACAACGATTTCTGACTAGAGAGATTCATCGCATTGCTATGGCCTATGGCTGGGGACATCAAGAGATTTTAAATTTGCCACGGGAGGAACGGCAAACCTTTGTGCGACTGATCGAGGCAGAAACGCGCGGACAGCAAAGGAGACGGCTATGAGCAGATATTTGAATCGTCTTGTGATGCGATCTCAGTCTCTTCAAACGTCGCCGACGCTGCGACCGTTTGTGCGTAGTCAATCACCCATTGCCGAGCAGGATCAGCGCCTGGGTATGGACGGCTTTGATCCTGCTGGAACAAGTTTGCCGGATACGGATAGCTGGGCATTGGAGGAAAGCGAACCTGCCGCCTCCGATTCTCTCTTTGATCATGCGACAGAAAGCCCGATTTCTAAATTATCAGCCACTATACAGCGAAAAATGACAGGGCCAAGTATCTCACCGCCTACTCCCCCGGTGGCACCTAATCCAACTACTCATGTGCTAAAGACCGATAGCACCTCTGAGGAGGCTCAGGCCCGGTCAGCTGTGCCCAAGTCAGCTGATCAAAGCAGCCAGGATAATCGCCCTGAGCCTCTTTTTGCAACTCCCGAGCAGTTTGATCCACCTGGACGTCCGTTAAATCGGCTGGAGTCGGAGTCTGCTGTGCCCTCGGAGTCAGCTGTGCCCGTTGATCCTGTTGTACGCCAGTCGCAGACCGCCTCCTCGGAAACCGATATACCTATGGTAAGCAGTACTCCCCAATCTGTTACCTCCGTAGGTCCTATATTTACAGATCCCATATCTATAAAGCCAAGACCTGTCAGAGCATCTGTAGTAGAGGTGCCATCTGTGGGGCGTGAGGTTTCCGAACAGTCTGAGCAGACTGATGCCTCGCCTACTAGGGTCCCCCATAGCAGGCGGTCTGATATTGAACCTGCCAATCCTCAGTCCACAGAGCCGGTTGTCCCTAATAACATTTATTCTCGTATTGCGAGGCCAGATCGTCCGGCATCCAGGCTAGAACCACTGGCACCTAGGGAAGACGCTACGGAGTTTGAGGCGGCTGTTCCTATGAGTGATCCCTTACCCCCGGCGGTCGTGATTGGTCGGATCAATGTTGAGGTGGTTCCCCAGTCGCCTGCGGTCGTGACAGCATCTCGCCCAGGTCCGCTGACGGCGGCCTCAGTCTCTGTGATTGGCCCATTACGCACAGGAGTCCGGCCCAATCTGCGATTTAGTTTGAGGCAGCGATAGTCCCATGGCACTGCTCGATCTGTACAAGGTAACCAGAACGCTCACGGACCTGTTGATGTATAACATCATCAAGAATATCGAGCCGTCCCTAGATCCGGCTATTGCGCCACCGGGTTCAGAGCTGCAGGTGACTGCTATTCCACCGGAAAAAGTGGAAAATCCGTCGAATCAGCTAAATTTCTATCTCTACCACGTGGCAGAGGATGCGTACTATAAAAATGCGCTTGGCCCCGGCAGTGATATACCCAATGTGGCCAAAACCCCCATGGCCCTTAATTTGTTTTATATTTTGACATCTCACCATGAGATCGGGCCAGAAGTCGATCCTCAGTTTGGCGCTGAACAGCAACAGCGGCTGATGGGGTACGCGCTCAAGACGTTTCATGATTTTCCGGTCATCACCGACCAAACCCGGATTGCCTATGTTGACGAGATGGGAATGCCGCAAGAAAAGATATTTTTGGCCGATACCGAGCTAGCAGGTAGGGATAACAGCATTGAGGTGATTTTACGACCGATATCTCCAGAAGATGCGATCGCATTCTGGGGCTCAGAAGATACCCGTACGGTGCGGCTGTCCGCCTACTACGAAGTACGAGTAATTTTGCTGGAGCCAGAGCCGCCTAAAACCCTACCTGGTCTGGTGCTTAACCTGGGCACTTATCTAGTGCAAATGGGCACGCCCCACCTGGCCAGCAGCCAGAGTCTGGTGCATTTTCAGCTACCCGCACGCAATGGAGGGACAGAACAACAGATTGAGGCAGTGCCAGCCCAGGTGACTCTAAATAGTTCGCCTAGTCCGGCGGACGGTCACAATCGTCTGGTGTTACGCGGGACCCACTTATCTGCCGGACTCTCCCGAAATCTGGTATTAAAAAACAGCATTTGGGCAAAACTGTTGCCTCCGGATGAGCCAGTGGATCAGACTACCGTGGATTTAGCGCAAAACCCTGGGTGGCAGATCGAGTTTGCCAGCGATCGCATCGAGGTCACCCTAACGCCCACCTTGACCCATGTGAGACCTGATGGAACAACGATTGATCTGCCCGTGCTGCCAGGATTTTATAGCACGTTTGTGCAATCGGTATCAGCAGAGCGGGTGATCAACAACGAACTCAAACAGATTGTGGCGACAAGTAACGAAATTGGGTTTGCGATCGCGCCCCGTCTAGTCAGCCACGGCCCACCAGACGGCGATGGTAATATTCCCATAGAGGTGGGCGATGAATTTGACCTGTTTGACGGAAACCTAGCGGAGGACGCGATTCAGGTACTGGTGGCGGGGGAAGTATATGCGCGGGTTTTGGATAGTCCCCCTGCCAACCCGCGAGAGTTTGTGGTGGCCACTCCTAACCAGGTGCTGATCAATCCCCACTTGCCGGTAGATGAAGCGGTGGCCTATCCCTTACGGCTAACGGTCAATGGAGCCGAGTCGGCACCCTTTTGGCTGGAGTTTGGGAGCTGAACCATGGTTATAAATCTCTCCTCACGGTCCATGGCAGAAATCGGTGCTTCAGATGCAGTTAATCTAACAATTCTGGAATTAATCGTGATGCGGGTGCGGCTGAAGGCACAGCGGCGGGTAGCCTGGCTCAACCACCTGTGGGGCCATGAGGCGATATCGTCTGCCAGCGGGTTTGAACAGTATTTGCAAACCTGTTTAGACGATGGTGACCGACCGTCCGCTGAGGCCAGCTGGTACGAGACGTCAGCTGGTATGCTCAACGACCGCATCAATCAGGTAGAGCAGCAACTTGCCCAGGATGAGAAACTGCAACGGCTGGCAGCAATGTTTCATCTGAGCGAGCCCGAGCTGGATGTGCTGCAGGGGTGTGTTGCGATCGCAGCCGATCCCACCCTAGGACCGGTATACGGATACCTGCAACAACATTCTGCCCGCACCTATACTACCGAGACACTGGTGGCCAGACTCTTTGACTATGGCTATCAGTCCCTTTGGAATCCCACAGGTCCTTTAGCCATCTGGGGATTGGTGCGGGCTGGAGAGGCTGCTGCTGGTGAACCGTTGCCGCTGGCTGTTGATGCCGCAGTGGTGGACTGGCTCCAGGGTACGTTACGACTAGATACTGAACTGGTGGAACGGGTAAACTCGGTGCAGCCCCATCCTGCTTTAGACAGCTGGCCGGTTGAGGAGACCGCTAAGAACGTTGAAAAGCTGTTGCAGCATCAGGCAGCGGTAAGAGTGCTGGTCAAGGGGCCTGCCGCCAGCGGGCGCCGTACATTTGCAGCGGCAGTAGCCGCCCGGTTTGGTTTAGAGATTCTCAGCGTTGACACTAGCCAGATTAGCGAAGCAGACTGGTCCGATTTCTTTGTGCGAACCCAGCGGCTGGCGGTGATGGGAGGCCTAGCGCTAGCCTGGTATGGTAGCGGTCTCCACCACAGCTGGCTTAGACAGATTGCCCCGGCACCACTACAGTTTGTCATCTGCGAGGAGAATTTTCAGGATCTGTCCAGCTGTATCCATGCGGTGGACCACCCGGTCACGCTGCCTGTTCCCACACTGGAGGAGCGTCGCCGCCTCTGGAACACAGCGATTCCCGAGGCGGGTAGCTGGCAGATAGCAGAGCGAGAAACGCTGGTTTCTCGCTACCGGCTCAGTGTGGGTGAGATCATGGCGGTAGGGCAGCGACAACCGGCCAGTCCTCAAGACGCCGCTGCCATTGCCCGTGAGCTGACCCGGCAGCGATTGGGAAATTTGGGCCAACTGCTGAACTGCCCCTTTAGCTGGGATGATTTGGTGCTGCCCGGTAGGGTGCGTCAGGAACTAGAAGACGTTATCTTTGAGGCCCAGGAGCGGTCTACATTTTGGGAACAGTCTCAGGCGCAGCGGCTATTTCCTCGGGGAACCGGTTTAGTAGCGTTATTCAGTGGACCACCGGGAACAGGTAAAACCATGGCCGCTCAGGTGCTGGCGGCGGACCTGGCGCTGGATTTGTTTCGGATTGATCTAGCGACGGTGGTGAGTAAGTATATTGGCGAAACGGCCAAGCATCTGGGGCAAATTTTTGCCCGCGCTACTCGGATGAATGCGGTGCTGTTATTTGACGAAGCGGATTCGCTATTTAGCAAACGCACCGAGGTTAAAGATTCTCACGATCGTCATGCCAATGCGGATACTAGCTATCTGCTGCAGCTGCTAGAAGACTACCGAGGCATTGTGATTCTAGCTACCAACAAGAAACAAAATATCGACCCGGCGTTTACGCGGCGGATGCGCTACGTGTTGGACTTTCCTCGTCCGGACAAATCTCAGCGGTATCAGATCTGGACTCAGGTGATTGGAGAGATGTGCGGTCAAGAGATTTGCCAGGGGTTAAACAGTACGATTTCGACCCTGGCGGAGGGTGTGGAGCTTTCAGGTGCTCAGATTAAAAATGCAGTACTGTCGGCGATTTTCATGGCTCGTCGTCAGCGAGAGGCGATAGGGATGCCCCATTTGTTACGGGGTGTAGAGCGAGAGTTGAATAAAGAAGGCCGCTCGATGGGCAGTCGAGAGAAGGGGAGGTTGATGAACAATGGGTAATGGTCAGACATCTGGACGGGGGACCGGACTACAGATTGGTCAGCTAAATTTGCGACTGCCGGGCAGCAGTGCGGCGGTGGGACAGCGGGTTGCTAATGGCATGGCGCAGCGACTGGTACAGCAGCTGCCAGCTGGAATGCAGGGTCAGTATGGGGCGCTCAATGTGCGGGTGGAGGTGCCAGCTGGGGCCAGTGAGGTGGAGGTGGAGGTTGCGATCGCGCAATCGATTTTGAGCGCGTTGCAAAGAGGGAATACCTCCCAGATTAATGCCGTAGAGAAAGGGCATTTGTAGAAATGGCATATTCAAGAATTTCTCAAACTCAATCGCATAAGGTCGCTTTAAACAGGCGAAGCACTAGGCCAGCGGCTCCACGTCAGGAAAACACCTGGGCAGGGTTTGGGATGGCTCCCAGACAATTTTCGGCAACCCCGCAATTAACTACAGCACCTAAGATTCAGCCCAAGCTCAAAGTTGGGGCATCGAATGATAAGTATGAGCAAGAAGCTGATCGAATAGCTCACAGCGTTATGCAAATGCCTGAGCCAGATGCTCAGACAGCAGCTTCGACGTCAAAATCTGAAATTGCTTCTAACCAGGCAAAACGCCACCCAATACAAGCGTCCCCTCACAAAATCCAGCGTTTGTGTTCGAAGTGCAGTGAAGAGGATACCCTCCAAACTAAGAGAACTAAAGGTCAAAGAACTCACCCTTTACCCCATACATCTGATCAAAATCTTGCTTTAGAGGGGAGCGGGTATGCTTTACCAGATACAGTGCGAACCTTTTTTGAACCTCGATTTGGACTGACGTTTGACCACGTTAGGGTGCACACCAATCGTCAAGCTAGCCAGCTGGCTCGAGCATTCCAGGCAAAGGCCTTTACCCTGGGAAATAATATCGTATTCAGGACAGGCGAATATCAGCCTGGGTCCTATCAGGGCAAACAACTGCTCGCCCATGAGTTAACCCATGTGATCCAGCAACGAGGCGTTAATCAAAACACTGCCCCACGAACTATTCAACGACAGTCTGCGCCATCCTTACCTAGCCTGCCAGACCCAGATCTAGAATGTAATTTGGATCTTATCGCACTGTCTAGAATTCTGGCTGGAGATCGGACCGCAGCTCTTAAAGTCATTAGTTGCTGTATCCAAACGCCGATAGGGCGAGGATGCACTAAGGATTTAGTAGATGCAGCCTGCGCCCTATTTCCCGACTTGTGCGGACAAAGGAATACTCCAGGTGGGACAAATCGGTGTCCTCCTGGTTTTCGCCCTGCTCGAACAACTACGTTTAGAGGACAGTGCTGTCGATCAGGTGCTGTGATTGAGAGTGAACGGGACTGTTGCCCATCAGTTCAGATAACCGTTAACAACCCATTGTTTCCAAGCTGTTGCCCGCCGTCGCAGATGCCAGATGGGCCAAAACGCAACTGCATTGATAAAACTCAGATGCCGCTGCCTATACCGCCAGTTATCATACCTCGACCCCAGCCGCCAAGAGGGCAGCCACGCCCGCAACCTGCTGCGCCTCAAATTTCTTCAGAGGTGATATTCTTCTTTTTTGATAGTACAATTCGCCGACCTGAAAGTAACGATGGCTTTGAGCGGGTCTTATCCCTACTAACGACTATTCCCAGACTCCGAGTCCACATTATTGGCCATGCTTCACTGGAAGGAACTGAGCAATATAACCTTGATCTCGGTCAAAGAAGAGCAGATGCTGTTCGTAATGAATTGGCATTACTTGGTGAAATTGACAGATCGCGAATAACAACATCCTCGCTTGGAGAAGCTTTACCAGCCGTTCCAGAGCCGTCTGGACGTTCATTTTCACCTAATGTGGAGGCTATTAGAGGTCAAAATCGCAGGGTTGAGCTGTTCTTTACTGATCCAGAAGGAGAGTTTGCCCCTAGTGTTCCTAGATTTCAGTTGAGACAACCTGAATTGCGTCTGCCCGGTTCATCTGGGGGTGGACCCAAACTTCAGCTATAGCCTTAGACACAGAGCTATCAGCCAGACTCAGGTGAGTTGCGATCGCACAGTTGCTATGAGCTATGGGTTATGACCTATTCAGCTGTCCATAAATCTCAGACTAAGAAAGCAGTGCTTGCACAACCGAGGAGCAAAGGGGTACTAGCGTCTCAAAATCCTTTAGTAACACCAGCCGTCCAGACCGATATCAGTCGTTTGCGCCAGGGTGGAGGAGAAAACTTGCCCACTGCGACCCGAGCGTTTATGGAACCACGGTTTGGCCATAACTTTGGCAACGTCAAGATTCATGCTGATTCCCAGTCAGCTAAGCTCTCCCAGCGTCTTAACGCCCGTGCATTTACAGTAGGGCACGATATTTTCTTCAATCAAGGTGAGTTTCGTCCAGCTGAGTCTTCTGGGAGGCGGTTGCTGGCTCATGAACTTGTGCATACCGTGCAACAAACAGCCAGTGAAATAGCCCAAGCTGGTCGGAGGGAAACTCTCAAACGGCCTGTCAGGCAACAATTTACTAGAGTTCATACCAAAACTAGACAACTTATCCAAAGAAGTCCTTTTTCTACATCCACACAGGGTCTGCACAAAGATCTAGAAGACCAATACAGGCAGGAAACTGGAGACTTTAGTTCTGGGGCCGTCCAGTATTCGGCAGCGTATCAGCAATGGATTACCAACAGCGCACCTAGGATCGAATGGCTACCGCCGATTGAGATTCCGGTAAATCCGCTCGACCGTTTAAAGGCAGGACTTTCCACCGGGCATACAACGCTATTGATAAACGGAAGTCTGATGGATAGTGGTAAAATCATAGGAGACAGAACTGATGATATTGGCCAGGCGATTAAACCCGCTGCCTACAAAATTGAACCTGGGCTAGTCCAAGGGCAGCTGACCTGTCGGTACGACCCGAGCTTTCAGCTGCGTGTAGGCACTCAAATTCATATTGCATCATCACCTAGAGGCAACCACTGGACAGGTCAGCTTAGCCCGGCCACCCTCAATAATCCTTCTCAGTGTGTTGGTAAAACTAAGATTCCAACAAAGCTTGAGGGCTCCCCCAGTAGTCAGGCGTATTATCAGTTAGTTCGTGATAGTGAGCTGGAACACGTAACAGAAATAAAGCGTCTTTACGAGCGGCATATAGCCCCTTTCTATACCTTTGTTATGGGGCTGAGAGCGATTGCAGGCACTGAAGATGAGTGTAAAAAACAGTTGGAAGCCCAGGTCGGCAAACGAGTTGAGCAGGCCGCCTTTGGCTTTGTCGTCGGTGATCTAGCAGCCTCTAAAAAGTTTGATGATCCGCTAAGCACGCATCAGGGAAGCTTTCAGGTCGCGATCGATGACGCGGCCTGCTCTGGGGCTACCATTACTGCCAAACAAAAGAACCCACAGCAGCCAGGACGCGACCCAGGCAATGTGCAGATAATTGCGCCGACGGTGCAGGCTATTGATCCGACAAATTTATCTGTTAGCGGTACTCGGCTGTTGAGCGGTGCTCGTGTTGTCCGCACTTTTAGTTCTGCAGCCAACGCTAGCAGGGCGATGGCAATGCTAGCTGTGCATGGAATTACTGAATTACACACCATCGGACCGTTTACCATGGCGTTTGCAAACGGCAATGTGCCGACAACATCAATTTCGGGTGTCTCTAGCCTTGGCATAGATCCAGCTCTGGCGCAGGTCACAGTGGGAATACCCAACGTCAGTGACTGGGTGATTAGCCAGGTTCAAGGTGAGCTGTTTCAGGTCATTGTTGATTTTGGTGCCAACCGCGATCAGGCTTATTCAGCTATTAAGCATTTGCGATCGCACCAATTCAAAAAACTACTTTGGATTGGTCCCGATAATGCCCCAGAGTTTAGCTACTTTAGCTTGTAAATAACCCAGTCGATTTAATCCACACCAAAAAAGCGCTAGTAGAATTATTGTCATGAGCTATGCATCGGTCTCTAAATCCCAACCCCAAAAGGCTGCTGTTGACAGGAAGTGCCGAGGATCACGTTCCCTCGTATCAACGCGTCAGCGCGTCACGACTGACGTAAAACCAGGAACTGGTTTTCCCATAGACTCTTTACCGATTCAAACCAAGCTCAAGCTAGGTAGTCCCAATGATAAGTACGAACAGGAGGCCGACCGAGTCGCTCAACAAGTGATGCGAATGCCAGAATCACAGGTACAGCGTCAATTTAACTCACTAAATGTTGAGGGAGGTGTGCCAATGCCGTCTGGGAAACCAGCCATTCAGCGCCTGTGTACAGCCTGTGAAGACGAAAAAATCTTACAACCCAAACGAGATTCGAGACAGGCGGCTGTGGTCACACCCACTATCCAGACCGGTATTAGTCGTCTACACCAGAGTGGTGGCATGCCGTTACCAAACACCACCCGAAACTTTATGGAACCCCGCTTTGGCCATGATTTTTCTCAGGTACGAATTCACGCCGGAGCCGAGGCAGCGCAGTTAGCCCATAGCCTGAAAGCCAGGGCGTTTACAGTTGGCAGAAATATTGTTTTTGGTAAGGGGGCACTTGACTATAATAGCTCGACCGGTAAATCCCTTCTTGCCCACGAACTGACTCACTACGTTCAGCAGACAGCCAATGGAACAACAATTAGCCCCAAGTATGATTCAACCTTACAGGGCAAGACAATTCAGCGCAAAGTTTGTGATCCACTAGTCCAAGACTGTCCTGCTGGAACAGCTTGTTATCCAATGGGTTCAACGTTTGAATGTTTGGAAGAAGCTAGCACCAAAGCTAAGATCCCAAAAGACCCACTCTGTTCTTCTTTTGATTTTAACTCAACTAAGGGTTTAGTCTCTACTCAGGCTGCTAATTATATAGCCGCCAAAAATATTGAAACTCGCCTGACGTTAGTACGTTCTCTTAAATGGATGTGGCGATGTGCCACTCCGTCTCAACAGAAGCAAGTTCGTACCAGCCTTTCGGCGGTGGTTGGCAAGACTGAAGCCATGAATCTTTGGACAGAAGCCGGAACACCTTTTGGGGGATATACCGGAGCCTACCCCAGCTATGCCTCTGACATTCAGAAGCATCTCAACAAGTTAGGCGCTCGTGAAACTGTCTCGATCGGTTCTTTTGAACTAACTGCAGAGGGATCAAAACACCGCAGGCGGGCAAAGCGTTCGGCGGGTAAAGATACTCCAGACCTGGGGCGTACAGATATTGTGTACTTCCGTGGACACCAGTTTGCTCAGTACAAGGCCCCTGGTCTCTTCTCTAATGGCTCTGAGGAAAAAGGATTTGATCTTCGATACATTGAGAAAGTAGGCGGATTTCAAAACGTTAAGCTAATGATTAGTACGAGCTGTGCGACACTTTGTTCAGAAGCGTTTAATGTTTTCCATGGGCTATTCCCTAATGCTGTAATTTTGGGGTATCGCAAGTCGGCTCCCTTAGATGGCAGGAAAGTACGCAATTCTCTACAATCCAAAATTAAGGGGCTAGGTCGTCCGCTACTACTCAGTGAATCGGTCGACATTAGTTCTATTATATCGGCGTGGAGATCAGTGATTGCAGGGGTCCATGCTGGCGATACAGCGCAGCTTCCTGGTTACTATGATGGTAGTCAGATTACGTATTGGGATGGAACAGCATGGCAAACAGTAGTTCCCACAGATAAAGCGAACAAGTGCAGGCGCAAAGGTGATTTTAGAGGGCAATATCCCGCTCCTCGTTAATCATCAGAAGATACGATGATGTGAATATTTCAACCAACCCCTTATCTTCAGGTCGATAGTCATGCCTGATACTGGATTAAAACGTAGCCCCAAATTTCAAAAAGGTGCCCTGGTGCAGCTGGTGGAGGATATCATTGGCGTTGTTCCCAATGTCATTCCTTTCCAGTACAACCCAGAGAAAATTACCCACTCGCTAACACCGTGGAACCCGTTTGAGGTAGACCAAACCCAGCGAGGGGCTCAGGCTCCTAACGTACAGCCGTTTGACCCTAAAGAAACCTTTAATATCACCCTAGAGATTGACGCAACGGATGATCTAGAAGAGGAGAATCCTGTTGCTACCCTGGTAGGTGTGGCGGACCGGCTGGCTGCTTTAAAAAAGCTTACGCTGCCCAGTCAGGGGTTAATTGGAGATCTAGTAGCCAGTGCTCAGGCCCTGACGGGAAATGCAAGTGCGCGAGCCGTACGACCGACAGTGCCGGTGGTGCTTTTTGTGTGGGGCACGGGGAGAATTTTGCCCGTGCGGGTAACCAGTTTTTCCGTTGACGAGACTTTATTTTCTCCGGCGCTCTATCCGATTCAAGCTACGGTAACCTTGGGGTTAGAGGTGCTGACGCCGGATGTGTTTAAGTGTCAGGAGGATATTACTGCCGATTTGGCTGTGGCCGCCTATAACTTTACTAAGTTACAAGAAGATGTGTTGGCGATTGCCCACATTGCGAATAACCTGGATGCAATTCGAGGCATCTTACCGTTTTGATTTGTAATGTTTAAATACAGATGCGTTACGCTGCGCTAACACATCCTACGCACTGATTTAGCAGGATAGAGTTATGGCTATTTTTGATCCTAAAAGTCGCTATCCTAACAACGCTGAGATTTATGAGGTTACCGATCGTCGGGGGCGCAGGGTAATGGCCCTTGCCGTTCCTGATGCGCCCGCTCAAACGTTGTTGGGAGAACATCGTCGAAAGCAGGGGCAGCGTCTCGACCATCTGGCAAATTTTTATCTCAACGATCCCAACGGATTTTGGCGTATTGCTGAGCTAAACGATGCGCTGTTGCCAGATGCCTTGGCGGAAACCAATACGGTGCAAATTCCGGCCAAGCTATAGTAAAAGTAGCGCAGCCATACGATTTGTAGTAAAACGAGCGGCGTCATTTAACGGAATGTAGAGTATGGGGTTTGGTGCCATCATTACCTCTGGCAATAACAACAAACTGCTGCCTGAGCGTTTGGTGGACTGTATTACCGAGGTACGGGTGGAGCAGTTTTTAGATGAGCCCACCCGGTTTGCTATTCGGTTTCAAGAAGACATCGTGGATGAAGAGCCCATGATTATGAAAGCATCAGAACTACAGTGTGAGCAGATGATTGCGATCGCAGTCGAAGTCAACGATGCGCTCACCTGTCTGGTGCGAGGCCCCATCACCCATACTCAATGTTCCATCACCCTGGGCGGTCCAGGGTCCTGGTTTGAAATCCATGGTCAGGACCGTCGCATTGAGCTAGATCGTCAGTGTGTGCGTAAAGCCTGGAGCGGTCTAGCGTCGTCAGCGGCCCAGTCTATTCTAGGAGATGCGTTTGACGCCACCGATATTACCGCAACCAACATTTTCTACGGCGCTCCTAGAGCCGGTCCTACCCAGGCAACGCAAACTCTAAACCAGCGGTTTACCAACGAAGCCTTTGTCTGTCAGATTGCCCGTCAAAACAATCTGTGTTACTGGCTGAGCTACGATTGCGAAGTCGATCGCCTCGATCTTACTGGGCAGTCGCTAACCATAGACGAAACCGCCAATCTTAAACCTTCTCCTCCCAGACCTCAAAGTAGCGGGCTGCCCACACCTCCGGTCGATTTGATTAGCTTAGTGCCCACCGTAAATGTTGTGCTGCGGGTGAATGTTCAACCTGACCAGTGCCAGACGGTAACGGCGTTTCAACTAAACGTAAATCCGGAGCAGCCTAACCAGTTTAGCGGTACCGCTATCGACGAGAGTGACTTAAATGAACAGTCCACTACCGCCAGTGACCCCCAACCCTCCATCAGTCAAAACGGACGCCGCATCAATGAGTGTGAGGCGCAGCGAGATCTCTGTGTGACCACCGCCGGTAGCGCAACAGAAGTGCAAAACAGGGCAGAGGCAGCGCTTACAGAATCGGGATGGTATGTGAATGCGACGGCAAGTACAACGGCTCATATGTTAGGCGGGGTACTGATGCCTCATGATGTGGTGGATGTGGAGGGACTGGGAGAGGAAAACAGCGGTTCCTATCAGATTAAAACCACCACCCATGTGATTAACGCAGCCGATCACTTTATGGATCTAGAACTACGGCGAAATGTAATGGGGGGAAGCTGACTTATGCCACAGCATGCCATGCCACAGTCCTCGGGCGATCGCTACATGAGCGATATGTATGAGATGATGGAAGGCCGATTTTTTGGCAAGTATCGAGGTATTGTTAAAGAGAATCTAGACCCTACTGGACGGGGACGGCTGCAGGTACTAGTACCCGCCGTGATGGACCAGGAGCCGATCTGGGCGATGCCCTGTGTGCCCTATGCCGGAAATAATATGGGTCTGCATATGATTCCTGAGAAGGATTCGGGTGTGTGGGTGGAGTTTGAGGCAGGGGATCCCTCCTATCCGATTTGGGTGGGTTGTTTTTGGGGTGATGGGGAAGTGCCCAACAACAACCGCAGTGTACCGGCGACGCCTGCGGTCAAGATTATCCGCACTGAGCAGGGGCTAATGCTAACGCTGGACGACCAGCAGCAGACCATTGACCTGAGCGATCAGAATGGTAACAATTTGGTCTCCATTGAAGTGCGGCAAGGTAAAGTCACGGTTAAGGGCAGTCTAAAAGTTGTTGTGGAAGCGCCCCAAATTGAACTAGTGGAGAATGCTACCCATCCGGTGGTGTTTGGCGATCAGCTGTTGCAGTATCTCAACCAGCTGGTGCAGTCATATATGGTTCATACCCATGTTCCAGGTGTGCCTACAACAGCACCGCCTGTACCCCCCATGGTGCCGCCTACCCCTAGTCTTCTGTCAATTAAGGTCAAGGCTGGATAGTTGCTGAATATTTGTTGTTTGATGTGAGATTAGCGATGAAAGCCCCTACTGATCACATTCAGTTTCCCGTTGCCATTGATGCTCGTCTGGGTCGATGGGCTCAGGAGCCGGACTATGAGCGCTATATTCAACAGCTGATCCGCCAGGTATTGTTTACCGGTCAGGGAGAGCGGATCAATCGTCCAACCTTTGGGGCCGGAATTCGACGCCTGATCTTTGCGCCCAACAGTCCGGCGACGGCGTCGCTGGCTCAGACTCTGGTATACCAGGCGTTGACCACGTGGCTGGGGACGCTGATTCGGACTGATAATGTGCAGGTGGAAGGTGAGAACGAACGGCTGGTGATTGCGATCGCATACACCATTCTCTCGCGACAGGAACAGCGCTTTTTGAATCTGGAGGTGACGCTCTAATGCCAGGAGAAGACCGGCTGACCGCTTTGCTTAACCAGACTGTAGTAACCGGCATTGACTTTATTCAGGTGGTCGATCCGGCGGAGCAGACGCGGCTGCGGGTTTTCTTTTTGGTGGAGCCAGACACCCTAGAGTCTCCTCTGATTGAGACGGCCGATCTGCCAGCGACGGTGCCTCCCGAGACAGTGAAGATTGTCAGTATTTCTGGAGGTGAGCGGCTAGCCCAGGTGCCGATTATCAGTGCTACATATCAGCAGATAACCTTAAATGAACAGCCGCGCACCGTTTTAGAAATCGAAACGGCTGAACCGGGAGATTTTTCCATCTATCGATTAACGATTCGTTCGGCTGCTGACCCCAGCCAGCGAGAGACCGGTATCGATCGCTTTTTTAACGGGGTGGAGTTTAGCTTTAAGCAGGGCTGCCCCAGTTTGCTGGACTGCAAACCGCCCGACCCCGACTGTCCGCCGGAAGAGCTAATCGATTTTCCCGTTGACTACCTGGCCCGAGATTTTGTTAGTTTCCGCAACGCCCTGCTCGATTTTGCCGCCCAGCGATATCCGGGGTGGGCCGAGACTATAGAAGCTGATACCGGGGTAATGCTGGCGGAAATTATGGCGGCTCTGGGGGATGAGCTGGCCTATATCCAAGATCGCTATGGTCGTGAGGCTTATTTGGAAACTGCGACGCAGATGCGATCGCTACGACACCACGCGCGGCTGATTGACTACCCCATTGACGAAGGACTTAGCGCCAGCACCTGGCTCGATTTAACCGTCCGTGAGACAGCTGGCGGTGTCTTTGTCGATGCGGGCAGTCTGGTGTGGGCACCTGCTCAGGGTAAAGCGCCCATTCCTTTTGAGCTAGGCTCCGGTTTGCTAGCTGAGGCAGAAACGAGAGCTGCTGCCGCTGCCCAAGGAGAGGAATTTATTTCTGAACAGTTTTGGGTACATGCTGCCTGGAACGATCTGTCGGTGCATATCCCCGATGAGAGTGAATCCTGTCTGCCAGTGGGGACCACCGAGCTGTTTTTGCAGGGGCATGTACCCACAGATGACCAGCTGCCGATTCCTCCCACAGATGAGACCGAACGTCTCCAGTTTTGGCAGGGGCGACCGATGGTGCTGCAGACGACGCCTGCTGATCCGTCAGTACCTAGACGGCGTCACTTGGTGCGCATTGTTGAAGTTGAGCAAACCACCGATCCTCTCTGTTTAGATGAGGGAGGCCAGCCTTTAGAGATTACTCGGATTCGCTGGGACGACGCTGAAGTACTGCCGTTTGAGCTGTGTTTGCGGGAGCTGCGGATGCGGGGCAACATTGTCTGGGCAACAGCGGGCAAGACCGAACGCGAATGGTTTGTTATTCGACCCGAGGCGCTGCCTGAGGAGGTGATATTGCCTAACGAGGTCGCCCGAGCAATAGAGCGTCAGGGTCCATTAAACGACCTTGAGTGTCAGCGCAGCGTTACCTATCGCTACAGCCTGCAGCAAACAGAAACTCAGGGGCTGGGTTGGCTTGGCCATGGAGGGAATCTGCGGCCCGAAATTGAGCTACAGGTGGTGGATGCGGTTTCTCTGGATCCCCTAGCGCTAGAAGATTTTTGGCACTGGCGGTCCACCCTGCTTGATAGCACCCGATTTCAGGATCACTTTACCTTGGAAGAAGGCACCTGGCGGCGGGTGATTGGGTTTCGACGCACGGGTGAGACGATTCCTCATACTGACTATGCCAGCGGGGCCGGGTTTACCCTCCGATTTGGGGATGGAGAATTTGGTAAGATTCCCGATGAACAAACGGTGTTTCAGGTGCGGTACCGTACGGGACCCGGCAGCCAGGCCAATCTGCCCGCCGATACGATTACCAATCTCAGCGATCCGTTAACCAACAGTCCGTCGGGG
Source organism: Leptolyngbya cf. ectocarpi LEGE 11479 (assembly GCF_015207065.1). Classification (GTDB taxonomy): domain Bacteria; phylum Cyanobacteriota; class Cyanobacteriia; order Phormidesmidales; family Phormidesmidaceae; genus Leptothoe; species Leptothoe ectocarpi. Next base: position 3,865 of record NZ_JADEXP010000043.1, on the reverse strand, counting down.
CTAAGCGGCGTGATTGAGGCGGTGACCAATCCGTTTGCGATTACCAACGGGCGCGATCCAGAAACGGCAGAGTCGATTAAACAACTGGCTCCCGAAGCGTTTCGGGCACTTACATTTCGCGCTGTGCGGCCAGAGGACTATGCAGAAATCGCCGAGCGGCTACCCTGGGTCCAGCGGGCGGGGGCGCGTTTTCGCTGGACCGGTAGCTGGCTGAGTACGTTTGTTACCGCCGATCCGCTCAACGCCTTTGAGCTGAGTGCCGAGCGCCGGACCGAGCTGACCAATGTGATGGACTGCGTGCGGCAGGTGGGGAGAGAAGTGTTTGTGCGCAATCCGCGCTATGTCAATCTAGATCTGGAAATTTGTTTCTGTGTCCAGCCTTCCGCCTATCCTGGCCAGGTACAGGCTAGGGTGAGAGAGGCGCTCTTGGGTCGTTCTGGTATTCGCCCAGAGAAGGGATTTTTCCATCCCGATAATTTTACCTTCGGCACTCCGCTCAAACGGTCTGCTCTGGAGGCGACAATTCAGGCGGTGCCTGGAGTGCTGGGTGTGGAACAAATGCGGATTCGAGCCAGAGGTATCACTGACTGGAGACCATTTGACGAGCTGATTTTTGCGGTGGGCACTGACCAGATTATTCGACTGAGAAACGATCCTCGATTTCCTGAACAGGGGTCGCTGCGGCTACGGCCCCGTCAAGAACAACAGCCCGCCCTCAAGGAGGTGACGCCATGACTAACTGTTGCCCCTGTGACAAACTGATTCATCCTGGTAAACCAGAGATTCCGGCGGGGCTAGTCGCCCTGCCGCGACAGCTAGCAGAGTTCTCTGACTATCGGCTGGCCATGCTGCGGAAGATTCCTAACTATCCTGCTCTGGCTCAGTGGCGTGCCCGCGAAGGCAACGATTTGGGAATTATGCTGTTGGAGATGTGGGCCTATGTGCTAGACAGTCTGGCCTTTTACGATGAGCGCATTGCCAATGAGACCTATCTGCGTACGGCTGTACGTCAGGCGTCTCTTTACAAGCTAGTGGGGCTAATTGGCTACTATCCCCGGCCTGCCCTGGCGGCGACCGTGGTACTAGGGGCCATTGCCGAAGGCAGACAACAGATTGTGCTGCCGCCCCGTACCGGCTTTCGCTCCGATGCGTTTGATGGAGAGCCGCCCCAAATTTTTGAAACCGAAATAGACCAGCCGATTCATCCGTTTCTGAATGAGTGGGAGCTGGCGGATATGCGCGCACCGTCTGCTCCAAAAGAGCTGTTGTTAGCTCTGGAGACAGCGCGGCTGGCGGCTGAACAGCTGGTGTTGGTAAAGACGTCGGACAGTCTACAGGTAAGCAAAGTCGTGGCAACGTCCACGATTACAGCCCTGGATGGCAACAGCTATGTTCAGGTGACCGCTAAACCTGAGATCGCATTTGCGCCGACGGTGCAGCTGAGTGATATCGAAGTGCTGACGCCAGAGCGGACGGCCCAGCCTAATTTGATGACTGAGAGTGCAGTTATTTCCCCATTTTTCTCGGCTCCGGTGCTGATTATTCTTGATGCGATTTATCCTGAACTGGCTGAGGGAGAACCGGTGATTGTTCAGCGGGGCAGCGACCTGTTTGCGGCTAACCTGGTTACGGCATCTCGGACGGATATCAGTGTGGGTGCAGGAGATCCGCCCCCCACGCTGCCGGTTACGATCATTGTTCTCGATCGGTTTTTACCGGAGGCATGGACGTTTGCCCCATCTCGTTTGAGAATTCATTTTCAGCTGGTGAATGCTGGCACGGTGACCAGAGTGGCCAAGACCCAGCTGAAAAAGGCGGATTTTGAAACTCCAGGGATTCCCATTGAAGGGCTAGCAGAGCCGCTACCTGATGACGTATCGACATCAGGACAATTATTGTTGCAAGATGCCAATAACCAGGGCCTGCAGGCGGGAGGAACCACACTGATCGCCCCCCAGGGAAATGGTCGAGTTGTTCTGAATACGGATACGTCCGAATTGGTTACTCCTCTACGGACATCGGTAACCGTATTTGGCAATCTGGTGCGGGCCAGTCGGGGTGAGAGCGTGCTGGATGAAGTGTTGGGCAGCGGCGATGGCACCCAGACGTTTCAGGCATTTATGCTACAAAAGACACCACTCACCTATCTGAGCGATCCAGCGGCTGGCCGTCGCAGTACCCTGAGCATTCGGGTCAATGGGATTCTCTGGCGCGAGGTGGTGAGCTTTTTTGGCACTGGTTCCCAGGATGAGGTGTTTATTGCTCGCCAAAATGATCAGCAGGAAACAACCATTACCTTTGGCGACGGGGTGACCGGGGCGCGACTGCCGACGGGAATCAACAATGTGACGGCCACTTACCGGTTTGGCGGCGGGGCGGCTAAACCGCCAGCGGGTGCGATCGCACAAATTGCCAGACCCTTTAAAGGTCTGCGTCGGGTCGTCAATCCGGTGGCTGCGGTGGGCGGGGCGGACAGCGATCGGCCTGAAGATATTCGTCTTAATGCCCCCACCAGTGCCCTTACCCTGGGTCGGGCCGTTTCGATTCAAGACTTTGAAGCGCTGGCTCGAGAATTTGGCGGTGTGGTCAATGCCCAGGCCGGATGGGCCTGGGATGAATCCCGCCAGGGAGCGGTGGTCAAAGTGTGGTTTATCGCCGATGGTACCAATCCCGATTTTGTGCAGGCGCTGACAGATAGTCTATTGAGCCAGGCAGACCCGACCACACCGCTCACGGTCTGTCCGGCGGTGGCTCAGCCCTCTAATTTGGTGATTGATGTCAGCTTGGATCCCCGGTTTTCTAGAGACCTTGTGCTTGAAGAGATTCGTCAGGCCCTGGTGAATGAGGCCACTGGACTATTTGCCCTGACCAACATTCCCATTGGGCGTCCTCTGTTTCGCAGTCAAATTTTCGCAACAGTTTTAGCCGTTGAAGGTGCCTGTGGCGTTAGTGCCATTACCCTGGATGGTGTGCCGGTACCGTTTGCGATTACGGCTGCTGAGGGTCGCTACCGAGACCTGTTTTCTAAGCTTGCGATCGCAGGCACTGCCGCTACGGAGGTCAATGCCCGATGAGCCCGCATCCCGATCCGCTAGCTCCAGCTTTAGACCAGTTTGAGCGCTACTACACCGAGAAAATCTGGGACTGGATCCCGCCGTTCTATCGAGATGAGGATGGCCTGGCCAGTAACCCTGGTGTTTTGCGAGCCCTGGTGACTATTTTGGCCCAGCAGGCGGCGATTGGCCGACGCAGCATCGATCGGCTGTGGGAGGACCCATTTATTGAACTGTGCGACGATTGGGCCATTCCCTATCTAGGGGATTTAGTCGGAACCCGGCTGGTCCATGAACTCAACCGCCGGGGACGGCGCGTAGATGTAGCCCGCACTATTTTTTATCGGCGGCGTAAGGGTACTCCGGTGGTCCTAGAGCGCCTCACCCAGGATATTACCGGCTGGGAAGGCACCGTGGTCGAGAGTTTTAAGCGACTGGCCCGCACCCGGCACGGTTTGGATCCGGAGCTGTCGGAGGTGCTTCCCGACGGGGCGACTAGCAGTGTTGTGACGCCGCCGGGGGGCTGGGCCAATCTGCGCTCGACAGCGCGAATGCAGCAGCTGGACGGTCCCTTTGACGCCTTTGCCCACACTCCCGACTTTCGGCAGCTGCAGGGTAGCCTGGGGCGCTACAACATACCCAAACTGAATGTGCATCTGTATCGGCTGACGGCGTTTCCGGTGCAGTTTGCCACACCGTTTAGCTTTGCTGACGGGCGCTTTAGCGTTGACCCGTCGGGGCGAGATATGCCCTTGTTTCGACCCGACCAGCGCTCCAATTTAGATGACTGGCGTATCCCTCAAGAGTGGGAG
>NZ_JADEXP010000596.1 GCF_015207065.1 Leptolyngbya cf. ectocarpi LEGE 11479 | reverse complement strand
ACTTAAGTGATTGGATAAAACTATCCATCAATCCGGGCTTCGACTCCGCTCAGCCCTCGTATTCTCAAAATTAGCTGGTTGAGCGGAGTCGAAACCAGCGGCGTTAGAGACATTTACTTTCGGCCATCTATTTAACTACTCTTTGCTTTAAAAAGCTCTGCCAGTCAGAATCTTGCAACGCTTCGGCAATGGTAAAAATATCTTTATCACCTCGTCCTGATTGGCTAATGATGATGGCATCTTGAGCCGTGTAGTTGGGAGCCTCTTTAAAGGCCTGAACAAAGGCGTGGGCTGATTCTAAAGCAGGAATCAAACCTTCTTTTTTTATGACCAGCCTTAAAGCTGCAATCACGTCAGCATCGAGGGCGGCTGCAACCCGAATACGTCCCGTTTGGGCCAGGTGGGCCAGGATAGGGGAAACCCCTACATAGTCCAGTCCAGCGGCAACAGAATGGGTGTCCTGCATCTGACCATCTGAATTTTGTAAAAACTGGGTCTTGTACCCCTGGGCAATACCGGTAGAGGCATGGTTCCCAGACAAACGAGACGCATGGTGAGGAGTATGGGTACCGAGGCCACCGGCTTCCACACCGACCAGATCAACGGCTGCATCTTCTAGAAAACCGCTGAAGATACCGATGGCGTTGGACCCTCCGCCCACACAGGCATAGACAGCCTTGGGTAGCTGCTGGGTTTGGGTAAGAATTTGCGATCGCACCTCCTGCCCAATCACCGACTGAAACCAGGCCACCATTTCTGGAAACGGATGGGGACCACAGGCCGTACCAATCAAATAGTGAGTTGTTGCCATATTGGCAGACCAGTCCCGCAAAGCTTCATTCATGGCATCTTTGAGGGTTTGAGTTCCGCTCGTAACCGGAATCACTTCGGCCCCCAGCTGCCGCATCCAAAACACGTTGGGACACTGGCGCTCCACATCCTCAGCCCCCATGTAGATAGTGCACTCTAGGCCAAACTTAGCCGCCAAAGTTGCCGTGGCCATCCCATGCTGCCCCGCCCCCGTTTCCGCAATTAGACGGCACTTACCCATACGCTGCGCCAGCAGCGTTTGCCCCAGCACATTATTGAGTTTGTGAGACCCTGTATGGTTGAGATCTTCTCGTTTAATATAGATTTTGGCACCACCAAAGTGGCGAGTTAGCCCGTCTGCATAGGTGAGTGGCGTCGGACGACAGGAGTAGTTGGACAGTATTGCCACATACTGTTGCCAAAACTCAGGATCTTCTCGGGCACTATGGTAGGCCGCCGTTAGTGATTCAAATGTTTCATACAAAATTTCAGGAATAAAGCGACCACCAAATTCACCGTAGTAGCCCTGGTGACTCAGCAGCGGAGAGGCAACAGCTGTCATCGTTTGATTTTTTCTTTTCTAATCTCTACTGCTACTGTAAATGCGGACTCTCTATACGTCCAATATTGATTAAGTAGCAACACTATATCCTCAAGATATAGTCTCAGCCCTATGGAACTTCGGCATCTTAGATATTTTCTCGCAGTGGCAGAAACCCTAAACTTCAGCCGCGCGGCTGAGCAGCTAAACATGGCTCAGCCGCCTTTAAGCCAGCAGATTCAGGCTTTAGAAAAAGAACTCGGTGTCAAACTCTTTGACCGAAATCTGCGACCGTTGCAGCTAACCCATGCAGGACAAATATTTCTCCCAGAAGTGTGTGCAGTTATGGCTCAAGTCGACCGAGCCTGTCGCATGGCACAGCAGGCCAGTCGAGGAGAAGTAGGCCAGCTCGCCATTGGCTTTAACAGCGCCGCTATGCAAACCGTGTTGCCAGTCATCTTAAAAGACTTTAGAAAAGAGTTTCCACAAATCAATCTCAAAC
>NZ_JADEXP010000042.1 GCF_015207065.1 Leptolyngbya cf. ectocarpi LEGE 11479 | reverse complement strand
ATTTGAGCCGTGAAATGGATGGGCTAGACATGTCTAGATGCACCTAGATTGCTAGAGGGCATCGTCATCCTAAGACTGATGCTTCAATCCCTGCATCAATTATTAAGATATGTATGCGTTCGCCCTGCTGTTTGACACCAATGTTGGTGTCAATAACACAGTGAAGTGCTGAGGCGTTTTCGGTTACTTGCGTATCAGTCATCGTTCACGGTCTTCGCGGATCAAATCGTTACTATCAGGTAGACCAAACTCCAAAGGATTTACCCGGGGACGACGACGGATGCGAGTCAAGATTTCAGACACAGCAGAACGGGGTTTAGCGGGTTCGGTAGCTATGAGATTTAGCGCAGTTAGTCCTATCTGAATGTTCGGATCAGTCTCCACTTTCTCTAAGTCGATGTGGTTGTCTAGGGGGGAGGGGCTGATCGTTGCCTCTGGATTTGTAAGTACAACAAAGACGGTGACCTGTTGTCCTGCTGTACCAGGAGGCAAATCAATTTCAATACGGTTGTCAGGAAGAACGGTGGTAGTGAGGTGGATGGCGGGTTGCATAGTCGACTTTGGGTATATGTATCTGGGTGTCTAGTCTAACTTTAGTTTTATTTAGCTAGGTTTGGATAGGATCTGGATAACAAGCCTTGCCCTAGGTCGCTACAGGCAGACAGTATGTGGATGATGGCTGCGCAGGTTCTAGCTGGGCGATTTTATCTGCGATCGCACCGCCCTTATGCACCGCCTTTATTCTGTTGCTATAAACGTTCTCAACGCGGGTGGCACAGGAATACTTTGCACCCCTGGCAGGCGCAGATTATAAAACGTGTCTGACTTGAGTTCAGCCTGCAAAAAATAGGATGACTGGCTGCTAAAAACCAGTTCGCAAACGCTGCCTGTCATCAGGCTTAAGTCTTGGGATGAGATGCCCACACCCATTTTATGAGAGTTGATTAAAACATTGGGTAAAATACCGATAGCTGTGCATAGCGGACTGTTGGTCTGTTGAACGCTATGTTGCTTTATATATTTTTCAAACGGAATGATGTTGCTTTCTGCCACGAGTGGTAAATAGTGCCCAGAAACAACAATAGACTGAGTTTTAATAATCAATCCTGCCATACTATCTGTGGTCTCTAATTGCGCTTCAATCAGCGTGGATGTATCGGCTCCCAGCACACAATTTTCGGTTAGCAGCAGCGGTGCGGCTAGAGTTAATAGAACTGGCCGAGGAGCTGTGTCAGGACTAACTTGAATATCTGTCTGGGGCTGGGCGAAGATAGCCGTAGACCCAGATAGAACAATCGTATCGCGTTCAATTTGTTGACAGTTGCCAGCTGTATGGCTGTTGTTACCATCTATGGCCGTAGGTGTGTGGGCGGCGCCAGCTGCTTTTGCATTGATTGTTTCAGCGGCCATCGGCGGGATGAAAACACCTAAGGATAATACGGATGATAATACTACAAGGCCTTTAACTACTCTCTGTGTTGATGTCATTGTCCTATAGTTTCAAGTAGATTCAAATAGTTTGCGTCAACTGTTGGCCAGCAAATCGTTGGGTACTGCTGGCCATGGAATGGTGTTGATTACAGAGCTTCATAGAGCGAAAGAATTGCGATCGCACAGCCAAATGTCAAACCCAGCTTAAATATCCAAGGAGCATGGGTCGTTAAAAATGCCAGGGCGGCCTCTGCACCAACGGCAATCACCAGCAATAAGCAGATGATAAAAAAGCCGTATAGCAGGATAAAAAATCCTTGAAGTAGTTTGCCCATTAGATAATACAAACGCGGGTGGTGATGAGTCCTACGCATAAACCCTCCTAATATTGCAATTTTTAGAATGACTCTTTAGTCATCACAGTTAGGTAAGACAAAGGTAACTACCGTTGTTTTAGGCTTGTTGGGTTTAGGCTCAGGGGACTTGCCAAGCGTCATCATCACTAGAGCACTCAAACCAAAACCGATCAGCATCTCAGGAGACATCGTAAATTTTCCTTGTAGTAGATTTTGCCGTTGTTCAAAGCTTTGAGCTTTGTGTCTATATCATGGCAACCGGAAAATCTGTTCTGACACCCTTAAAGTCGTGAGGTTTAGTCATTTATCTGCTGGATGCGAACTTCGCTTCATCATAAAAAGTCATAGGGTGTGGCTGACTTTTTTAAGCAGCTGTCGTGAAGTTAGTACAAATGATTATTAAAAAAGTCATATAGCCCCTCGAAAAGTCATATGACTTACAGTAGACTCCTGACTATACAGGGCTTGTGTGTGTCTACTGGGAACCTATGGAGCTTGAGCTATCGCTTGATGATGTCCTATTTGAGGACATCTTAGATTATGTCAATCACTGTGTGCAGGACTATACCGGACGTTTATTGACTGAAGTTGAAACCGCTATACTACGGCTGACTTGGGAAGAAAATTTGTCCTATGCCGCTATGGCTAAGCGTATGGGCTATGCCCCTAGCACCCTGCGAGGAGTATATGGCTATGCCCTATGGCAACTATTGAGCAATGTCTGGCCTAGCGAAGGAAAGGTTAAAAAATCTAACTTCAACCGAGTGGTAAAACGCCGCTATCAAGACTGGCTTAAATCGCAACAAACTGTTCACTCGGCCCCGATAGCTCCTCTAGCTAATGAGCCATCTAATAATCACCTGCTAGAAAGAGATACCTTAGCATCTCGTCTTCTAGAGATGATGGACTCAGGCTATCACTCAATTATCCTAACAGGGCCAGCTGGAATCGGGAAAACCCATTCACTACGCACCCTTCAGTCGGAGCCTGGCAACTATTTTACGCATATTATTGAGCACCCCACTCACGAATTACCGAGCTGGCGGGTTTGGCATCAGCTCCTGTTTTCGTCTAATCAAGATTGCTACCAGACACCGCCGTCAGAGTACCAACTGCGTCAGCAAGTAATACAAGCTCTAAATCAAACGCCTTATCTGATTATTGTTGATCAAATCGAACGATTTTTAGATGAGCCGCAATACAATCATTTTTTTAATGACATCAGTGCAGCCGTCCATCAACAAAGTTGCTTGCTCTGGTCTAGCGACATCATTCCCATTGACTTCGATCAACGCATCGTTACCTTAGAAACTATTGAAGGTTTGTCATTTGATCAGGCCCAGGGGTTTATTACTGAACAATATCCAAACCTTGAAAGCTCAATTAGTCAAAATGAAGAACACTGGCAACAAGTAAACGAGCTGTGTGGAGGCCATCCTACTCTTTTACATAGAGTTATAGATACTATTCAATCATTCTATAACAACCAAATTGAACAGTTTTTTGCTCATCTTTTACCCCTGTCTCCGTCTCTATCCAAGTATTTTGACGAACTTTTTGGCAAGCTATCAGATCCTGAGAAGGTTTTACTTTATTGGCTGGCGTTGCGTCCCCTATCCTGGCTTGAATTAAGGCAGTGGCTATCGTTTTTGCCGTTTGATGAAAGTCAGTTGATGGAAGCTTGGCAGATGCTGCAAAGGCGGCATTTGATTCGAAGCTCTTCTGAAAGTGATGGAGCCCAGCGGATAACGCCTCGATACTTTGGCCTTTACGTTATTGATACGTTACGGGAAACATTTACACGGGAGCTAAGTGAAAACAATCTTAGCCTTTTCCATAGCTATCCCATTGTTTTGCCCCAGGCGTCTTTTCAGCAGCAGGAGATCCTACACAGCTACTTGTTAAAACCGCTTGCGGCTGCGCTTAAAAGACAGTTTTTGCAACAGGATTTACCTGCTAAGTTTGATCATTTACTGGGCCTGCCATCTGCTTTTGATCCATCCCATAGCTTTGCGGCGGGTAATCTCTTTAATCTAGCTGTTGCCATGGGGCTGTCGGTGGCTAACGTTGACTGGCGCAATCACACCCTGTGGCACGCTGATCTGACAGTGCCTGGCCTGAAGGATATTGACTTTCAAACCTGCCAATTTAGGGCGGCTGTATTACCCACTGGACTACAGGGACGACTGGTAACAGCGCTACATCCCACTGGGCGGACCCTGGCCATTGGTGACCAACAGGGACTGGTGCAGGTGTATACGTGGACTGGTCATCGCTTTAGCCTGGATTGGTCCCATGATCTGGGCCTGCCTGTCCAGGAAATTGTAATTACCGATGGCAGCAAACTGATTGTGGCCACCGTGGAGCAGATTCAAATTTGGGATGCGATCGCACATAAAGAAACCGTCTACAGTGCCCACCTTGAAACCGTCACGTTAGATAGCCTTGCCGTTAGTCCCGATGGCCAGCGGCTAGCGACAGGCCTTAGTGACAGTAGTATTCAACTATGGAATTTGACCTGGGGCGAACCAGAAGGTGAACCCCTACTGGGAGCCAACGATAGCGTTAAGAACATAGCCTTTAGCCCCGATGGTAAATCTATTGCCGGGTATGACAACAATAACCAAATTATCGTTTGGCACCAAGACCCTGAAACAGGCGCATATGGAGTCGCATCTGTACCGTTACCACTCAATCCCTACGGCAATTTTCTAACCTTTGAGTGGACTGATACTCAACTTAGGGTCATTGAAGCAGTTCCAGAAGTAGGTCGCCAAGGCCATGTATTCAAAGTGGCCATTCGAGCCTTTGTAGTTGCCAAAGAAACTCTAAGTGACGACTCAATGCCGTTAGATGTTCAAGAATTAACCTGTGGTCCTGTCCAACCTTACTATGCCGTCTTTAGCGGCGATGGATCGTATTTAGCACTGTGCGATGTCGAGCACACCGTAATGGTTTGGGACCACGCTACCTCACGACACAAGGGAGCCATTCAACTCTCTAGCCCACCCTATGCCCTAAATATCTGTAACGGTGGGCGTATACTACTTTGTCAGGATGAACACAGAATAAGTCTTTGGGACCTTACGCAACAACGATGTGTGCAGATATGGGATGCCGTCAGTGATCTAGATCAATATCACAACTGTAAATTTTATAAAGAACAGGGACTTTCCAGCGATGAACTGATGACTGTGCAGCGCTTAGGAGCCACTGTATGCTGAATAGCACCTGTCATAAATTTCAGTTTCTTTGATGAATTTTTGATACGGTTGGCAAAAACGCTGAATCGGACTGGATTTCCGGTATATTTTACGTTATTACATACGTAATACTTCCCTAAGAACAGATCCAACGAGATCGAGTGTTCCATGTACTGCCACGACGGTGAGTTTTTTGCAAATCGACAGGCTACTAGAGCTGAACGTGAGGTTTATAGTTACATTCGCTGTTTGGCAAGGTTAGAAGACTCAGAAGAAGCAATTGAGGCATTCTACAGCCTTCTTTTTAAGGGTGTGGTCACCCAGAGTCAATTTGATTCTAGCTCCGTTCGGACTGCGCTGGTATCGGTGGTAGACTCCCCCGATGCTGATGACATCTTGCCCTATGTGATCAATCGGTGCTTTTACACCATTGGCAACCCCTGGCGGCTGGAAACGCACCGACATGGGGCGTTGAGAGACCTTGTTGACGGGGCAAAGAATCTGCCTGAGCGGCGACCCACTGGCCGTCAGGTGAGGCGGCTGGTGGGTGCTATGGAGTCGTACGTCAACAACGGCAATCTGTACGTTCCTTTGCAGCGTCAGATGCGGCTGCTGTCGGAGGAGGCAGCCGATACTACAGAGAAGAAAGATTCTTTTGGCAACTGTTTTAGCGATTACTTTTTCATCTACGAGTCTGCCGCCGTTACCCGTGATATTCCTTTGCACTACCGCAAGAGCATTCAACAGCAGCGACAAAAAAAGGCTAAACAGATCAATCAGCAGCTTAATGACTATTGGCAGGCGCACCGTCGCGGTGAAGCAGGGCAGGGGCTCAACTCTACTCGCCTTGACCATCGGCAGTTAGTGGATGCGATTCATACATTTCATCCAAACCGTAAAAATAGCTATCGAAATCAGGCCAGGACGTTTGAAACCGGTTTAGCTGATTTTCGCACTACGGGAGACTTTGTCGATCCGTTTTATGACTATATTATGGAACCGCTGGTGGCAGCTGATGCCCGCTATCAGACTAACCGCTTTAGTAAGCTGGTCAAGGATGTATTGCTGGATACCGCTGGGCTGGGCAAGACACCTTTGACTGGAATTTCAATCAACCAAATGTGTACCCGTCTATTGAAAATGCTGGTGAGCAATACGGTGGACCGACCTGAGATGGCGCATTTTAGAAGGCTAGTTGAAACTCTTGGAGCCAAGGTGATCACGGCTGTACTGCTCAAGATAGTTTTGTTTAGACGAACCATTCGCTCTTGGTTTGAAGACCGCTTTGGTATTTTGTTTCATGTGCGAGAGTCTTGCTCCTTGGATAAAATATCCTGGCTAGTCGATTCGTTTGAATATATGAATGTGGCGTTGGCGCTAAATGCGCCATGGATCAATTACATGCCTAGACCGGCTCAGGGTTAGATTTGGCAATTGGTCAGCAAATTACAACCCCAGCGATGTTCAATACATCGCTGGGGTTGCTGTGTTTAAGCTGTCAGGGAGATGTTGGCAGCCAACTAAGCGCCGACGGCTTCTTTGGCTGCGTACATGACTTCAGCAGTAATCTCGGTATGACCTTGCTCGCGGGCAAATTTTTCCGTATTGCGCTTGACTTTGCCACGGACGAATCCGGGCACTCGCTTGAGTTCGGTCAAACCATCGGGACTCCAGTTGAGGTCAGTATCGGCAGACAGTGTCTGGGTGATGGCTTCTTTGGTGTCGTGACCGCCAAAGATTTCCAGCAGGTGGTCTTCCATACCCAATGTAAATGAGTTGTAGATTAGGTCTACCAGCTGGTTAGCACCTTCGTAGCCGAGGAAGGGCCGGTAGCCGACGGGGAAGTTTTGGACGTGGATAGGGGCGGCGATCACACCGCAGGGGATGTTGAGGCGTTTGCCCACGTGACGCTCCATTTGGGTGCCAAAGATGGCGGCGGGTTCTAGCTGGGCGATTTTATCTGCGATCGCGCCATTATCTTCACTAACTAGCACCTCATCGCAGTAGCCCTCCACCTCCTGACGGAACCAGGCTTCGTCATACTTACAGTAGGTACCGGCTAGCACCACCTTGAGACCCATTTCTCGGGAAAGCACCTTAGTCAGGGCTGCCGCGTGGGTATTGTCACCAAAGACAACGCAGCGCTTGCCGGTCAGGTTCTGACAGTCGATGGAGCGGGAGAACCAGGCTGCCTGGGAGGCAAACCGAGTTTGGTCGTCAATAAACTGGTCATAGTTGGCATCCACACCGCGCTCATTTAGCAGCGTTTGGATGGCACGGATACAGCGGGCCGTTTCCACCACACCCATGGGGGTAATGTCCACATAGGGCATCTCAAACTCACGCTGCAGATATTCAGCCGTGAGTGAGCCAATTTCCCGGTAGGGGATCAGGTTAAACCAGGCCTTGGGCAAATTCTTTAGCTCGTCTACCGAAGCCCCTTCGGGGATCACCGCGTTGACTTCGATGCCCAGGTCCGCCATCAGCCGCTTAAGCTCAGTGATGTCGTGGTTGTTATGGAAGCCTAGGGTGGTAATGCCGATGATATTTACCGAGGGCTTTTCTGTTTTCCCTTCAGGTAACGTGCCCTGTTTAGCCGCTTTCTTAAGATAAAATTCAACAATTTGCTGTAGCGTCCGGTCCGCCGCCTGTAGTTCATTGGCGCGGTAGTGGTTCACATCCGCCAGCATGACATCGCCCTCGGCATCCAGCTGAGCCCGCTCCACAAAGTTGGCCAGGTCCTCTTGCAAAATGCTGGAGGTGCAGGTGGGCGTCAGCACGATCAGGTCAGGATGCTCTTCCTTATCCTTACGGGTAATGTTATCGACTACTTTTTCCTGGGAACCTCGGGCCAGTACATGACGGTCAACAACACTGGTGGTTACCGGCGTAAAGTCCCGCTCGCGGGAAAGCATGGAGCGCATGACATTAAAGTAGTCATCTCCCAAGGGGGCATGCATGATGGCATGAACATTCTTAAATGAGCTGGCAATACGCAAGGTGCCAATGTGGGCAGGGCCTGCATACATCCAATAAGCCAGTTTCATAAAAAGCGCTCCAAGAAAAAAGATCTGGGGTAGGTTAGGGCAGCAGCTGCCCACCCCTCAGAATATGGGACTCCTCTGTAAGTACTTGCCATTGCTCAACGATTCGCAACGCTTTGTAAGAATGGGTCACACTCAGCGGAGTGAATGATTCTGTGAGGTCGAGAAATAGGTCAGGAAAGACGATATTTAAAGTTGATAAAACCCATTCAATGCCAGTCTTGAAGTTTCCATATAGTTGCCAATACCATCCAGATTGTTCTGGAACGATGGCAATACCGTGTGGAGTATCTCTTAACAACGTTATTCAGTGTTCCTTTAGGAGGCCACCATGCGGTCTATAGTTAGTAGTCTAGGTTTAATGGGTGTATTGCTAGGATTGGCCATGCCCGTGTCAGCCGAGGTGCTGCTACAGGCCGGTGCGACGGAAACAAAGCTGGTCACCTCAGAGTCTCATCGGTCTATGCGGCATCAGCTGACGGCTGAAGCGGGGAAAACGGTGGCGATTAAACTGAGGTTGGCTAACAACAATCCTGGAATTGTTAGTCGAGTGGCGGTGTATCAGGCTGGGAAGTATACGCCTCTCAAGGTGGAGAACCAGGTGAGCTATCGCACCGTTGACCCGGCGCAGAAATCAAAGATTAGTCATCTGATTGTGCTAACCCTCCCTGGCGAGAGCGCCAGTGGTGAGGTGAACTATGAAATTGAGCCCCTATTTGACTATGATGGGTCGCCTCAGTTTGAGGTCGACCGTGAGACAGCAGAGCATGAGACGGCAGACCGTGAGACAGCCACGGCTGCGGTGAATCTGCCATCGACGGTGCGCTATCGGATGACGGTGGCGACGGCGACAGTGTCTCAACGGCTGTTGTTGGATGCCCAGGCTCGCCAGACCGAGCAGGATTATGAGGGTGCGATCGCACTCTATACTCGAGCCATCAATCTCAATCCTGACATTGCCGATTTCTATGCTCAGCGAGGTAGCGCCTATCTCGCTCTGGGCGAGCAGGAGGACGTGTCTCCTGCGGTGCAGCAGGCCATTGTGACCGACTGGGAAACAGCCGCTCAGCTCTATGAGCAGGTGGGCCATGGTACAGCAGCCAATGCGCTGCGTTCTCAGCTCAGTCAGGTTGTTGAACAGAATAAAGACTAAATTGTTGAAGCCAACATTTTTGTTGGGACATTCTTATCGGGGCATCTCTTTGCAGGTGCCCCATTCTTTTACTGTGGATGAAGCTGAGGTGGATAGAATTTATTCAACAACGCTGGTTTGGATGAATCCATAATTACCTGGATTAAAGCGCACATGGATCCAGGGCTCTCCAGTGTCAGCTAGAATAAACTGTTGAAGCACAATGACCCTAGCCGGTGGATCAAACGTCGAAGTATCGCCATACCCTGGGGCTAGCCATACGGTCGCAGATTGTCGAAGTTCTGCCAGTTGATAAATGGTACGGATATCCTGGATCTCATCCTGGTAAAACTGTCGGAGCTGGTAGGCTTCCTGGCAGTCTGTTTTTATCGCCGGATCGATGATGGCGGCACATCCTTCAGCCGTAGGGGTAAATAGGGCTTGAGCTTGGGCGTTTTTAGCCGTTACAGCGAGCAAAGCTGCAAGGGTGGCCAGTAACAGAGCTTTCATAGGGGGGCTGACATAGATGTATTTCTGTATCTTAATGGCTACACTATCTAGCGACTATACCCACGGTATCTAAATTGTGTCTGATGAACGGTATGCTTAATTTTTTGCTAATTGCCAGCCTTCTTACCCAGGGAGTGACAGATAGCTTTATTGACCTCACCCAAGTGAGCCAGAACAGAGAAGTTAAGAACAGTCTTACTCGTCTGAGTCCCATGGCGATCAGACTCCGGATGCAGAGTTTACCTGATTGGACAACAGATGGCGAACGTCTTTTTTATACCCGCACATTTACAGATTTTGTTGAAGCGATTGACTTTGTTAACACTCTGGTAGAACCTGCCGAACAGCTAGGTCACCATCCCGATATTACGATCAGCTACAACCGAGTTTCCGTTGAGCTAACTACCCACGATGCCCAGGGAATAACAGCGCTAGACTTTCAACTTGCAACCAAAATCTCTCAGCTATAATACAATCGCTACTGCGCGACGCCCGAAATATTAACCGCTGTTGCTGAAGCAAAACACAGTAGATGTCTAGGGGGCGCGTTTCTATCGATGACTACCTCGCGTAGATGGTTATTTAAGGTGGGCTACGGCGTACTATTTGCGCCAGTTGGATTAGCTGTCATTTTGGTCGTGCTCCATTCTTTGGGGGCTATCAATGCCTGGGGGTTTCCCCTTGTCCATGTGGGAGTATTTTGTTTGTTTGGGGGCAGCAGCTGCCTTGTCGCTGCCCAGTTTGTGGGCAGAAGACCGGCTCAGCGAGTAGCTGCTAGCCAGCGACGCTGGCTGGGCTGGGGGCTGGCAATTTTGCTAGTTATAAACGTGCCCACATATGGGCTGGCTTACCAGATGACCCATGTGCGGGCACCAGGACAGCTGGGCATCGGTGTGCCTAAACCTAAAAATGCTAAAACACCGTCAGATCGAGGCCTATCGTACGCCACACGTACGATTCCCATCAGTTCATCCCAATGGTTAGAAACCTGGGAAATTTCTGCTGAGGCATCCACTCCTAGGGGGACCGTGCTGCTATTTCCAGGGAATTTGGGGACTAAAAGCAGCCAGCTGATTTCACCAGCGCAAACATTTAGCAGTCTGGGATTTGACACTGTTCTAGTGGATTTTCGAGGGGTGGGTGGCTCTAGCGGCAGCACCGTTACCCTGGGGATTGACGAGTCTGAGGATGTGGTCACCGTATATAACTATTGGAAGGAACAGCAAGGCCGTGGGGATGCTCCCATTATTCTCTACGGTGTGTCCATGGGGTCGGCGGCAATTTTAAGAGCGATCGCAACTCACAAAATCAATCCTGATGCCATCATTTTAGAGCTGCCCTTTGTGCGTCTGGTGGATGCGGTCAAAAGTCGTTTGCGCCACCATAAAATTCCCACCAATCCAACGGCTGCACTGATGGTTTTTTGGGCTGGAATCCAGCATGGTGTTAATGGCTTTGGCCACAACCCCATCAGCTATGCTAAAGCCGTTGATTGTCCCGCTCTTGTCATTCATGGAGCCCAAGATAAATGGACTCCGGTTGATGATATTGAAAGCCTTGTGAATAACATTCCCGCTTCAAAACAGCTGGTAGTGTCCCCGGAGGCTGGCCACCATCAGCTCATTGGCGTGGATCGCCCGCTGTGGGATGCCAGTGTCAGTAACTTTTTGAAAGCTATTTAGACGATGTCTTGCTCAGGGCAACAGCGGCCCTGCCTCAATTATCCAAAGATGAAAGTTACGAGTTAGCGCAGGCCAGAGAAGATGAAGGACAAGAGGCGTTTCTGGCCTCAATACTCCTCAAAGGTGACCCTGGCAAATACCTGATATTTTCTCAATTTTAGAAAACACAATCATGGGTATGCAACAGAGGCATTACTCGCGGTAAGAGACTGGTTGTTTTGTTACACAGATATTGAGCGAATTGAAGCAGGAGTGACGCTACACAATATTCCCTCATATCGTGTCCTGGAAAAAGTAGGATTTATCCGTGAGAAAATAGTTGAAGGCAATTGGAAATGGTATGACGAAGTCTATGATAGTGCTTACTACTAT
This sequence comes from Leptolyngbya cf. ectocarpi LEGE 11479, assembly GCF_015207065.1. Lineage (GTDB taxonomy): Bacteria > Cyanobacteriota > Cyanobacteriia > Phormidesmidales > Phormidesmidaceae > Leptothoe > Leptothoe ectocarpi. The sequence goes on along the minus strand of NZ_JADEXP010000042.1, from coordinate 14,815 downwards.
CTGCCTAAAATATCTGGCAATGAATCAATATGACAGACTTAAAATTTAACTTTTTTCAACATTGGTACCCCATCTCACCTATCGAAGATTTAGATCCTGAGCGGCCCACCTCGATTGTTTTGCTAGGGCAGAGAGTTGTTGTGTGGAAACCCCATGCTTCAGAGCGATATTGTGTATTTCTTGACCAGTGCCCCCATCGTTTAGCACCTTTAAGTGAAGGCCGTGTAGATGAGAAAACTGGCCATCTAATGTGTAGCTACCATGGCTGGCAGTTTGATGCCCAAGGCGCTTGTACCCACATTCCCCAAGCCGAAAATCCTGAGCTGGTTACGAAAAATCGCGAGCACAACTGTGTAGCGGCTCTGCCAACGCAGGAAGCCAATGGGTTACTTTGGGTGTGGCCTGATGCTGAGTCTACGGCCCTTGCCCATTCTCAGCCCTTGCCACTTTCACCCCAGGTCGATGCCAAACGCGGGTTTGTCTGGTCCTCTATGGTGCGTGACCTTGAATATGACTGGCAAACGTTAGTTGAGAATGTTGCCGATCCCTCTCATGTTCCATTTGCTCACCATGGTGTACAGGGTAACCGTAACAAAGCTAAACCACTTCCCATTCAAATTGTAGAGTCAACCCAAGAGTGTATAGAAGCCAAGAGCGAGGGTGGTCTAGAAACCCGGATTACGTTTACGCCTCCCTGCCATCTGGAGTACGCCATTAGTTTTGGTGGTGAGCGACAAGTTGGACTAGTGACGTATTGCATTCCGGTATCTCCAGGCAAATCTAGAATTGTGGCTCAATTCCCGCGTAACTTTGCCAAACGGCTACACGATTGGACACCGCGCTGGTGGAACCATATCGCTGTGCGCAATTCAGTGCTAGATGGCGATATGATTTTGCTACATTACCAGGAGCGAGAGTTACAACAACGCGCAAAAACGGAGAGTTGGAAGACGGCGTATAATTTACCCACCAGTGCAGATCGATTGGTGATTGAATTTCGTAAGTGGATCGATCGCTACTGTCAGGGACAGCTACCTTGGGGAGACATAGACACCTCAGTCCAGTTGCCGAATCGACAACAGGTTCTTGACCGCTACCATCAACACACCATCATTTGTGGAAGTTGTCGTCAAGCACTCAACAATGTGCATCGTTTACAGATAGGTCTGTTGGGGTATTTCTTTGTTGCACTGTCAGTAGCGGCTGTGATACCTGACAGGTCGCGTCTTTGGATTAGTTTGCCTTTAGTGCTGACGGCACTAATTGGCTTAGGTATTTACGCAGGTCTGAAGTACTGGTTAGAGCCCAAGTTTTACTTTGTAGACTACATTCATGCTGAGCGATAGAGAGACTTTTACATAGACGGGCATTGCCGAGCAGTGACGGTTATTCAGAAGGCTTGACCCACTCTACAGCGGGTACCAGCAATGCCCATTGAGCCTATGGTTTAAGCGCTACCCGTTTGGTCAAAATAGCCATAACTTCATTGGGGCGTCCGGTGGAGATGGGTTTACTCCAATCGTTGGGTTCGGCATAGTGTTTGCTATGCAGCTCTTGGATGGTGAGCCGAATGCCGGTAAGGGAGCCAAAGAGCAGGTGGCGGACGGTTTCGTATTGATGATCGGGTAGCGGATCGGTGCCGACAGATAGTGTGGACGCAACTGCGCCCTGGGTAATATCGAGAAACATAAGCTTTGGTCTCCAGACGTTTGGTAAGAAACCAAAGCTCAAATTTAGCTGCCCCGATTATGTGATGCAAACCGGGGCAGCAATAGGATAAAGTATCCCAAGCCTCGGACTGCTAGACCCAGCCGGGGTTAGCCAGCGGTGCGGTGGTGTCAACACCGCACCGCTGGTGCTAAATATTGAGCTTTGTGGTCATGCCCACAAGGGCGTGAGAACTAAGGTACCGCTAAGACATTTGTGAAGTCAAGCCAAAAATGTTGCAGTTGATTACGAATCTAATGGACTTCTTACTCCATGTCCGCCACGATTAAGCACATGGGTATAAATCATTGTTGTCTTAACGTCTTTATGGCCGAGCAATTCTTGAATCGTGCGAATGTCATAGCCATTCTGTAACAAATGAGTTGCAAAGCTATGGCGAAATGTATGGCAGCCAACTTTCTGATGGATACCCGCTTGACGGACTGCTTGTTTAACAGCTTTTTGCAAACCTGTTTCATGCAGATGATAACGCTGCCACTGACCTGTTCGAGGGTTTTTAGAGAATTTTCCCGAAGGAAACACATATTGCCAACCCCATTCCCGACAGGCATTGGGATACTTTTTAGCCAGGGCAAATGGCAAATCAACAGCTCCCTGACCTCTCTCTAAATCCTGGTTATGCAACCGTTTAACACTTTGCAGATGTTCTTGTAAGGGCACTACCAACAGATCAGGTAGCATGGTCACCCGACTTTTCATGCCTTTGGTGTGCCGAACAACAATTTGATGTTGAGCAAAGTCAATGTCTTTAACCCTGAGCCGTAGACATTCAATTTGCCTGAAGCCACATCCGTATAAGAGCTGTACCACCAGGCGATAGACACCTGAAAGTTGCTGAATAACGGCTCTTACTTCCTCTCTTGATAGAACCGTGGGAATGTACTGAGAGCGCTTAGCCCTAACTGCATCAAGATTCAGGTCTAGGTCTAGCTGCAGAACGGTACGGTACAGAAATAGTAAGGCACTCAGCGCTTGATTTTGAGTCGATGCAGCAACCTTTTCTGTAACGGCTAAATGCGTTAGAAAGGTTTCAATTTCTGGACCTCCCATCTCTCTGGGGTGCCGCCAGTCATGAAATCGAATATATCGCTTAATCCAGTTGATGTAACTTTTTTCGGTTCGATACGAGTAATGTTTTATACGAATAGCATCACGGACAGCTTCCAGTAAGGTCCTCGGCTTAGGTTGCATATGAATGACTACATAAAAATCATAGAACTCCTATGTAGCAATTATCACTCAATAGTTCATTTGAACCAGTAAAGATACCTTAAAGCTTTCTGGATAACTCCGAATCTGAGGGTATTATCCAGAAATTTTCTGGGCGATACGCCTATAGGGTGATTATCCAGAAACTTTCTGGATAACTCCGACTGGGGGGTATTTATCCAGACAAAGTCTGGATAAGTCATAGTTAGACAGTCATTTTGTGTTAGCAACTTTCTAGTTCTAATTAAGTTAGCGATCTTTAATTATGGTGAATCCCATCACACGCCTTGTTGCATTTATTGAGAAAGTCAATGCCTCTCCTGAGAAATTGGGAAACCATATCTTGCACACCTATGTCGCACTACGTTGGTCGATGGTTGGCTTAGGTCTTATTCTGCCGCCGTTGCTTGTGTTTGGTGGACTGAACAGCTTGTGGTGGCTTTCAGAGCCTTTGGACGTTCAAAACTCTCTAAGTGCCTACTACCATGCTGGGCCGGGGTTGGAGTGTACTGCACTTGAAGGGGGATATCGAGATTTGTTTGTTGGTCTTTTGACTGCTATCAGTGCCTGTTTGATTATCTACAGTGGTTTTAACTCTCTGGAAGAATGGTTGCTAAACTTTGCTGGTGTCTTCCTTGCTGGTGTCGCCTTCTTCCCAACTAGCTGGCCCGAAACCCAACTGCTAGTAGAGATTTGTGAGAAGACTACCCAAGACTTTCAACCATTCCAAGCATCTAAGTTGTTCGGTCTACCTGTATCGCTCCACGTGGCCTCGGCTGTGTTATTCTTCTTGACGATTACGGCAGTCAATGTTCTCACAGCTATGAACACTGTCAAACGCATTAAAAACGAAGCGCAGAAGCGTTTCTGGGAAGGAGTTTTTAAGTTTGCCATGTGGTTGATGCCGATTTTTATTGGTCTTGTCCTGTTAGTGAGACTGTTCACTGGGACTAGTATTATTGGGGAGCAGCTCATTCTATGGATCGAATGGGCGGGTATATGGTCCTTTTCCCTTTACTGGCTGCTCAAGAGCATAGAAATTCTTAGTACTGGTGTCGAAGGTGACTGGGTTTAAAGCTATTAAAAAAGATCTTTGCAGGTCAAAGTATGGAACTTATTGGAAAAGCTTGGATAACTCAAGACATAAAATTATGGAGTGCTTTGGCATTAACGGTGCTCCTGATGCTTACCATTCTAATGGTAGCTAGTCGCTTCCACTTGCCCCTCCTTGATAGAATCTCTAGTCCGAACAAAGCTCGAGATAAGATAGAAGAAATGGATGCAAGGCAAAGGAAAGCCCACGTTTGGATTACCGCAACATTAGATGTTGCATTGCCTCTATCCTACGGCTACCTCTTTGCTGGCACCGCACTGCGTTTTTTTCCAAAATATGGTGCCTATCTAATACTGCCTGCCCTATTAGCGATTTTAGTAGACCTGACAGAGGGTGGGATCCAAATATTAGCGTTGACTTCAGTAGCTGATTTACTTGAACTTAAGAAGTATGTCACTCCTTTAAAGTTTGGGCTTGTTGTTCTTGGAGGCACCATTGCAATTGCTGGCCTAGCAAAAGGGATTTGCAGCAATTTTGGATTCTTCCCTTAAAGCTCCCTTTCTGAAGGTTCATTATTAGGCGATCACTCCTCAGCATAGTTAACATATAGTACTGGCCAGTCCGCTTGTAACACCGAGTAAAGTTATAACCCTTAGTGCATAAGCTATCTGGCTCGCAAGAGAGATTGATGAACACATCATCAGATCAGCAACATCCAATAGGATCATTAGAGTGGGCATCCAATAATTCTGGAGCTCTACTCGCAGCAGAAAAAAAATCTCTACTTACACCCATCATAAAAACTGCTGTTGAACTTGTTTTGGGTGGACTGCTCTACAAGCTAGGGCTTTATCCCAATGGCACAGGGAAAATCGATTTAGAGTCCATCACTGTCCCTGATTCTAAAATCGCACGGGAAGCCGAACAAGAATGTTTAAGTAAACTTTCACCTGAAATCATTACTCATTCATTAAGAACTTTTGTTTTTGGCATGGCACTTTCTCAAGTGGAAGAAGTATATAAAAAATTAGATATTGAGCATTTCTATGTTACTTCCTTGTTACACGATATCGATATCGAGTCTAACAATACTAATAATTGTTTTGCGGTTTCCGGAGGTCAGCAAACCTCTTTAGTTGCTCATCGCTCTGGGAAGTCAGAAAAGATTAGCAAAGATTTAGGTAATGCCATTTCCCAGCATATTACTCCAGGTGTAAATAAAGCCTATCCTGGTTCTCTTGCTGCCCTGATTTCAGAAGCCTCTCTTTTAGATTTATCTGGATATAAGATCTGGAAACTAGATCAAGATTTTGTCAAAGATGTTGATAAGAATGATTGGACTCACATCTTCAAGGAAAATGGCCGTGCTCAGTTAATTGCTCAACTACCCTCTCATACCACTCAGCAATCAAGACTATTTTTAGCCAATTGCTGGAACAATCGAGCCTTAGCTTTTCCCCACGGACGGGTTGCCTTGTTAGAAAACGTTTGGCCAGGTCTGAGCCATTTCATTCGTTGTAAATGCTTACGCTAAACCTGAAACAGAATTTCACTTCTTCTAAATTCAAGAGTCTCCATGAAGTCAGAGACTTTGGAAGCATCTACAAGATTTTGTGAATTAGAGGCTGAATGAAGTTTAATTTTCTAGAAATTAGAAGGGAAAAATCACCTTTCCGTGATACTTTCGGGTTGTTACGAAATTGTGTAACATATAACTGTGTAAGACACTCGATGATACTGCAACTCACACAAAATTTTGCTACTAGGCCATTAGCGTTTGGTAGGTTTTCACTTACTCAGTAGAGGCTAGATACATGGCAGAGAAAATTACAATTAATGAGCTGATTTCCATCATTTCCGAAGGTCTTGACGATGGTGCGGATGGAGAACAGACAATTGAGCGGTTGTTTAAATTGATCACGCAAAGTGACATGGAGGAGTCTCCAGAACCTCCAGGAATGCTTGACATGGGTCAATCTTTACCGCCAAAGATTCGGATCAATACTGACGAAATCGCCATTCCGCCAGGTGGCGAAATTGACAATAACTTGACCGAGAGGTTTCATGAAGCCTTAAAGACCTGGCGGCAAAAGCGTTATGACCGAAAAGTACAGTTATTTGAAAGAACTCAATGGGATCTTGTCAAGATTGTCTCTGAGGGAGATTCATGGTTTCAATACCCGTTGGTGCGAAACGATATCATTGACCAAATATTTGAACCTCGCAAGAATTTCATCTTTAATAGGGACAATCCCTATGCAGTTTTTAGCCTAGGTAATGCAGGGGCTAGATTAGAGGAAATGGTACGTGAAGCAGAATACATCCAGGCTTTGCGAGATGTGAAACCATCCTGGTTTATGTTAAGTGGAGGAGGAAATGACTTACTCGATGAAGGTCAAGGATTTGAAGATCTCATCGTGAAGTTTTCTGATGCGGATAGCCAACGTGAAATCGAGGATGAAGAAATCAAGGATTATATTATTCAAGACAATTTAGATAACAGACTCAAATTCGTTATGGATCTTTATCAAGAAATATTTGAGAGGGTTACGCAAGAGGCAGAGTTCAATAGCATAAAAATCCTTTGTCATGGCTACGATTATGTAATCCCTACGCAATCAGGGCTCATCCTTGGGGCTCCAATGAAGGCAAGAAATAATATTGACAATGAGAATACAATGTTCAAGGTCATAAAATACATTATTGATCGTTTCAATGATGAGCTAATTAGACTAGTTAAAGCTCAACCAAATTTCGAAGGAAGATTCTTTTATGTGGACTGTAGAAACGCAGCTAGTAAGAGTGACTTTAATACGAACCCAATAGATGACTTTCACCCAAGTAGTGAAGGTTTTAAGAAAATTGCAGATAGGTTCTTAGCTGTTCTAAACAACTAGGGCATATTGTCAGTATTTCTCTAGTAGCGTTAGCAAGAGGATGGATAGATTTCTTTAGCCAGGTAGGGTGAGATAGCACCGCTTCCAAATCATTCCGCTTGACGACTAATACTCTCTTCGTTCCCTAGTCAAGAAAGCAGCGGGGTCCGGCCCCTGCTGCAACGTCTATTTGCCTATCGATATATTTTGAGGAACGCACTACCTTCATAAATCCCTCAAAGCGGCGGATAATGCACCAGACCCTGCTGCCTAACTCTACGCAGGAGCGGACGGAATATACAACTAAACATCGATGCAAAAATACCGACCGCCGCTCAGCTCCTCGTTAGACAGATAAAGTTGCACCTTGATATCCTATTTAGGATTTATAGAGTCTAAAGGAATTGGCTAGAGCCTTATACCGATAAAACATGACCTGAAGCATACCCAACCCGCTAATATCTGTGTATTAATATCTGTGTACAAGGAGGTACCCATGGGAGCTTTTGATATTGCTACTGACAATATAAAATCAACCGTACAAGATGATAAGACACTAAGAAACTATGAAAAGGTACTTGCAGAGGCAGGGTTGAGCAAAGAGCAAATTGAAAGTTACACATTAGAGCAGCTTGACCAGTATTTAGAGACTGCGAATAGCATTATTCAAGCTCCTGAAGCTTTGGGAGTTGCAGAGTTCAGCCTTCTTGGTGCAAGTACAAAAGTAACTGTACTTCCTCTAGTTCTTAGTCGAAAGAAGATGATTTTAGATAGGATAAATCTTCTTAGGAGCCAAGAAAAGATTGTGTCTCTAAGAGATTTGGTTAACAAAAAAGTCGGTGATGATGAGTTGCGCTTAAAGTTGGTTGATGAGCTTCAGACGCTTGAAGATGAAGCTCAGAAATTAAGAGAGCAGTCCACCAAGGTTGAGGAGGCGTTAGAAATAGAAAAGAGTAAAAGAGAATACGAAATTACTAAAATGGAGATGCTCGAACGACGTTCAAAAGTATTTCTTTCTTTTTTGGAAAGAGAATCAGCTGCTACGATCACAGGTATAATTCTGCTAATTATGATAACAATCGCGCAAATTTGTGCTTTGTTTTTTAACATTCCACCATCAGACATACTAAATAATGCTTTTCTTCTAATTCTTGGATACTTCTTTGGCCAGACGACTGGGACAGCTACTGCGCGTAAAAATTAGTAGTGAAAAGCAACTGCTGCAAAGTGGCTCTAGTTAACGAATAGTTGAAAATTTGAATTTATGAACCCATTCACGACCTAGCATAGCTTCTAATATAGGCAATGTCTGGTTCCCCTGCTGCCTAACCCTACGCAGGAGCGGACGGAATTTACAATCCAGGCATCGATCCCAAAATATTGACCGCCGCTCAGCTCCACATTAGCTGTCTGTCTGCGCCTCATGGTAAGGGCAATCATCATGCGTTTCGGAGTCGCCCTAAAAATCCTAGTTTTACTAATGTTGCATTGAACTTCGCAATTCGCTAAGATTGATTCGTAGTGAATTGGCAAACGACTAAATAGCTACAGATGGCCAAATCTTCGGTTAAGTAAAGTAACCAAATGATTATGCATCACGTGGAGGTTTACTATGCCTTACTCTGACGTCAGTACTTATGCATATCATTACTCGTTCTCGCCTTGTAGAGTTCTGGGAGAAGCATCCTGATTCAAAAACTAGTTTGCTTCTTTGGTACAAGCTAACGATTACTGCTAAATGGCAAAATCTTGTAGAGTTACGTGAGATTTTCTCTTCTGCTGATCAGGTTGAGAACTTTACAGTTTTCAATGTTGGTGGTAATAAATACCGCTTGATTGCCTTCATTGATTACACATACCAAAAAGTTTTCATCCGTAATGTTCTCACTCATGCAGAATATGACAAGGATGATTGGAAGAAAGACATTTGGTACAAGTAGGATTTTACTGGGTCGCCGCCAATAACGGGCGTAAAGTTCATATAATTGGGTCGCCGCCAATAACGGGCGTAGAGAATTATGTTTGCGACTGACTCCAGTAGTTACATTGAGCTTCTGAAAAAGTTTCCACCTCGTCCTATTAAGTCGGAGGAGGAGCTATTTGCAGTTCAAGAAGTTATTGATACTTTACTTGACTCTGGTGAAATAACGCCAGAGAAGCAAGACTACATCAACGTATTAGGTATACTTGTTCATGAATATGAAGATGAGCATGTATTCATTCCAGATTTATATGGTGTTGAATTACTCAAGGCTCTAATTGATGAGTTAGGGCTTAAACAAAAAGATTTAGTCAACGTTTTCAAAACTGAGTCAATTATTTCCGCAATTCTTAATGGCCAGCGTAAATTTACTGTGGAGCACATTGAAAAACTGTCTGATTTTTTCAAGCTCTCTCCATCAGTCTTCTTTCGTCGGTCGCTATAAGTTCGTAATCAATCAATTTGAAGCCATTTAACGATAAACAGCTAACAACTGCAGTGCAGCGGATTGTTGAAGGGTTTTTAATCCATTGAAAAAGTTGCTGGCAACCTCTGACCGCAATCGTTATACAGACAAAATCATGGCAATCTAAAGCCATCTTGCATAAAGCATGGAGTTATGGAATACATCGACGGAATACCAATTTACACACGCGAAAAGGCTCTTACCAAGACATCCGAACACTTCAGATTAAGATACGGCGATCCTCAGATTGTAATAAAGGCTATTGAGTATTTAAAGCAAAATACTACTGAAGCACTTCGAGAAGCTGTATTTTTCCATTAAATAGAGCGAAAGGCGACATTCAAAAAGAGTAGAAAAAGCTAATTTGTGGCTAAACCACGTCCAATTTGAAACCCGGATTTTTAGCTTAAGGAAAAACTGTGGATCTGGACGCGGTTTATCTTGTGTAACTAGGCCTCACAGCCATCAGGGGCAAGGAGCGACTCCCGCCGTACCCTCTACAAAGTCCGCATTGGTGTCAATATCGTCGGGGTTAAAGGTACCAACATTCCTGGCGGTAACATTTGCCTGGTCAATCACTTGAAACTGACCGGCCCCATTGCTCACGAGTTCAAAGCCATCGCCGCCAGGAGTGGTAACACTGTTGTTATCGAGTGCCAGGCAGACGTCTGTATCAGCCGTATGCTCAATTCGCACGCCATCAGCGCCAGGATTGGTAATCGTATTGTCGGTCACAGTCGCAGTGACGTTGGCATTATCTTCAATTAAGGTGAGTTCAATCCCGTCATCACCGGCATTGGTAATGGTATTACCCGTCACTGTAATATCTGCCGTGGCATTTTCTTGAATGTCATTAAAGACAATGCCCTCTTCTCCTACGTTCGAGACTTGATTGTTGAGGATGTTAATAGTAGCATCGGCATTATCTTCGATAACGTCAAATTCGATGCCTTCTGTTCCCGCGCTGAGAATGTTGTTCTCTGCGATGGTGATATTTGACACGGTATCGTTTTCAATGTCATCAAAGAGAATGCCTTCTTCATTAGCAACAGTAATCGTATTGCCGGTCACAGCAATGGTCGCGTTGGCACGGTTTTCAATATTGTCAAACTCAATCCCGGTCTCATTACTGTTAATTTGATTGTTTTCAACGGTAATCGTTGCGATCGCATCATTTTCAATGTCACTAAACTCAATACCTTCAAAGGGTATATTGCTAAGTTGATTATTGGCGACGGTAATGGTGGCATTGGCATTGTCTTCAATATTGTCAAACTCGATACCATCCCCCCCTGCGATCAGCGGATCTACATTTACGGCATCAATCACATTGTCTGAAACCGTAATCGTCGCAACCGCATTACCTTCAATGTCGTCAAAGAAAATACTGTCGAATTGAGCATCCGTAATTTGATTATTGGCCACCGTGATATTGGCAGTAGCATCTTCCACAATTAAGTCAAATTCAATACCCTCTGCACCAATGGTGTTCAAGGTATTATCTGCAATCGTAATCGTTGCAGCACCATTACCTGCAATGTCATCAATGAAAATACCATCTTCTTGAGTATCGGTAATTTGATTGTTGGTCACAGTGATATTGGCAGTGGCGTCTTCAAAAATCCCCTCAAATTCAATGCCATTTTCACCAATAGTATCGAAGGTATTATCGGCGACGTCCACGGTAGTATCATCCATTCCGTTAAGGACACCAAAGAAGATGCCATCGTCAGTTGTATTCGAGATTTGATTGCGAACAATCGCCACCGTGCCATCAATATCAGGCAGGTTAATACCGACATTGGCATTGGTAATGGTATTATCTTCAATCGCAATACCCTCACCATTCGCCACAATGCCATCGGCCCCCGCCGGATCAATCGCCAGGCCTGAGACCAATGAGTTGTTGCCGATGGTTGCCGTGCCGCTGACGGTTGGCAAGTTGCCGCTGCCAGATCCTGGCAATATCACTTCCCCAAACTGAGTATTTAACAGCTGGGTAGGCCCTACTGAGCGCACGTCTACCCCATCTGGCAGTGTAAAGGCACCGCCTGCATCACCCGCCTGCACATAAATAATGTTGTCGGCGTTGGCTGTGGCAATAGTAGTGGCATTGGCAATAGTATCGAGCGGCGCTTCAAACGTACCCGTCGCTGTGGCTGCCCCTGTAGTCGGGTCGACATGATGGAAAACAAAAGCCTGGTTCGTATCTGGGTTTATAGCAATAATGCTGGCTTCGAGAATCGAAACATCCGTTCGTTCCTCGACCAAAACAGTATTGGTACGCGCAATGGGTTCTCCTGCTCTGGCCCACAGCCGCGCTTGTGAATTCTCTTCCGTATCAGATGGACGTTTTGCTGGGGCTCCTAACAACGCACTCACTGAAAAGACCGCATTCGTTCCAAATACACCGTCATTCTGAACGCCTAGACCAACACGCAAGTTGTTTTGAACGCGGTAGTCCAGTGAGGCCCGAATACCTAAACTAGTTTGAGAGGCTTCTCCCCCCAAATAATACACGCCGCCTCGCCCCCACAAGCTACTCCTTTCACCAAAGTCAAACAGCTCAAGGCCACCGTCGAGTGACACGGTGGTGACGGCAGCTTGTATCTGATCAACTTGCTGCTCATCAAATGCCAATTGATTACCGACAAACTGAGGGTTTATGGCTTGGGTCTCGCTGGCAACCACCTGACGGGCATTATCCAAAGGCAGGTTGGCATTGAAGGTTAAGTCCCAGTTATCTCCTAGTAGCTCAGTGCCAATGTTCGCCTGGGTAAAGGTGTGATCGCCCGTACTGCGAGCATCTAGCCCAGCATAAGTACCCCATATTGTGTTGTCATTTAGCAGGGCTCGGTAGCCAGCTTGCAAGCCACCGCCAAAGTCGCCGGTATTATCTACACTCACACGGCCATCAATAAAGGTGACATTTTGCCCCGGCGTTTGAAACAGCGGGAGAAAACCACCAAAGCTACTAAAGCCCCTGAAGCCAGCACCTTCGTTGTAGTTGAGATTGAAGAAGGGTTGCAGACGGAGCGCAGCAGCTCCTGTCTCTGTTGGAATTGTTTCTGGGGTAGGGGGCTGGGCAGTCTGAGCGATCTCATCGACGGAAACCGGTGTGGCGATTCTCCCAGGGAGAGGCTGCGCCATCGCTTCAGCTGAAATGGCCAATATACTTGCTAAAGATAAGCAAGAACTCAGGCATAGCTTAACGCCTTTATTGCCAGTAATCCGTAGCTTTTGAAAACATTTTGAGAGACGAGATAGATTTTTGACATCCTGTGTGGGGATAATGGCGACACCATTGACTGTCATGGGATTTTCCTGTTGTGAATTGTTGTGAGCTATCGATATTTGAGCCTTGACCACATCAAAACCAGCGTCTTCTCTGAAGAAAACTCTCGGGCTTGAAATTGATTTGGCTTAAATAAATTGGCGTACTCTTTAGAGGTCAACCACGTCCAAGTTGAAACCTGTAGCTTCCTCTACGGAAAAACTCCAGTTCTGGACGTGGACAAGGTTTATCTAGGTCCTTAAAGAGCCACGCAGAAGATTACTTCCACTTATGTTGTTTGGATTCCAGAAATCATGAAAAAAATGTTTTTGGAATCTAGAGTGAGAGGATATTGACACACTTAAACGCCTTTATTAGAGGCTCATAAGTGTTGTTTCAAACATTCTTTTTGAGGTAGAGCACAAAAAATAGACAAACAATTGCTTTTCAATGGCAATCCTGTACGTGAGATTTTCACGTATGCATAAAGCTGGATACGAATACAATTGATTGTCAGTTACGGATACGAATAATAGTTAAACTTGGATGACTTTAATTTTTAGCATTTGTCGAATGTTTTGTATCTAAAATAGACAAACCACCACAAAGCCATCGCTCTATACACCAAGCCTTGACGTCCAACGTGAACCTCCTCATATCATTCAATAGTTACCTCCTTAACTATCAATACGAACGAGGGGGCGATTTGGATGAAAAATATTTAAACTGATCTAAAAGCCAGCAAGCTGTAGGGTACGGTCCTTGCTGCGACTTCAATACCTCACCAATAAATTTTGGGGACCGCACCTTGCTCATAGATTCCTTGACGCAGGAGATCCCAGTTTAATTCTGAGGCGGACACGGACAAAGCTTCTGACTTTGACGCCTAACCTTGCGCAGCAGCAGACGAGATGAGCGATTTGTAGTGTTTTATAGTTTATTTTTCCTGTTATTTAGGAAAATCAAATAGGCTGCTAGCGTCTTCATAGTGAAAGCACCAGAACCTAGAATGCCCAATCATTCCCTACTCAGAGTAGTCATGGGCAGCCTAGGTTCAGTACCTCATCAACTGACACAGGAAAAAGCCAGTCGCTTTTTCTTATTTTCTTTCAGTTGCTATGCTTAGTTCAATTCGTTCAAAGCTCTGAAATCTAGTCCTATTAACGTACTACCGAATCCCAGGATTGACACCCAAACGATGAAGTTGGTAACGGTCTGGATCGTCATAGGAATAACCATTGTTTCAGGCTTAGCTGGATTAGCGGATAGTCTTGCCAGAGAAGCAAAGTCCGAAAACCGAGAGAATATCTCATAGGTTATGCTTACCCCTGTGGTATCTGGAGACTTTTCGTCTGCCCTCTTCTCTGCGATCGACAAAGAAGCAAGAGCCAGAATCAAATCACCCAAACTGGCCAAAGCCCAAATAATGATGGTTGTATCATTGAAACGTCTCATCCGCTGTGGTTCTTTATTAGGGCTAAATGTACCAACAAGAAGCGTAACTAGATCCATAAACACCAAGCCTCCACTCCAGATCCACGATAGTGTCTCCGTAGATTCTACCGGTTTGTCTTTGAAATCTGTTGATCGTGTGAAAGGCACACTGAACCCCCAGCTGATGAGACTACCAGTCAAAGCAAGATATTCAAATACCTTTTTATGCGGGGCTAAGTCTGGTGCGTCATCAAACCCCAAAGGATCAGGATCTAACTGTATATTGCAGGTTTGAACCCATAAATCTGAAAAAGTGGTAACCGCCGTAAACCATGCCTGTCGCTTTAACTCTAACTTGCTGGGTTCGTCATCATTGTCATCAGGCTGTGTATCTGTTAGTGCCACCAACGTTGCCTGCGCCTGATCGTTTGGCTCAAGCGGCACAACATCGGTAAATGGCTTTTCATTGGTAGTTAGCTTGAATACTATTGTGGCTGGAATCGCCAGCAGCAAAGTAGATAAATTCAATACCGTTAGCTTACCTGCACCAAGCAGCTTAAACAGGTCTGAAATAAAGGGGATTTTTATTTCAGCATTCAGCAAATTTTTAAGCTGCTGGATCGCTTCTCCAACAATATCTAATAGCCCCAGAGCCACATTTTCTACTGCTGATAAGGACTGAATGATGGCATCTCTCAGAGCCTCCACAATCTCAATCACTGCAAGCTGCGGTTGCCGAGGATTTTCAATCAGTTTCTGAATGCTTTCGATCAGGCCATCAGATACTCTTAGC